>JBGATY010000030.1:0-24514 GCA_044228955.1 Planctomycetota bacterium | reverse complement strand
ACTCGTCGAGGCGCCACTGTGGGCGCGGAGCATGAGGGGGTCCGTCCGACCAGATGCTGCGATCTACGCAGCGTGCTCGAGGCACAAGAACATCCGCGCGGTCACTAGGGACGGGCGGTGTACAGGGTGAGACCGATGCGTGAATCGAATTGTTGGAGAGCGATTGTTCGGGAGTGAGCGCAGATCAGGCCGGCACGGGCTCGCCACGCTTCTTGGCCAGAT
This sequence comes from Planctomycetota bacterium, assembly GCA_044228955.1. Lineage (GTDB taxonomy): Bacteria > Planctomycetota > UBA1135 > UBA1135 > JAEUIA01. The sequence continues at coordinate 24,292 of JBGATY010000030.1, read as the reverse complement.
GAAACGCGTCGTACACTTCACCCGTCTTCCACAAGTGATGTAGCAGCACTGCCAACTTGCGCGCGACCAGGCCCTGCTCGCCCTGCGTGCGCAGGCGCTTGCGCCAGGCGCAGATCGTCGCCGTGCTCACGCCGTGACGCGAGCAGAAGGCGGCCAAGCTCTCGCCGCTCGCCTCGAGCTCGGACAAGAGCGCCTTGCGCTTCGCCACGCTGTATCGCTTCGACGATCCGTTGCCCGTCACGGCGGGCGCCTCGCCCGGAGTACCGGGCTCACCGCCCGCCGTGAGCACGGGCTTCCTCGTACCTTTCATCGCCATCTCCTCGCCCCCGAGGGGGCACCAGGAGACGGCCGCTCATCCGCTCGATGGACTACGCCAAAGCGGAAGAGGTTTCGTTAGACCCCACACAGGCCGCGACGGAATTGCGCGTGTGCGTCGGTCAGCGCATGCCCACCAAACGCGGAGGCGGCCTGAGGCTCAGAACTGCTCTGGCACCGGAGTCCGCGGTGACAAGGGACCGCCACTCGTGCCCGAGACGGACCGAAAGGCGTGTTTTCGCGGCCCTTGCGTTACTCTCTGCGGCCCCGATGAGCCCGACGAACCGTCCCACGACCCTGAAGGAACCGCTCCGCTTCGACCGCATCTGCCTCGAGAAAGTGTGGGGCGGGCGGCGTCTCGAGGGCGCGGTCGGGATCAAGTTGCCGGGGACGGGTCCGATCGGTGAGACGTGGGAGCTCGTCGATCGCGCCGACTACGTGTCGATCGTCTCGTCGGGTCCGTGGCAGGGCGCCTCGCTGACCGAGATCGTGCGCGATCGAGCGCGCGATCTGATGGGCGACGCGAAGCTCACGCCCGAAGGCCGTTTTCCGCTGATCGTGAAGTTCCTCGACGCGTCCGAGCCGCTCAGCGTGCAAGTGCATCCGCCGTCGGGTACGCGCGGGCCGCTCGGCGAGGGGAAGAGCGAAGCGTGGTACATCCTCGGCGCGGACCACGAGAGCAAACTCTGGATCGGGCTGCGGCCCGGCACGACGCACGCGCACCTGACGGCGACGGCGGCGAAGCGCGACGTCTTGCAGCACGTGCTCGAATGGCCGGCGCGGCGCGGCGACATCGCGTTCATCCCCGGCGGAACGGTGCACGCGATCGGCGGCGGGATCACGCTGCTCGAAGTGCAGGAGAACGCCGACACGACGCATCGCCTGTACGACTGGGATCGCGCGGGGCTCGACGGCAAGCCGCGCGCGCTGCAGCCGAAGGAAGCCGTCGCTGCGACCGACGTTCACGCAGCGCCCAGGCCGCGAGCCGCGAGCTTCGAGTCGCTGGACCCGCACGCGCGTCGAGCCGAACTGGTGTCCGCGCCGTGCTTCGCGATGGACCTGTACGAGATCAGCGGCCAGCGCGCGTTCGACACCGAGGGCATCGCGCTCTTGTACGTCGTGCTGCAGGGCCGCGGCTCGCTCGTGACCGGGGACAAGGCGCGCTCGCAGTCCGTCGTCGCGACGGGCGACCTGTGGCTCGTTCCGGCGAGCACCGGCCGGCACACGATCACGGCTCACGATGGTCCGCTGAAGGTGATGCGCGTCGCGACGCGTAGTTGAGAACAACATGACGAACGACAAACGACCGCGCCGCCGCAACGACGCGCCCAAGAAACCGATCCCCGTGCTCGCCGAGGACGCCGCGGAGATGCCGGCCGAATTCGTGGGTGAACCGCGGCTCGTGCGCTTGAACAAGTACCTCGCCGATCACGGCGTCGCTTCGCGGCGCAAGTGCGACGAGCTGATCATGACCGGACAGGTGACCGTCGACGGCCAGTCGGTGACCGAACTCGGCACCAAGATCGACCCCGAGAAGCACAAGGTCGAGATCGACGGCGTCTACTTGAAGCAGAAAGACGCGCGGCGGCGCTACTACCTGCTCAACAAGCCGTCCGGCGTGGTGTGCACGAACGAGCCGCGCGAGACGCGACCGCGAGCCGTCGACCTCGTCACGGATCCGGCGAAGGGCCGCATCTACACCGTTGGCCGGCTCGACGAGGAGAGCAAGGGCCTGATCATCCTCACGAACGACGGCGACTTCGCGAACAAGATCATGCACCCGCGCTACGGCATCGACAAGACGTACGTCGTGCGTGTCGCCGGGCGCATCGACGACGACACCGTGCAGAAGATCCGCGAAGGCGTGCACTTGTCGGAAGGCCGCACGTCGGGCGCGCGCATCCTCGTCGATCGTCGGACGGCGGATGCGTCGCAGTTGACGCTCACGATCCACGAAGGCATGAACCGCGAGATCCGGCGCGTGTTCGCGCGCTTCGGGTACAAGGTCACCGATCTGCGGCGCGTGCGCATCGGGCCGCTCGACGATCGCGGACTGAAGCCGGGGCGTTGGCGCGAGCTCTTGAACCGCGAGGTCGAAGCGTTGATCAAGGGTCAGACGTCCATGGGCCTCGATGCCGCTCCCCGGGCGAACAAGCGCTTCCCGAAGAAGCGCGGTTACGCGCGTGAGCTCGTCCGCGGCGGCAGGCTGGTGCCGGGTGCGGCCCGCGAGCGCGAGCCGCGTGTGCGCTTCGGGCCGAAACCGCCGAAGAAGGAGAAGGGCGGCCCGCGCAGTCCGGTTGGTCGCGTGCAAAGGAAGACTCGATGAGCTCGCACGCGAGGAGACCGAGCCGAACCGCCGTGAAGGCGGGCGCGAGGATCGAGGAGCGTTCGCTCGACAATGGCCTGAAAGTGCTGCTCGTCGAGCGTCACTTCGATCCGGTCGTGGCGGTGATGCTCTGGTACAAGGTCGGCGCGCGCAACGAGCACGAGCACGAGGCCGGTGTCTCGCACTTCCTCGAACACATGATGTTCAAGGGCTCGAAGCACTTCGGGAAGGGCGCGATCGACCTCGTCACGACGCAGCTCGGCGGCAGCAACAACGCATTCACGTCGTCGGATCACACGGCCTACTGGTTCGAACTGGCCAGCGACCGCTGGGAAAAGGCGCTCGAGATCGAGGCGGATCGCATGCGCGACCTGCTGCTCGACCCGGTCGAGTACGAGTCCGAGAAGAAGGTCGTGCTCGAGGAGCTGTCGATGGGCCTCGACGACCCGTGGCGCAACCTCTCGGAACTCGTCCAGGCCGCGTTGTTCCCGCGTCACCCCTACCGGCGTCCCGTGATCGGCTATCCGGACACGCTGAAGGGCCTGTCGCACGCGGACATGCGCGACTACTACGCGCGCTTCTATCACCCGGGCAACGCCACGCTCGTGATCTGCGGCGACATCGATCCCGACGAGGCGTTCGAGTCGGTGCGACGCCACTTCGGTTCCATTCCCCGCGGCGCCGACTACGCGATAGCGGACTGTTGGCGGCCGAATCCGACCGAGCCCATGGGCGAGCAGCGCGTGACGATGACGTGGCCCGACGATGGCAAGCGGCTGTGCATGGGCTGGCCGAGTGCCAAGGTCGGTTCGCAGGAGGATTACGCGCTCGATCTCGTCTCGATGATCCTGTCGGGAGGCCGCATGTCGCGCCTGCACCGGTCGATCGTGCTCGAGCGGGGCCTCGCGACGAGCGTGTCGACGCAAAACGACGCGCGCGTCGACGCTGGCGCGTTCTGGGTGTTCGGCGAGTGCGCCCTCGGCACCGAACCCGTCCAACTCGAGGCCGCGATCGAAGCCGAAATCGCGCGCCTCCGCGACGAGCTCGTTCCGCTGAAGGAGCTCGACCGCGCGAAGCGCATGCTCGCCGCGGGCGAAGCGTACGAGAGCGAGACGGTGTCCGATCTGGCCGAGGAAATCGGCGAGTTCGCGACGGACGCGCACTGGCGACTGGCGGTCGAGACGATCGACAGGATCCGCGGGACGGACGCAGCTTTCGTGCGCGAGACGGCGCGCAAGCTGCTCACGCCGAGCCGGCGCGTCGTCGGATGGTGCACTCCGCGCAACGGTCGTCCGCAGAAGAAGCGGTCGAAGGTTGCGAAGTCGAGGAGGAAGCACGCGTGAACCACGCCGAGAAAATTCGTTCGAAGCGCGTTCCCGAGCTCGTGCTGCCCATCGAGCGCTTCGAGCTCGGCTGCGGCGCGATCGCGCTCGTCTCGGCGCGGCCAAGTGCGCCCGTATGCGCCACGTACGCACACATCCGCGGCGGACCGGCCTTCGACGAGAAGGGGTTCGAAGGCTCCGCGTACCTCGTGGGCGCGCTCGCCGACCAGGGCACACGGGAACGAAACGAAAGCGAGATCGCGAACCTGCTCGAACCGGCCGGCGGCGAGATCGCCGGCGACGCGGGCGGTCTCGCGGGAACGATCGTCAACGACGAGTGGGAACTCCTGCTCGAATTGATGTGCGACCAGATCGTCGTGCCGACCTACCCGAAACTGCAGGTCGAGCGCCAGAAACGGCGCCTGCTCGATCGACTCAAGGTCGAGAAGGACGATCCGCGCACGCAGGGCGGACTGCTCTTCCGCCGTCTCGTCTACGGCGATCACTGGCTGGGACGCGCTGCCTACGGAACGATCGAGAGCGTCGAGAGGATCGGTCCGGCGCAACTGCGTGCTCACCACGCGCGGAATTGGGTCGGCAAGCGCGCGATCATCGCGGTGTGCGGGGACGTCGAGCCGAAGAAGGTCGCGCGAACGCTGGACAAGCTCCTCGCGCGCTTCGATCCCGGCACAGCCATCGCCACGACCCCGCCGAAGTTCCCCGATCGCGGCATGCGCGCTGGCGTGTTCGCCGCCGAGCGCCAACAGGTGCACCTGCATTTCGGACACCTCGGCATCACTCGCGACGATCCCGACTATCCCGCGCTCGTCGTCATGGACCACGTGCTCGGGACCGGACCTGGATTCACGAACCGGATCGCTCGCAAGCTGCGCGACGAGCAGGGGCTTGCCTACAGCGTGAGCGCGAACATCCACGGCTCGGCCGGGATCCTGCCGGGGATGTTCAGCGCCTACATCGGCACTTCGCCCGAGCACGTGGCGAAGGCCTTGCGCGGATTCGTGCAGGAGATCCGGCTGATCCAGCGCGAACTCGTCGGCGCGGACGAACTGGGAGTCGCCAAGGACTTCCTCATCGGCTCGTTCCCGCTCGGCTTCGAACGGGCGTCGCGTCGCGCGAGCTACATGACGAGCGCCGAGGTTCACCACTTTCCGGCCGACAACCTCGTGCGACTGCTCGCGCAATTCGCCGCCGTGACGCGCGAGGACGTGCGAAGGGTCGCGCAGAAGCACTTGCATCCCGAGGCGAGCTTCGTCGCGGCTTCAGGTCCCTTGAAGAAACGCGACCTCGAGCGCGCGCTGGCGCAGGCTGTTTCGGTCTGAGGGAAAAGAAGAGGAGCTCCGACCGAGGGAGTCGGAGCCCCTGAGCGGCAGACCGGAGAGAGAGCAAGAACGGTCCGCGCGCGACCTTCTCATGGGGTCCGGGGATGAAGGAACAAGCCTCTTTTTTCCCGGAATCGCGCCCGGCGTCCTCCGGTGGAAGCCGTGGCGCGATGCGGCCCTACTCGTCACCGCGCTTTTCGATCCTGGCCCAGGTGTCGCGCAACGTCACCGTGCGGTTGAAGACCGGGGCACGGGGCTTGGATTCGACCGGGTCGACGAAGAAGTAGCCGACGCGTTCGAACTGGTAGTGCGCGCCGGGTTTCGCGTCGCGCAGCGAGCCCTCGAGCTTGGGGTGCTCGACGATCTCGAGCGACTTCGGATTCAGGTTGGTCTTCCAGTCCGCGCCCTCCTGGACCTCGTCGGGGTGTTCGGACGAGAACAGGTGATCGTAGAGCCGCACCGGCGCCTCGATGGCGTGGTCGGCGCTCACCCAGTGGATGATGCCCTTGACCTTGCGGCCGTCGGGCGTTTGGCCGTGACGCGTCAACGGATCGTACGTGCAGACCACTTCGGTCACTTCGCCGGCGGCATTCTTGACGACGCTCTTCGCCGTCACACAGAACGCGTAGCGCAAGCGCACTTCCTTGCCGGGCGAGAGGCGGAAGTACTTCTTGGGCGGATCCTCGCGGAAGTCGTCGCGGTCGATCCACACCGTCTTGGTGATGGGGAGCTTGCGCGTGCCCGAGTTCGGGTCCTCGGGGTTGTTCACGGCGTCGATCCACTCGACTTCGCCGGCCGGGTAGTTCTCGATCGTCAACTTCAGCGGGTTCAGGACGCCCATGACGCGCAACGCGCTCTTGTTGAGCTCGTCGCGGATCGCATTTTCCAGCACGACCCTGTCGACGGTGCTGTTGAAGCGCGCCACGCCGATCTGATCGCAGAACGCGCGCAACGACTCAGGCGTGTAGCCGCGGCGGCGAATCCCGCTCAACGTCGGCATGCGCGGATCGTCCCAGCCCGAGACGTACTTGCCCTGCACGAGCTCGAGCAGCTTGCGCTTCGAGAGCACGGTGTACGTCACGTTCAAACGCGCGAACTCGATCTGGCGCGGCCGGCTCGGAACGGGCAGATGATCGAGGAACCAGTCGTAAAGCGGGCGATGGATCTCGAATTCGAGCGTGCAGATCGAATGGGTGATCTTCTCGAGCGCGTCGCACTGGCCGTGCGCGAAGTCGTACATGGGATAGATGCACCACTTGTCGCCCGTGCGGTGGTGGTGCGCGTGCAGGATGCGGTAGAGCACCGGATCGCGCAGGTTCGGATTGGGCGAGCTCATGTCGATCTTGGCGCGCAGGGTGCGCTTGCCGTTCTCGAACTCGCCTTTCTTCATGCGCCGGAAGAGATCGAGGCTCTCCTCGACGGGGCGGTCGCGGTACGGGCTCGGACGGCCCGGCTTGTCGAGCGAGCCGCGGTACTCGCTGATCTCGTCGCCGGTCAGGTCGTCCACGTAGGCGTGGCCGGTGCGGATCAGGTGCTCGGCGTACTGATACAGCTGTTCGAAGAAGTCGCTGGCGTAGAAGAGCGCGTCCCACTCGAAGCCGAGCCAGCGCACGTCGTTCTGAATCGAATCGACGTACTCCTGCTCTTCCTTGGTGGGGTTCGTGTCGTCGAAGCGCAGGTTGCACTTGCCGCCGTAGCGCTTCGCCAGACCGAAGTTCAGGCAGATAGACTTGGCGTGACCGATGTGCAGGTAGCCGTTCGGTTCCGGCGGAAAGCGCGTCTGCACGCGGCCGTCGTTCTTCTTCTGGGCGAGGTCGGCGTCGATTTCGTCGTGGATGAAGTGCTGGTGAATCGTGCGGGTCGGCGTTTCGGAGCTCATTGCGGTATCTCAGCGAGGCTGGCTTCCCTCTATTGCTGGAGCCGGCGAATTCGCCGGCTCGGTGCGCAAGATACCAGCGCTGCCCCGCTCGGGCACCGTCTCGGCGCTCAAATCGGGTCGCCGCGCATTCCAGACGTCGATGGACAGAGCGCAGGTGACGCACACGAGTCCGAAGAACACGGCGTTGTGCTGCAGGACCCACGTGGCTAGGAAACGGCCGAGGAGCGCCGGCGGCGTGAGCCCGATCAAGACGATCGACAACGCGACGAAGGTCCAGCGCACACGCCGCATCCAGACGCCGAGACCCGCGGGTACGCCGGCGAAGAGCAGCGTGTACGGCACGAGGAGCCAGACCATGTGGGCCTTGTGGACGAGCGGACCGAGGATCAGCGCGAAGCACATGACGAGCGCGATCTCGCGCAGCAAGGCGTTTCGAGCCGCGCGCCGGCGCGAGACGACGAGACTCGCCGTGATGAACGCGAGGCTCACGAACCCGATCCCGCGCACGATCCACTTCACCGTGTCCGGATCCAGATCGACGAGCTCCGCCGTGGTGTCCGGATCGGCGCTCGACGTGATCGGCGTCTTGGAGAGCAAGCGATACGCCGTGGCCGTCAGGCTCTGGCCCGGAATGTAGTCGCGATGCGCGAGCAGCGCGCGGCCGCCTCGGAGGTACGGTTCCGGCTGCGTGTGCCACCAATGCTCGAGCGCCGCGACGTTTCCGCTCCATCCCAAGACGAGAGCGGGCAACACGAGTCCGCCGACGACGATTAGGCACGCCGTGACGACGACGCGCACCCGTCCACGCATCACGAACACGAGCAGCAATCCAGCCGGCAGGATCTTCGCCGCCGCCGCCGCCCCGAGCCATGCGCCGCCGCGACCGTCGCGCTGCCGCATGACGGCGTCGATCCCCGCGACGATGGCCGCGAGCACGAGCAAGTTCGCCTGACCGTTCGAGAAGTTCGAATCGACGAGGCGCAGGCACGCAACGAGCGGGACCCACGCGAGCCAGGGGCGTGTCCCTTCACCCTCACACCAGCGCGCGCAGCGTCCCGTGATCCAAACCAGCGCCGCGAGGGAAGCGGCCTGCCACAGCACCAAGGCCGCGGCATAGGGGAGAAGCGCCAGCGGCGCGACCAGCACCGCGAAGATCGGCAAGTAGATGTAGAACTCGACGCGCGTCGGATCCTGCCCGGCGAGAACGGCCTCGGCGGCCCGGTAGTAGACGGTGAAATCCGACCCGACGGGCTTGAGCCCGGTGCTCACGCCGTGCACGGCGAAGTACACGCAGACCGCGAGCGCGAGGAAATGCAGGGCACGGTGCCGACTCGAGTCCACGCGGGTACCCTAGACTGAGGTCGGGTTGGGGCGGTAGCAATCGCCATCGCCGCTCCGCTGGGGCTCTTGGACCGGTCACGACGCTTCGAATCCCATGCTCTTCATCCCCTGGCTCCTGGCTCTTCTCGCGACGGCGCCCTCAAACGGTGCGTTTCCGCGACGCGTAGCCGACCCCAACTGGGGAACCTTGGAACATGGAAACGTCTCACAGTTTCCGTTTGCAAGGCCGGGTCACGAGAGGTCCATCCCGTTCCTCGAAAACCGCGGGCAGTGGCGGTCGAACGTTCGATTCCTGGCGCGGACCACGAACATGATCGTCAGGGCCGAGGGCGATGCGCTTGTCTTGCAGATGGCGGATCCCTCTGGGGATCCCTCGTTCGAAGCGCTCGTGCGACTTGAACTGGCTGGCTCCCCGGTGGACTCAGAGCCGCGGGGGGAGCGCGCATTGCCGGGCCTGCATCACTACTTGATCGGGAACGATGCCGCCTGCTGGACCAGGGATGTGCGCGGCTTCGCTGGCGTGCGCTATCCGTGCGTCGCGGAAGGAATCGACCTCGTGCTACGTGAGGAGCACGGCAGGCTCGAGTACGACCTCGAAGTCAACGCTGGGGCGGACCTCGCCTCAGTGATCATCGCTTGCCGAGGGGTCAATCGCCTCGAGTTGGGTGAGGACGGTTCGCTCCTCATGCACACGGAACTCGGTACGCTCCGACAGTCGCCGCCCAAGAGTGAAGTTCTCCTACCGTCTGGCGAAAAACGCGAAGTGCCGGTCCACTTTCGGATCGTTGACGAGGACCATTTCGGTTTCGAATCCCCTGGGCGCGACTGCAGCCTAGACTTGCGGATCGACCCGGGGCTCGTTTGGTCGACATACCTCGGAAGCTCGGGATCGCTGGGAGGATCGGAGACCATGACCGCGTCTGTGGTCGATGCCGTCGGATGCGTCACAATGACGGGTTGGGCGAATGGCTACGACTTCCCGACGACGCCCGGAGCGATGGTCGCGACTCCACCCGGTGGCGCAGTCGTCATCGTCACGAAGCTGGACCCGACCGGCAACCTTGTTTACTCCAGCACAATCGGTGCGCACGCAGGTGGCGCCAGGGGGCTCGCCCTGGCGCTAGATGGGTTAGGAAGGGCGACTGTGGGCGGGATCATTTTCAATGGAACCCTGTTCGTGTCAGATTTTCCAACTACGCCAGGAGCATTCGACACCGTGATGAGCTCGGGGAATACTTCAGGATTTGCGCTGCGTCTATCGGAATTAGGAGACAATCTTGTTTTCTCCACATTTATCGAGGGAACAATTGATGGGTCGAGGGTCGATGCGCTAGACATTGCGCCTTCTGGAGCCACCGTAGTCGGGGGCTACACCTTGTCTGCGGCCTTTCCTGTCACTGCTGGAGCCTTCGACACCACCTACAGCCCCATCCAGGAGGGATTCGTGACCCGACTAGATCCGACGGGCAGCTTCCTGGAGTGGTCCACATTTCTCGGGGGCTCAAACACTGATGATGTCACAGCGCTGAAGGTAGATTGGACCGATCAAGTCACGGTCGTCGGGCTGACTGGCTCGCAAGACTTTCCGTTCACGCCCGGGGCGTTCAGTCACACGGTCGCAAACGGAGGCTCCTTTATCACGCGTCTCAATGCGCAGGGCAGTGCGCTGGTCTGGTCCACATTCCTGGGTGGGACTTCGCAGCCTGGTGGGGGAGCCGGCCTGGCCAGCGGTCTGGCGCTCGAGCCAAGAGGCGGCGTGATCGTGATCGGTAACTGCACCGATCCCACGTTTCCCACGACTCCTGGAGCCCTTTTTTCTGCTTTTCCTCCAAGTGGTACTACGCATTCATTTGTTGCACGCGTGAGCCCGACGGGAAGCAGCCTGATCTACTCGACTCTCCTCAGTTTTGCAGCAGTTGCACACGATGTCGTCGTGGATGCTTCCGGCGTCGCGACAGTCGCCGGCTTAGATCTAAACAGCACCATGCCCACGACTCCGGGCGCATATGATCCGTCACACGCAAACGTCGTGGATGGGTTCATCGCACGAATCAATCCGACCGGGACGAAGCTCTATTACTCCACTATGTTTGGTAGCCCTGGCACGGATGATGCCACGACTCTGGCTCTGATCGGGCCGCACCGAGTGGCTTTCGGCGGGTCGACACAGTCGGGTCTCCCGACTACGCCGGCATCTTTTGATCAGACGTACAACGGCGGGAACAACGACTGCTTCGCCGCCGTGCTGGACCTATTCCTACAGGGCAGCCGTGGATATGGGCGATCCACTCCGACCTGCCTAGGCGAGGTGGTTATGAACGTGACGCGCATGCCTGCCGCCGGGGCGCAGGACTTCGGCTTCTATTGCAGTGGCGCTCCGCCGTCGTCCAACGGCTGGCTCATCTTGGGGACCGAAGCCCCGGTGCCGACCCTTGCCCAAGGAGCGTCGATCTGGTTGGACGTCTCGCACCGCATTTTCCGCATTCCGGTGCAGAGCAATCCAGACGGATTCGTCGAAACGACCCTCCCGCTCACCTCGATTCCGACCGGTGCGCACTTCGCAGCTCAATACGTCTTCTCGAACACGGCTTCATGTCCGGGGTTAGGCCCGTTCTGCGCCAGTCACGCCGTGCTCGTCGACGTCCAGTAACCGGGCAGGCCGTCGCGATCACGCCCCCCGTGCGCGCCTGCGGGCAACCTGGGCGGAGCGACGGTTTCCGTTGGTTGTCCTGATGCGGACTCCGAGCGGTGGTTCGGTTTCGGGCGTGGGTGTCAGCGCTTGCGAATGTCCTCGATCGACCACGTGAACGTCTTCCAAGCCTGCTCGAGCTCGTCGAGGTCTACGTCCTTGAACGCTTCCTCGAGGGCGCCCGTCCGCGCTTCGAGGCCGGCCTTCGCCTTGGCCTCCTTGTCGTCCTTCTTGCCGGCCGTCTCGAGCTCGGCGATCTTCGCGCCGTAGACCGACTTCAGCGTGTCGAAATACGTCGGCAGGATCTTCTTCCACGCCGGGTTCTTCTCGACGGCCTCGCACTTGCGCAGGAAGTAGATCATCGACCAGCCCTGCGCGTAGCAGATGTGGACGATCGCCGGGTTGTAGTACTGCGGCTGCTCGAACTTGATCATGTCCTTCCACGGCACGAACTGCTCGGCCGCGATGGCGTCCTTGATCGTGTGCAACCGCCACGGATTCGGCCCGATCTTCTGCAACTTGCCGTCCTTGATGACGGCTCCGGAGAAGTAGTCGCCCGTGCCCTCGTTGAACCACGAGTGCGGCGGCAATTCTCCGGTCGAGTAGTGGATGTACTGGTGGAAGGCCTCGTGGTAAAGGACGATGAACGTGTCGGCGTCGCTCTTGCGATGCTGCTTGTCGACGGTTTCGGCGTCGTAGAAGACGAGCTCCTCGTCGACCCAGTTCCAGTAGCCCGCGCTCATGGGCGGCCCGCCGTAGCTCATGTACTCGTCGCGGTTCTTGCACACGCGCACCGTCGAAATGGCCTCGACCGGCTTCACGGGCGGGAACAGCTTCTCGTACTCCTTGCGCAACAGTTCGAGGTCGCGCAACAGTCGCCGCAGGAGCGGCTGATCGGGAGTGTCGTAGACGACGATGTAGTTCTCGGTGTCATCCGCCTTCCAGCCGCGCACGAGGTCGAGGCGCACTTGGATGCGGTAGTCGATCGCCTTGAGGGGCTTGCGCGCATAGAACACCTTCAGCTTGTCGGGACTCTTCTCCTCGGGTTCCTTGATGTCGAGGTGTTCCGCGGTGTTGCGCCAGATCTTCACCTGCTCGTCGAAGTCCTCGGCCGCGCACAGGCCGAACACGGCGATCGAGCGCTTGGCCGTGTCGTAGGAGTAGATCCAGCCCTTGTGCGGCGCGCCCTTCTTGGCCGTGAGGATGAACTCGCGCGGCTTGATGCCGTTGCGATCCTTGCCGTCGGTCGGCTTGCCGAGCTTCCAGTCGCGATAGCCGACTTCGAAGTACCGTTCGACGCTGTTGATCACCTTCTTCTTGGGAGCTGCCTTGTCCTCGCCACCTTCAGGTGCACCCGTGTCGCCGCCGGTCGGAGGCGGCGGCGTGTCCGCTCCGGTCTTGAGTTCACGGTCGGGGAGGTGATCGATCCACAGCACGCTCATCTCGGGCCGCACTCGGCGTTTCTGTTCGGCCTTCTCGGGCACCTTCTCGCCGAAGTAGAGGACCGTGAAGTCCTCGCTCGGCGGAATCGGGATCTCCTCGTAGTCGCGTGCGCGCGGGAACGTCAGGCCCAGGTCGGGACGCTTTTCCGTCGTGTAGCCGCCTTGTGCGAGGAGACCCGGCGCGAACAGGAAGATCATCCAGAGCGCGAGAGCGGCCGACCGAATACGCCCGAACGAAGCGCCGTCATTCATGAGCGTTGTTGTATCCGCGCGGGTCGAAACGCCGCAATGGCGAGCGTGTTCACCACAGGGTGAAAAGGCCGAGTTCGAACGCCCCGGCCTGCAGGAGGTTCAAGAACAGGATCCGTCGCATCGAAACTGCGTCCCAGGGAGAGCGGATCACCGTGATCGCCGCAACCCAGGGGAGGACGAAGAGCCAGATGCGTTCCGTCTCGAGGTAGTACAGCGCGCACATCGTCGCGATCACGAGGAGCACGGCGCGCGTCCAGACCGCGCTCCACGTGGAGCGAGCGCCGAATGCGGACGCGAGTGCGGATACGCTACCCACTCCGGCCATCAGCGCGAATGCCGCGCCGTTGCCGAAGAAGATCCGCGCCTGATCCGTGTTCGTCGAGCGCTCTGCGACCGCGCTCATGAAGTCATGTGCCGAACGTGCCGCCGCACCGGCGCATTCGACGATCGAGAAGCCCGTCGCGAGCCACACGCAGAGGCCCAGGAACGCCCAGGCGACGGCCAGCCACGCGAGCTGCAGGAGCACCCGATGGCCGTCGATGCGCAATCGGAACAGGGCGTACAGCACGATCAGCAGGCCCAGTGGAAACGCAGAGAAGCTGAAAAACGTCGCGACGAACAGCGCCGCGCCCACACAGAGCGCTGCTTTCGCGCTCGACACGTCGTGAATGGCGCGCAGGGAGAGCCACAGCGCGCCCGCTGCGACCGCGAAGAACACGGCATCCATCGACGCGGATCCGAAGTCGAGCAGTGCGGGTGCGGATGCGACGAACCACGCCGCCTGACGGGCACGCGCATCGCCGCACAGGATCGTCGACGCCCGATACGCGAGCATGCAACCCAGTCCCACGCACGAGAGCGAGAGGCAGCCAGCCACCGCGGCTTTGTCCCCGAAGATCCGCATGAGAGCGGAGAGCAGCAGCGCGTTTCCCGGTGGGAAGTGCCGACCGTGCGTCGAGAGTCCGGGCATCAGCTCGACGTAGTGGCCGAGGAATCCCAGGGGATCGACGATCGCTCGCGCGTCGTGGAGGAACTCTTCGTGCTGGTAGTGGTCGAACAGCGCTCCGAACGCAGACGGATCCTCGCGCACCAAGAACAGCGCGAAAGAAGACAGCATGCTCGTCGCGGCGATCGCGAGGGCGAAGCGCAACGGTGAAACGCGCGCCGGATCGCACGTTCGCGGTGCCATGCAAACGACGACCGCGCCCCAGGCGAAGAAGATCAGTGCAGACGGCCGCAGGACGAGCTCCCACGCGGCGTAGAGCGGCGACCAGGCCGGCCGCCCGTGGATCGGCGCGAGCAATCCGGTGCGCAGGACGAAGGCGTCGAACGCCCACGCCGCGGCCAGCGCCGCCGCCGTGAGCGCGATCGTCCGAAGGCGAAGCCGTGCCGATCCAGGCTGCGGCGCGTTCGCCGTGGACATCATGCCTCGAACGCGCCTCCGTTCGCGCGCGCCCATCTCGTAGTGGAGCGACGCATCGTCGTTCCACCGACGCCGCCGGCCCCGTCGCCGACGATCGTCATCACGACGCCGAACAGGTCCTCGTGCACGCACGGGCCGATGCTCGCAAAGTCGATACTGTCGCTCGCCTCGAAATCGATGCCCGAGCTGAACGCGAGTACGGACCCAAGCTCGAGCGGAAGCGCGAAACCGAGGTCGCGCTCGATCTCCGCGATGCGAGCGGGGGAGGTCGGAGGCTGCAGTCGCACGACCTCGCGCCGGCCCTCCTCGTCGTTCAGTGTGCGTCCGGACGCCTGGCGCAGGATCGAAAGCGTGTCGGCGCTCACGATCGCGTCAAGGACCCCAGGTCGCGGTCACGCCGTTCGTCAAATTGAACGTGGCCGGCGTGCAGAACGCCGTGGAGTCGCGGTACCAGCCCTGGTAGTTCTGAACCGTGCCGGGAATGGTCACCAGGCCTTGGATGGAGAGCGACGGATCGCCGACGCCCGGGAACTGGGATGCTCCGCCCACGTTGAACTTCACGCCGAGTCGCACGATCGTCCCGCCCGCGCAGAACAAGCCGTCGCCGAATGCGAGGCCCGCGCCGCCGGCTTGCTGGCCGGTGCCCTGGAAGTAGAGCACGCCGCCGACCGACGACATCCCGGAGCCCTGGATGACGAGCGTGTCGGCCGAGATGCTCGCGGTGCCGCTGGCCGTCAGGTTCGCGCCGTTCGGATGCGACGAGTTCGCGCAGCCGTTTCCTCCGAGACCTGCGTTTCCGCACGGGCACGCCGTGCCCGATCCGTCGCCGAAGCAGAACGGCGGGAACGGGTTGGGCGGCGTGTAATCGACGGTCAACACGGGCCGCAACGAGGCCGACGAGTTCTCACGCGACGCGAAGCGCTTCGCGGGCCCACCCGTCGGGATGATCACGAACCAACCGAAGTTGCCGGCTGGCGCGTTCAGGTAGGACTGCGCGTCGGCGACGAACGTGCTCGTCGACGGCCACGTGTAGGCCCCGATGCCGGAGACGGTCGTCGAGGACGTGGCCGTTGCGGAGAAATCTCCGCCCGGGCTCGCCCACAGGGTCCCCGAGAACGAGCTGTGCAACCAGGTCGCGTCACCCGGCGCCGCTGGTGCTCCGAATCCGCCTCCGGTTCCCGCGCCGATTTGCGTGCCCTCGCCCCAATCGGCGAGGGACCGGTGGATGGTCACGGTGAGCGGGCCGCTGTTCGTCATCGTCACGTTCAGCGTCAATTGAACGCTGTTGATCGTCGATCCCGCGGGAATGCCCGCCGCGAGATCGAACGCGATCAATCCATGGAACTGGAAACCGACGCCGTTCGGCCCGGCGAAGAAATCCGGCCCGCCACCGTTCGTGTTCGAGGGGTTCTCGGCGTAGAGCGTGTTGTCCTTGGACGCCGGGAGGTTGACGACGTTCGCGGAGGCGACGTGGGCAGCGACGGCGAACGTTGCGAGGGCGAAGAGGGTGCGCATTCGGGGAGTTCCGATCGATCGGCGTGGGAGCGGGTTGAGGTGATCGAGCTTACCCCGTCGTCACGGTTTACGCCGCGTGGCGACGACGAGATCAGGGCCCGAACGTGATCGAAAGTGTGTTCGAAATCGCCCGCCCACCGTGAGCGGCCTGATCCTGCACGATCATGGTGTAGTGACGAGTCACGCCGGCCAGGATCGGGGGAACGGTGAACGCGATCTCGCACGAACCGCTGCCGGCCGAGCCGCCGGGAAGGCCGCTGGTGGTGAACCGCAGCACGCGAGGATCGTAGGGCGGACGACTGATCAGACTCGTCGGCAAGGTCAGCGGGGGAACGCCGTCCGAAGTCACCGATGCGAGCCACGCCCGAGTCGCCGGTCGAGCGCCCCGCAGTACGATGCGCACCTGTTCGCCGACGCGGAAGGGACCTTGCGCGCCGAGCAACGGACGGACTCCGCCCGAGCCCGCGAATCCGTCGTCGCGTTGCAGACGCGAGCCTGCTCCGGCTCCGTCGAAGTGGAGGTTCTCGAAGCAACGGTCGGCCGAGACGAAGTCGTTATCTCCGTCGCCGTCGATGTCCGCGGACACGGTCCGGGTGAATGTGCTCGAAGCACTCGCTCCGGTCAGCACCTGGAGGATCGGAGCGTTCCAGCCCGAATTGTCACCACGCCTGGTGAACACCGCGCACGCTCCATATGCCGTGCTCACTGCGCCGACCACGAAGTCCAGACGTCCATCTCGGTCGACGTCCAGGATGGTGGCGCTCGAGATTTCGGCGGAGCGATACAGATCCAACGCGAGATCCTCTGCAGTGAACGACCCGCCGCCCTGATTCCAGAGCACGCGTGGGAACGTCACCTGACCGGAGGTCGTGAGCGGCACGCCGACCATGTCGACGTCGCCGTCCGAGTCCAGATCTCCGAAGTCGTACGCGTAGTATTGCGTGGAGGCCGACAGGAGCGTGGGGCCACCGAAGGACTCGTTTCCGAGCCCGCGCATCCAGGCAAGGGTCACCAGCTTGCCCTGCGCCGCGAATGTCAGGCTGCCGACGATGTCGGGCACGCCATCGGAATCGACGTCGAGTACGCGCAGGGCGACGAAGTTGGCGAACGTCGTCTTGTACGCGAAGCCGGCCGAGCCGTCGTTGCGCCACCACCCACTCTTCATGATTCCGTACAGGGTGGACGTGAAAGACCGCAGGACGAGATCGAGATCACCGTCGCCGTCCACGTCTTCGGCCATGCCGTCGTCGACGAACGTCGGAAAGTCGTCCAGCCCGGTCGGCCCGGCGACAAGTCCGCCGCTTTCGAACACGCCGGCGCCGACGTTGCGCAGCAGGTGCAGCCCGGCCAATCCACCTTGCCCGACCACGAGCACGAGCACGTCCTCGTCTCCGTCACCGTCCCAGTCGCCGTGATGGCCCTGGCCTGTCTGCACCAGCCCGGACGGAGGGGCAGGCACGAACACGGGATCGATCGAAGTCTGGCCGTCCCCGCGATTGTGGCGCACGCTCCAGGGCAAGACGTCGAAATCCGGATCGCGGTCGCCGTCCTGATCGGTGATCGTGCGGCGCGATTGCTGGCCGGAGCCCAACGTCGTCGTGATCGACGCACCGAGAGCGCGCCGTTGGAAGTAGATGCAGCGGCCAGCCACGATGTCGACGCGGCCGTCGTGATCCATGTCGTTCACGCCCGCGATCGCGCTGGATCCCAGCCCGGGCAGCTCGATCGCATTCGCGAACACGCCGGTCCCGTCGTTCAAGGCGATCCTGAACGTCGAGGCGAGCGAATTCTCGTTCGCCGGCGTGCCTCCGCCACCGCCGCAGCACACGCCGTCGAGATCTCCGTCCCCATCCATGTCGAAGAGCCTGCGAGCCGGTCCGCCGGTCGTGACGAGCGGTTCCTCGACGAACTGCGCGGGCGAGGTGCGGCGCAGGATGCGATAGCCGTGCTCGCCCGTGGGCCGCGTGTAGAACGTGATCAAGTCGACGTCGCCGTCACCGTCGACGTCTCCCGATTCAGGACGGAGGTCGAAGCCCGGCCACGCGCTCCACGGGGCGCTGAACGAGATCGGCGCCTGGATGACGCCGTTCGCGACGGGATAGATGCGGCTGCCGGCCGCGTAGACGTCGGCTGTGCCGTCGCCGGAGAATTCGCCGACGACGAGACGACGCACGGGATCGCCCGGCGGCACCGTCATGCTGCTCCGCAAGACCATGGCGCTCGCCGGGACGTCGATGTCGTAGATCTGGATTGCGTCGATGCGCAACACCGCGATGTCCAGATCGCCATCCGAGTCGAAGTCTCCGAACGTGAGCGCGCGAAAGTAGTCCTGGGATCCGAACACGTGCACGATCTCGGTCGGAGGCAGCGCCCCATTCGAGAGATACACCTTGACGCCGAATCCGTAGGCGACGGCGAAGTCCTGCCGCCCGTCGCCGTTCAAGTCGGCGACGTCGAAGCGGTCGTGTGGTTCGACCGTGTTGTTGAACGAGCCCAGGGCCGTGAGATCGAACGACCAACCACGCGTGAGTGCACCGGTGGAATCGTTGAAGTGGGCCATGATCCTGTAGACCGGCGTGGAGCTGATCACCATCTGATGGGCGCTGATCGCGTCCATCCATCCATTGCCGTCCAAGTCGAGCGTCTTGACGAGACGAACGTCGGCCTCGGCGACGAGTACGGCCGCGTCGAACGGTGTCGAGACCTGCGCGAAAGCAGCGGGAGCGAGGAGTGCGAGCAGCACGGGGGCACGGATCATCGTTTCGACCTCCAAACGGGGCAGGCCACATTATGCCAGCGTGCGGTCATGTCGCTGGAATGCGCCTACTCCGCCGCCAGAACGGCGCGCGTGGTCTCACCGGCGCGCACTTCGACCGCCAACTCGCGCTTCGTCCCGTTCGGCAAGCTCGCGCGCAGGAGGTAGGCCCCGGGTTGCAGGGATCGCGCGCTCCAAGTCCGCGGCGCGCTCGGCAGGAGTTCGAAAGAGAGGCCGCCCGAATCGATCAGTTCCCGCTCGCTGGGTTCGAAATCCAATGCCCTGAATTCGAGCGCGCCTGGAGCGCTCACGATTTCGTCTCCCAGGTCCACCACGGTCGGCTTGGACACGTCGACGGCTCCGAATCGGTAGAGCGTCCCCGTCCGACTCCAGGCGACCAGTTGGTGCGTCCCCGCCAGCGTCTCGACGTCGAACCGTCCCGTGTGCGGGTCGATCGTGCCGACGAGTTCGCCGGTCGAACCGCTCGCGATGGCGATCACGCGGGACATCGGCGCCGGACGCCCGGTTCCGTCGACGAAACGACCCTGGATGTGGCCGCGTTCCCTCACGACCCGCAGCACGACGTCGCGCGCTCCCGGCCGCACTCCGGTGACGTACGTTTGCGGCGGATCGCGCCAGGCCGCGCGCGCGCGCAACTCGATGCGATGCGTCGCGGAGGATCGACACGGAACGACGAACACGCCGTTCGAGTAGATCCAGCTCTGCAAGGCGAGGTCCTCGACGGGCGCGGGCACCTGTTCGCGAGACCACTGGGCGAGCCGCTGCGCGGGATCGGCCGCCGTATCCTCGGGCGTGGCGAGCACGAGCCACGTCGAAATTGGGCGCCCGTCCTGTCCGATCGCGCGGCCTTCGATTGTCTCGGCGCCGACGAGTACGGGATCCCACTCGATGGTCGCATCGGGATCGAGCACGACGTCGAGCGTCGAGAGTTGTCCGTAGAGGCCGGCGCGGGCCCTGAGGGTCGCGCGACCGCGAGGCAGGCCCGTCATCGCGTAGGAGCCGTCGAGATCGCTGCGCGTGTCGCGCACGACTTCCCCTCCCACGAGGACCTCGACGCGGGCGGTCTTGGCCGGTGAGCCATCGACGAGGCGCGCCACTCCCCTCAGCCCGGCCGACCTGCCGAGTTGAACGGTCTCGAACGCGAAGCGTCCGTCGACGGGCGCGATGCGCGCGACGTGCGTCGCATGTCCGCTCGATTCCACGCACAAGCGCAGGGATGCGTGGTCGAGACCATCGATCCGGAAGCGCCCGGCCGCATCCGTTTCCGTCGCGCGCGGCGCCTTCTCGAAGGAGGGTGATCCGTCGGGACGCCACGTCGGTCCGTCGGCCTTCACGGCGCTCGCGACGACGACCCCTGCACCCGCGATGGAGACACCGCGCCCGTCGACGACCTGACCCTCCAACTCGGTCCCCCCGGCCGACAGTTCGAAAACGAAGCGCGACGGCTCGTCGAAATTCGTCGTGCGCCGGCCGGCCCAGGCCATGTTCGACGTCACGTGACCCGCCGATCGCGCGGACACGAAGCACTCGTTCGGCGCGTGCTCGATCCGCACGCGGCCCTGGGCGTCCGTCGGCGCGCTCGTCGCACTCGGCGGCTCGTCTCGCCGGGCATGCACGTCGATCACGGCGCCGGCGATGGGCGAGCCGTTCGGTTCACGTACTTCGAGTTCGAGCGCGATCGTGGGCGGAGTGCGGACCACGAACGAGGTCTCCGCGTTGGCGGCGACCGTGGATCGCGATTGTTCGCCGCGTTCGACGTGCACGGCAACGCGCCCGGCCTGCACGTGATCGAAGCGCGCCACGCCGCGCGCGTCCGAACGGGCTTCGCGGACGTTTTCGAACCACCGCGGAGCGCCCCATGCGATCAGGGAGATGCGAGCACCCGCGGCGGGCAGGTCCGTTTCGCTCTCGCGGACGTTCACGACGACCGAACCGTACTCCGCCGCGATGGATGCCGCGGGGTCCGGCGGCGCATCAGCGTCGCGTGGCGTGCGTTCGCTCCCCATGCTGGTTTCGTCGAGGCTGGTCCGATCGGGCGCCGTCACGAGTGAACTCGTCCTTGCGACCGAGCCCGGTTCTACCGCCTGCGTTTCGGACGCCGGCCACGATAGCCACACCGCGACGCCGAGCACGCCGGCCGCTCCGATGGTCGTCGTTCGGCGTCGCATGGCTCGCGCGGCGCGACGTTTGGCCAATTCAGTGAGCAGGTCCGGTCGCCCGATCCGCCGCGCACCCTCGCTCAAGACCCGGTCGCGCACGCGAATCAGCGGGTCCGTCGCGGGCAGTGCGAAGCCACCCAGCGCGTAGCTCGAAGGCAACATCCGGCGCATCAACCGGATCCCGCGGTGGATCTGCGCGCGAACCGTTCCCTGCGGTCGTCCGAGTTCCCGCGCGATGACGTGCGGATCCTTGCCTTCGGAAAGGTGCGGCACGAGCACTTCGCGGTAGCGCGCGGGCAACTCGGCGAGCGCACGCGTGACCGCCGCGTCGATCTCGTGACTTTCGGCGTCATGCTCGTGGTCGGGCCGGGCGGGGATGGCGCCTTCCGAATCCTCCGCGAGCGTCCGGCTCTCGTGGCGCCGCGCCCGCCGCGATTGATTGACGAGGATGCCGAGCAGCCAAGGCAGGAGCGGCCGTTCGGCGTCGAAGGTCGAGGAGCGCTCGATCGCGGCGAGAAAGGTCGCCTGCAGCAGGTCCTCGGGCTCGACCCCACGACCTGCGACGTGCCGAGCGACGCGCAGGAGGTCCGGAGACACGCGGTCGAACACTTCGGCCAGGGCCGCGAGGTCGTTCTCGGCGCGGTAGCGCTCGAACAACCGGGAGAGCGTGGCGTCGACCATGCCGCTCCATTATCCCCCAGGTCGCGAGCGTTGCGTGGATTCCATGCGGTTTGGCGATCTCTAGAATCCAGAGATGGCCACCCCTTCTCGATCATCCCGCGCGCCTGTCGGGGGCGAGCGTCAGGTCGCCCTCTTGCGTGCCATCAACGTGGGCGGCCGGAACAAGCTCTCCATGAAGGACCTCGTCGACATCTTCGTCGAGGCCGGTTGCGAGGACGTGCGCACCTACATCCAGAGCGGAAACGTGGTCTTCGAGGCGAAAGCGCGCGTGCTGGCGGACCTGCCTCGCGCGATTCCTGCTGCGATCTCGTCGCGATTCGGATTGGACGTGCCTCTCGTCCTGCGTTCGGCGAGCGAACTCCGCGCCGCGGTCGCCGCCAATCCCTTCGTCGGTTCGAGCACCGATCCGAACTCGCTCTACGTGGCGTTCCTGCGTGACACGCCGCAGAAAAAGCGCGTTGGCGGTCTCGATCCGGATCGCTCGCCGGGCGACACGTTCGTCGTGCGCGGCCGCGAGATCTACCTGCGACTCGGCACGGGCGCGGCCAAGACGAAGCTCACGGTCGCGTGGTTCGACGCCCAACTCGAAACGGTGGCGACCGTGCGCAACTGGCGCACCGCCGAGGCGCTCGTCGAACTGGCTGAGATGCGCTAATGGGGTGAGCCGGTAGTTCGCTGCAACATTCACCCCGCTTGCGTCATCCCTGCGGCGTCGGCGCTCCTCCAAGGGTTGCAGCGAACCCTCGTCCTCCGGGCGTCCTGCCAGGAAAACGCACCAAGCTCCACGCGTGCGCGGAACTCCTGGCTGTTTCCACGAGTCGCGCTCAAGGGCGTTCGACCGTCGCGCCAAGACCTGCTTTCAGCTCGAACGACACTCCACCCTTTCACTGGCGCGGGGCGGCCGACCCTCGTCCGGATGCAGTCGCCGGGGCTCCTGCTGGGTGAATGCTCGCGAAACTCCGCGCTCCTGCACACCCGGACACACGGGTTGGACGCCACTCCCTCAGCGCATGCGGGCTCGCCAGCCGGTTCCGCGCGAGAGCAGCGTCGCTTCGACCATGCGCGCGAAGATCCGGTCCATGTGTCCTTCCACAGCCGGTCCCTCCAGGATGCCGAGCGCGCGCGCGACGGCTTCGAAGGTCGCGAGGAAACGCGGGTCGGGATGATGGCGCAGTAGATATCGCGAGGGAGCGCCGTTTGGGATGTGGACGCGCGGCAAGTGGGCCAACGCAGCCTCACGCGCACCGAGTTTGAACGCCCGGCGCCAGTTCGCATCCGGCACGACCAGCGTCACGGGCTTTCCCGTCGCGTCCGCGGCGCTCAAGGGGCGTGAATCGGGGCCTGGATAGAGCAACAGCGTCTCCCGCGATGGATCGCGGAAATTCGTCGCGTCGAGCACGTCGGTGCGTTCGCCGAACACCCGGATCTCGGCATTCGCGAGCGTCAAGGGCACCCAGCGTCCCGTGTTGGTCGTCTTGTGGACCTCCTTGCGATGCCGCAAGACGATCACCCGCGTGGCGACGTGCACGGGCGATATCTCGGCGCAGAAGCAAGCGTGCAGGTGCAAGATGCAGCGCGGACAACGCGCGAGGCCCTGAGGCTCTTCGCTCGCCGAGAGGGTCTGGATGGGCGCGGCCACGCGGATGAGAGTGTATCTCGCGTCGGCGCCGTGCCCGACTCGTGTTTCCACGCTTGCGCCCGCGGCGGACATCGCCCCCTCACGGGGTCCAGATCCAGGCCACGAGGGCGAGGACGATCAGGCCGATCACGGTGACGACCAGACCCGCCGCGCGTCTGCGCTTCACGTAGAAAAGCAGCCAGATGCCGGTGAGCGCCGACACGCCGATGACGACCGCGCAAATGTCGATGACCCAGGCCCACACGCCGCCGCTGTCGCGACCCTTGTGCAAATCGTCGAGCATGGCCCACGCGTTCAGCTTCGTCTCGCGCAGGCGCGCCGTGCTCTTCTCGAAGTCGAGCGTGACCTCCGCCGAGTAGCCGGGGCCCTTGAACACGATCGAACCGCGTCGCTTGTCCTGTGAAGCGTCGTCGACGTCACCGTGGAGGCCGAATTCGGCTCGTGCCCAGCGCTCCAATGCCTCCAGGTCCGGCGCGTTCTCGCCGGACGCGAGCCGGGAGGGGAGCGCGAGCGTCTGCGTGCGCTCGCGCGCGGATCCCGACTCGAACCACGAGGCATGGTTGAGCGTCAGGCCGGTGACGGCGAAGAACAGCACGGCCGCGAAACCGATCAACGAACAGTAGGTGTGCAGCCAGCGCGCCACGCCGGGCAGGTGCAACTTCGAGCGCTCGCTCACGACGAAGACGCGCTCACTTGCTCGTTGCGGCCGCGCGCCACGACACCGTGGCCGACTTCACTTCGATGCCCTCGCCCGCGAGCGGCGCGGAGAAGTCCTTGCCGTTCGCCTCGATCGTCTGGGAGAGCAATTGATAGGTGCCGTGCTCGCGCACGACCTCGAGGAACACCGTGTACTTCCCGGGTGGACAAGCCCGACCGGCGTCGTCGCGGCCGTTCCACGCCAGTTCGTAGGCTCCGGCCACGCGCGTGGCGCGGGTCACGGCGCGCACGTCGTCCTGCTTGCCGGGATAGATCTCGCTCCAGCGGCGCAGATCGTCGATCCAGCGCGGCGTGACCGCACTTCATCTCGGGTTCATCGCGACTTGACGCCCATCACGCCGTACGCGCGCGGCCGTCGTCGCCGCCGCGAGGAGCAGCGGCCACGCGAACGTCGCGACCGGAACGGACAAGAGGAGGCTGTCGACCTGATCCAACAGACCACCCGAGGGCCCGAAGACGGTGGACGAGTCCTTCAC
>JBGATY010000309.1:0-3256 GCA_044228955.1 Planctomycetota bacterium | reverse complement strand
CTCGGGCCCCGTCGCTCGAAACACCTGATCCGATGGAAAATTTCTTCGTCGAATTCCGCCTGTACGCGATGGTCGCGCTGGGCATCGGTCTCGTCATCTTCGTCCACGAACTCGGCCACTTCCTCGCGGCGCGCTGGTGCGGCGTGCGCGTCGAGACCTTCAGCCTCGGTTTCGGCCCACGCGTGTTCGGCTGGAAGCGCGGCGCGACGATGTACCAATTGTCCGCCGTGCCGCTCGGCGGCTACGTGAAGATGGCCGGCGAGGAAGTCGCCGCCGGTCACGGATCGGGCCCCGACGAGCTGCCGTCGAAGAGCGTGGGCCAACGCTTCCTCATCTTCTCCGGCGGCGTGATCATGAACGTGATCTTCGCGCTCGTCGTGTTCCCGATCATCCTGATGGCGGGCGTGCCGATGCCCTCCCCCACCGTGGGCGAAGTCACCCCCGGCGGTCCCGCCTGGCTCGCGGGCGTCGTGCCGGGCTCACGCATCCTGTCGGTGAACGGCGTCGAGGTGAAGTCGTTCGGCGACATCGCGCAGACCGTCGCGCTCGGGTCGCCGGAACACACAGACCTCGAACTCGTCGAACCCGGCGCGGATTCGCCGAAGGTCGTGCGCGTCACGCCGAAGTACGACGAGGAGATGGGTTTCTACACCATCGGCATCCTGAACGGCGCCGATCCCGACGGCACGATCCAGGTCCTGCGCGGATCGCCGGCCCAGAACGCCGGCCTCGCGAACGGGGATCGTCTCGATTCGATCGTGGGCGCCCCGGCCGGTCTGCGCCTCGACGAGCAGTTGATCAGCGCATTCCACCAGGGCGGAGCGTTGCGCGTGGTCGTCAAGCGTCCGGACGGGTCGCGACACGAGGCCGACGTCGAGCCGAAGCTCGTCACCGACGGACCGCGCGTGATCGGCCTGCGGCCGTGCATCCAGCACGTGGAAGCCGTGCGCCCGAGCGCGCTCGCAGAGGCCTCCGGCCTCAAGCCGGGCGACCGGCTCCTCGCCATCGACGGCGCACCGGTGTGGCGCGAGTACGACGTTCACCGCCTGCTCAATGCCGCGAGCGCGGACGGCAAGGCGCGCCTGAGCGTGGAACGCGCGGACAAGACCCTGGAATTGCCCGAGTTCGCCTTGTCCGCGCAGGAAGCGCCGTCCCTCGCGCGGGACCTCGCCATCCTCCCCGACGAGGGTTCGCGCGTCGTGGTCGCACCCGGATCCGCGGCGGAAGCAGCGGGCTTGCACTCGGGCGATCGCATCGTGCAGATCGGCTCGACGCGGATCGAGCGCTTCAAGGACATCCTCGAAGCCAACCAGAAGACGAAGGAAGGCGAATCCGTCGCGATCACCGTCGAGCGCTCGAGCGGGCTCGACGCTCCCGAGCAGCTCGTGCTCCCGGTCACGCCGCGCCCACTCGCTCAGCCGACCTACGGACTCGGACTGCGGGACGCCACCTACGTCTACCAGGCGTCGGGCCCGCTCGAAGCCGCGCGCGTCGGCGTCGCCGCCTCGTGGAAGTTCGCCGTCGAATCGTGGCTCACTCTGAAACGCATCCTGCTCGGCCACGTCTCGAGCAAGAACATCGGCGGCATCATCACGATCGGCGTCGTGTCGCACTCGTGGGCTTCGGACGGCATCGCCAAGCTCTTGTTCTTCCTGTGCATGCTGTCGATGAACCTGGCGTTCCTCAACGTGCTGCCGATTCCGGTGTTGGACGGCGGGCACCTGTTCTTCCTGCTCGTCGAGAAGATCAAGGGATCGCCGGTGTCCGAGCGTGTGCTCGGGCACAGCCAGATGGTCGGCGTCGTGTTGATCGTGTCGTTGATGGTGTACGTCACGTTCAACGACGTCGTGCGCTGGATCATCAAGTGACCAAGGGAGAGGACGCGGGAGAGGGGTGAGCGCTCACCTCGGACCGGGCCGGGGCGGGTGGCCCCGCCTCCTGCGCATCGCGCTCGCGCCGTCCGCGGCGGCAGACGTCGTGGCGGGCCTCGTGTTCGGGTCGGGCGGCCACTTCCCCCTCGACGCTCGCGCATGGTGGCTCGTGCCGGCCTCGCTCGGCGTCTACCACGGCGCGCTGGTGCTCAACGACTGGAACGATCGCGCTCACGATGCCCGGACCCGGCCCGGACGCCCGCTGCCCTCCGGCGAGATCGGAAGCAGGCAGGCCCTCGTGGTCGGTCTCGCGCTCGTCGCGCTGGGCGTCGCGTGTTCCGCGCTGGCTGCGCCGCGCTGCACCGCCTGGTACGCGGTGCTGGCGCTCGCGGCACTCACCTACGACTGGATCGGCCGCGGCCCGCTCGCCGGTCCGTTCCTGCTCGGCCTGTGCCGAGCGCTGAACCTCGGAGCGGGGATCTTCCTCGTCGTCGGCCCCGGGCCCGGCTACGCCGCGGCGTTCGCGCCCTGCCTCGTGTACGGGGCCTACGTGTTCTGCGTGTCGCGTCTCGGGCGCATGGAGGACGCCGAGGATCGCGCTCCCCTCGCGCGCCGGCCGAGCGCGTGGCTCGTCGCGATCGCGCTCGTCCCGCTCTGCTTCCTGGCCGTTCCCGAGATCCTGCGCACCGAGCGACTCGCCCCGCTCGGGCTGATCCTCGCTTCCGGGTACGGACTGTGGCGGACCGCCTCCTCGACCGTCACGTGGACAGGCGACCTCGTCGAACGCGCGATGGGCTCGTGCCTGCGCCGCCTGCTCGTGTGCACGGCGAGCGTAGCCCTGCTCGGGGCGCGCTTCGACGTGCCGGACGCCTGGCTAGCGGCTGTGTTGATCCTCGCCGGCTATCCGCTTGCTCATGCGTTGCGGCGGTCCTTCCCGCCGTCCTGAAGACGGCGGTCCAGCCAGGCCAGAGCCTCGACCCGACCCGTGATCGTGCCGTCGAGTTGCAGGGTCTCGGCCTCCCAAAGCAGGATCCCAAAGAGCGGGCCGGGGACGAGGCCGCGCTGCTCGAGGTCCTTCGCGACGATCCACGGCGGCGGCAGGAGGTCCGACTCCAAGAGGGCGGCGCGTTCCGCGCGCAGGGCCGCCTCCTCCGCGGCGGCCGCGAGGTCGCCGAGATAGGCATAGACGTCGGCGGCGACCGCCAGGTCGGCGCGGCCGGCCTCGCCTTCCGGCGCGGGCGCGGCGATGTCGCCCTTGTCGAGCCGGTCGTAGATGCGCTTGCCGGCGGCGACCTTCAGCATGCCGGCCGACAGGTCGATGCCTTCGAGGAAGCTCGCCTGCTTGCGCAGGTGCTCGCCCATCAGCCCGGTGCCGCAGCCGAGAT
>JBGATY010000308.1:0-3312 GCA_044228955.1 Planctomycetota bacterium | reverse complement strand
GGTCGTCGACCCTGCGAATCCAGTGCCTTCCACGGCGAACGTGCACATCAACCTCTCGCCGGAAAAGTGGGCGGGCAAAGTCGTGTACGACGTCGAGGAACTCACGCGCGTCGTGCCCGTCGACAAGATCCCGAGCGACGGCCGCATCGTCCTGTGGCGCCAAAGTTGCGATCACTGCGCCAAGCACCTGCGCGACATGGCGAACGAAAAGAGCGTCACGACGCCGATCCTGCTCGTGCAGGTGATGGACGACCTGAAGAGCAGCCGCGCGGTCGACGCCATGCCGACGGGCGCGCACGTCACGGAAGTCCAGTTGCCGCCCGGCGAAGGGATGTTCACGACGCCGGTCGAGATCCGCGTCGAGGGCGGCGTCGTGAAGGCCGTCCTCTACGAGGCGGACTTCGAAAAGGAACGCGGACAGTAGCCCGCGTTCACTTCAGGCCGACGACGTACGCGACCCAACCCGCGCAATTGCGGCACGAGCGGCCGGTCTCGTCGCGCTTGTAGATCCCGTTGCCCTCGCCCTCTTCGGTGTCGTCCGACTGCTCGAACCACGAAGACACGTCGGAAAAGCCGGCCTCGCGCATGAGGTCCTTGATCTCGGGAAGCGACCAGTAGCGCCAGTCGTACGTGAACGCGCGCTTCATCTCCGACCCGTCCTTGAAGCGGAAGTGGATGTGACACGTGTACTGTCCCGTGCCGGGCAAGTACTCGTGCTGGTCCCAGACGTAGGTGAAGCCCTCGTCGATCTTGCGCTCCTCCTCCAGTTCCTCGGTGCTCTCGTAGCCACCGTAGAGGTCGAGCGCGAACATGCCGCCCGGAGCGAGCTCGCGACGCACGCGCTGGAGATAGCCGAGCAGCTCCGTCCGCTCCTTGAAGACGCAGTAGCTGAAGTTCTGCGCGACGCGAATGTCGGCGGGCTTGTCGCCCTTCTCGCGCACGTCCCGCTCGTGCAGCGTGATGCGATCGGCGTCCTCGCCGAGCGGCAGCACGTTGCACGCCCAGCCCCACGCGAGAGGAGCGGGATCGAGGTCGAACGCCTCCGCCGTGTAGGCCGGTCCCTGCTTCACCCACTCGCACGCGAGCAGCGCCGTGCCGCAGAAGTCCTCGCGGAAATGCCGGGCCACCTTGCCGGTCAGCTTCTTGTAGACCTTGACCAGGAACTCGAGGTCGTTCTCGGGCGCCTGCACCGCGAGCTGGTAGAGCTCGTACTTGTCGGCCGTGCGCGCCGTGTACTTCTTCTTCTGGAACTTCGGTTCGACGGCTTTGCGCCGACGCTGTTGCAAGCGCTGCATGATGTGTCCTCGGAGGGGGGGCGAGGGATCCTACGAACCGCGGGCGAAACGGCCTAACGCGTTCGGGGTTCCTTGCCCTTGATCCATGCGGGTCGCACGGCTCCCGAGGCGACGAGACGCACAGCCTCGAGCCCGGCCTTCGTGCCTGCTTCCAGGTGCGCGAAATCCAGCGTGCCGGCTTCGTCGCTCGGCTGGTGGTAGTCCTTGTGCAAGTTGTAGGAGGACAACGTCTGTCCCACGACTCCACGGCGCACGAAGGCGATGTTGTCGGAGCGCTCGAAGAAGTGCTCGTTCGGGTACGGGTCAGGGAAGATCGCGAGCTTCTTCTCGGTGAACGCGGGCCCGAGGTTCGACAGTTCGTGACCGGTCAGCCACAGCTTGCCCGCGCCGCCGACCTTTTCGTCGGGACGGCCGATCATCTCGAAGTTCAGGTTGAGCACCGTCTTCTCGAGCGGCACGGTCGGGCGATCGAGGTACTCGTCCGTGCCGAGGAGGCCGATCTCCTCGCCCGTCACCAACACGAACACGACCGTGCGCGCCGGGGCCGGATCGTGCGCCATCGCCCCCGCGATCTCGAGCACGGCCGCGGTGCCCGAGGCGTCGTCGTCGGCGCCGTTGAAGATCGTGTCCGCGCCGGGCTCGGGGCTGCCGTGCCCGCTGGCGAGGTGATCGTAGTGGGCCGTGACCACGATCGCCTCGAGTCCGAGATCAGGGTGGTCCGGGGCACCGACGCCGCGGATCAGCGCGGCGACGTTGTAGGCCGTGATCTCCTCGCGCTTTCTGTGCCCGTCGAACGTGAGCTTGCCGCCGCTCGAGGCGCGCAGTTTCTCGAGCGCCGTGCCGTGCACGCGCAGCGCGCGCGGCGTCTCCGGCCGTTTCGCGGTGGCCCGACCGACCGTCGTGCGAGGCAGCGCGGCCGGATTCGTCGGCGCTTCCTTCGAACCAGGGACGATCAGGAGTCCGAAGCCCTCGCCCGACCCGAGTCGCGCTGCCTCGAACGCGCGGCGGCGTTCTCCGGACGGAGCATCGAAGAACAACGCCACCTGCGCGTCGGGTGCCGTGGGCAGCCCAGCCGCGTCGCGCGCGACCACGAGCGTCAGAGCGGTGGCGGCCGCGAATCCCTGGCCGCCGTCGAAGTCGCTGCCGTAGGTAAAGGTCGTCTTCGTGCTGGATGCGTCGACGAGAGTCAACTCGGGCGCCGCTGTCCAACTGTCCCGGCGCAGCGGCACGCGCTGCAGGAACGTGCCGTCGTCGCCCGCGGGCGCGAGACCGTACTTTTCGAACACGCGCGCCATATAGCGTGCGCATTTCTCGGCTTCCGGCGAGCCCGTGAAGCGACCACCGCGTTCGTCCGCGGCCAGGAAGCGCACGTGGGCTTCGATCTCCGTGCGGGTGACTTCCGGCACGAGTGCGACGTCGACCTTGACCGCTTCGACGGGCGTGTCGCCCGCGAGCGCCAGGACGGAACAGGCGAGAGCTTGGATCCACATCGCGTTCTGAGACTATCAGGCGCGACGCGGGAGAGACGTTAGGAGACGACTTCGCGCAGCGCGCGCAGCAATTGCTCGTTCGTCTTCGGATCGGCGACCTGGATGCGGACGGCACCGTCGACGTGACGCGGAACGCTCACCACGCCGGGCGCGAGACGACGATTCACGCGCCGCGCGAGGTCGGTCGGGTGTTGGACTTGGAGGAGGATCCAACTGCCCACCGAAGGCATCGGGCGGACGCCCGGGATCATCGCCAAACGGGAATAGAAGCGCTCCTTCTCTGCAACCGACTCGATCATCTGTCCCTGATTCAGCCCGGGAAGCGGTCCCGGGCACGCCTGCGCCGGTGGGACTCGAACCCGGCTCCAGGGCCGGCGGGGGCAGTCCGCGGCGTCGGGAGGGGGGCCAAGCGTCGACGGAAGTGGTCGAACGGCAGCCCGACCCTCGCAGACCCGACGACAACCGCCAACACCACGCCGCGCGAAAACCACGCAACGAGCGGGAAACGACCGCCGGATCTCTGAGAG
>JBGATY010000307.1:0-3317 GCA_044228955.1 Planctomycetota bacterium | reverse complement strand
CGCGAACCGGATAGCGCCGGCAGCCAGTTCTTCGTCATGCACGCCGACGCGCCCTTCCTGGACGGCAAGTACACGGTCTTCGGTGAGACGATCGACGGCATCGAAGTGGTCGACGTGCGCTTCGTGCCCGGCGTCACCTCGCTCGCGGATCTCGTGCGGCGGGCCGACTTGGAGGGGTGCGCGGCGCACGTCTTCGCGACGAGCAAGGAGGCCCTCGAGTCGGCGCGGTCGATCGTGCTCGAGCGTGCGGTGCTGCTCTCCGGTCCCGTGCGCGACGCCGGCTCCAACGACGATCTGAGGGCCTTGAAGGCCTCGCCCGCCTTCCGCGACTTGAAGCTCACGCGCGCGCAGTCCGTGCGCGTCAACGCTCTGCTCTCGAGTTCCGGCGGCGATCCGAAGTCCGTGCTCTCGCCGCGGCAACTCGAGGAACTGAAGGCGATCGAGGCGCGCCTCGCGCGCTGAGCGCGCTCAACCGGCGAGCGCGCGATCGAGGAAGGCGAGCACGTCGGCCCATTCCTCGATCTGCATCGAGGTCGGCTTGCCGGCGCCGTGTCCGCCGCGGGTCTCGATGCGGATCAAGGTCGGCGGAGCGCCCGGAATCGCTCCCTGGGCGTGCTGCAACTCGGCGGCGAACTTGAAGCTGTGCGCCGGCACCACGCGGTCGTCGTGATCGCCCGTGATGATCAGGGTCGCGGGATAGCGCACGCCGCTCTTCACGTTGTGCAGTGGTGAATACGCGCGCAGCCACGGGAAGTCCGTCACGGCGTCCGAGCGGCCGTAGTCCGACGCCCACGCCCAGCCGATGGTGAACCGGTGGTAGCGCAGCATGTCGAGCACGCCCACGCCCGGCACCGCCGCGCCGAACAGGTCGGGTCGCTGCGTCAGGCACGCTCCGACGAGCAGGCCGCCGTTGCTGCGGCCGTGGATCGCGAGCTTCTTCGGCGACGTCCAGCCCTGCGCGACGAGGAATTCGGCCGCGGCGATGAAGTCGTCGAACACGTTCTGCTTCGACGCCCGCGTGCCGGCAGCGTGCCATTCGCGCCCGTACTCCGAGCCGCCGCGCAGGTTCGCGGATACGTAGCAGCCGCCGCGCTCCATCCACACGAGCATGGCCGGCGAGAACGCGGGCTTGATCGCGATGTTGAAGCCGCCGTAGCCGTACAGGAGCGTCGGAGTCGAAGGGGAGAGCACGACGTCCCTCCGGCGAGTGACGAAGAGCGGAACGCGCGTGCCGTCCCTCGAGCGGCAGAACACCTGTTCGGTGACGAACTCGGCGGGATCGAACTTCACTTCCGGAGCACGCCACAGCACGTTCTGCTTGCGCTCGATGTCGTAGCGCCACACGCTCGTCGGTGTGTTGAACGACGTGAAGCTGTAGAACGCCTCGCGCTCGTCGAGAGATCCGCGGAACTCGCCTATGGCGCCGATCGAAGGCAGTTTCGGCTCGTCGAAGAGCTGTCCGTCGAGATCGTGCAACCGCACCACGTTCGCGCAGTCTCGCAGGTACACGAGGACGATCTTCCCGCCCGCGAGCAGCGCCGATTCGAGCGTCGCCTCGTTCTCGGGCACGATCTCCGTGAACTCGTTCACACGCGACGCGCCGAGATCGAACGCCACGATGCGGTTCTTGGGCGCGTCCTTGTCCGTGCGCAGCCACAGGCGCCGGCCCCGCTTGCCCAGGCATTCGTAGTCGGCGTCGAAGGCGTCGAAGATGGGCGCGAAGGAGAGCGGTGTCTCCCGCAGATCGGCGACGAACAGACGCGACTTCGGTTCGGTGCCTTCCGATTGCGTGATGACCAGCGCTTCCCCGTCGTCGCTGACCCAGGCGTGGAAGCCCCAATCGGGGCGATCGGCGCGCGCGTAGACGACGAGGTCGCTCGCGGCGTCCGTTCCGAGCGCGTGGAACATGACGCGGTGGTGCTTCAGCGCAACGGTGCCCGTCGTGTCGTGATCGGGATACGTGGAGTAGTAGAAGCCTCTCGAATCGGGCGACCAGGCGAGACCTGAGAACTTCACCCAGGGCACGCAGTCGGGCAGGTCCCGCGCCGTCTCGACGTCGCGCACGCGGATCACGTTCCAGTCCGAACCGGCTTCGGAAACCTGGTACGCGAGGAGCCTCCTGTCGGGCGACACGCGCATCTCGCCGATCGCGGCCGTGCCGTCCGCGCTCGCGAGGTTCGGATCGAGGAGGACCGTGCCGGCTTCGTCCAGCGAGCGAGACGTGTACACGACGGCCTGGTTCTGCAGGCCGTCGTTCTTCGCGAAGAAGTACCGGTCACCGCGCTTCTCTGGCACTCCGTGGCGCGCGTAGTTCCACACGGCGCTCAAGCGCGCCTCGATCGGCTCACGGTCCGGCAGCGCATCGATGAAACAGCGCGTCAGCACGTTCTCCGCCTCGATCCACGCGCGCGTCGCCGGCGCGTCGGGATCCTCGAGCGCCCGGTACGGATCGGCGACCTTCACGCCGTGGTAGTCGTCGACGACTTGGCCGCGCTCCACGGGCGGATACGAGACGCGCCGCGCGAGTTCAGGAGCCCGCATGTTCGAACCGGGAGCGCGGCAGGAGGCCGTGGCGGCGGCACACAGGAGCAGCAGGGAGGTGTGTCTCATGGAGCCGCATCAGGGCACGTGGATCGTGAGCGCTTCCGGCCCCGCCGTCAGGTCGGGCACGGGAAACGGGGCGACGACACGCGCATCCAGCGCCGAACGCGGCGTCCCCGGATCGATGGTGAGCGGCGAGAGCCACAACGTCAGCTTCGCCCCCTGTTCCATCGCGAACGAGAACCGTCCCCGCTCGTCGCTCCCGACGCACGTCGGCGCGCCGAGGGCTCCGACGGGCTCCGCGCGCACGAACCAGGGCCGGCCCTCGGGCATGCGCGGGTCGACGATGCTGCCCTTCACCATCACGACGTCGTGCAAGCGGATCGAGCGCGCCGGCGAATCAGCCGGGGCGCCGACGAGCGCGGCGAGTTCCTCCGGCGTCAGGCGGCAGCGTGCTCGCAGGGGGGACGTGTCGGGCAGGCCGTCGTGCAGCTCGACCACCAGGCGGTAGCGCGCGCCGTGCAGTTCGGTGAACGTGAACGTTCCAGCCTCGTCGGCGAAACCCTGGCGGACGGCCGCGCCCAGGTCGTCCTCGGGGAACACGCTCACCGCGGCCCGAGCCGCCGGTTTCCCGTCCGACAGCAGCACGCGCGCGGCAAGGGTGCCGCCGACTTCGCCCTGTGCGGCATCGGCCGGCCGCAGCGGAGCGATCGAGCGGATCACGACGCCCGACTTGTGACCGCCGCGCTCGATGCCGAGGATCTCGCGTTTCATCG
>JBGATY010000306.1:254-3345 GCA_044228955.1 Planctomycetota bacterium | reverse complement strand
GGGTGACGCACCGCTCGCGAGTGCCGGCACGCCGGCCTTGATGCGACCCAGCGAGAAATAGCGCGAGCCGACGACGCGCAGCCGCGCGACGCGCCCTTCCAGCACTTCGAGGCGCACGACGCCGTTCTCGACGTCCTGCTCCGGGAGGTTGACGAGCACCGTCGCGTAGCCGGCGGCGCGGAACGCTGCCTCGACGGCGGTGCGCGCGGCCTCGACGTCGTCGATCCCGTGTCGAGTCCATCCTACGCGCTCCTGCAGTCCTACGAAGGACGCTTGCCGTTCCATCACCTCGATGCCTGGATGGAGAGCCGCGAGCGCGCCTTCCTGCTCGACGGAGGCTTGGAGTGGATCGCCGCTCGTGGGGTCACGGTGATCGAATGGGCCGAGCGCGTCGCCGACCTCTTGCCGGTGCCGAGAATATCGGTCCGGATCGAGCGCTTGTCCCCCGACGAACGCGTCGTCCACGTCGCGGTCGTCGGGAGAGAGGATTCATCCGGCACGCTCGCGCGAGTGCTCGGAACCCTGTTCGCGGGACGGTGACCGCGAGACCGCCCACACGTGGCCGCGGCCCACGCGAGTCCGTATCCTCTTCGTCCCCATGTCGATCACCTTCCTTTCCTTCGCGTCCCTCGTCCTCGTCGTCGCGTCGCGACCGCCGTGCGAGGATCCCGCGGGCTCGCCACTGCCGCGCACGGCGCCTCTCGAACTCACGCTGGACGCGGCCTACCGCATCGCGCTCGAGAACAACCTCGGCCTCAAGCTCGAGGCGGCCAACACCGAGGTAGCGCTCTACAACTACCGGGCGACGTGGGGATCCTTCGACTGGGTGATCGACGCGCGCGCGGGCTACTCCGACGCCGAGTTCCAGCCGCGCGACGTGTTCGGGGGATCCAGCGACACGAGCAAGGAGTTGACCTTCGACCTGACCCGCCCCTTCGCGGCCACGGGGGGCACGCTCAAGACGCACTTCGGTACGACCGAGTCGAAGACGAACAGCGCCCTCCAGGTCGAACCGCGCTCGACGACCGACATCATTTCGCTGCAGTACACCCAACCGCTCTTGCGCGGCGCATGGCGCGAATACGCGACATCCAGACAGCGCGAGGCCGAACTCAACTCGAGGAAGGCCGACGAGTCGTTGCGCAAGGCACGCCAGCAACTGGTGCTCGACGTGACGCTCGCGTACTGGAACCTCGTCGCGGCGCGCGACGCCCTGGTCGTCGCCGAGTCCAGCTTGAACCTGGCCCAGAACCAGCTCGATCAGAACCAGAAGCGGCTCGACGCGGGCATGGGCACGACGGTCGAGGTCCTGCAAGCCGAGGCCGGCGTGGCGACGCGCGAGGAAGCGCGCCTCAAGGCCGATGTCGACGTCAAGAAGACGGCGGACGTGCTCAAGCAACTGCTCGTGCCGGGCAAGGACGCCGAATTGTGGGAGGTCGACCTGACGCCCACGACGCCCTTGCCCGAAGTGGGTGACGCGAGTGTGCCGGCCTGGGGCAGCGCGTTCGCGATCGCGGTCGAACGTCGCTCGGATTTGCGGCAGCAGCGCCTCGCAATCACGACGGCCACGGTGCGACACACACGCGCCAAGAGCGACCGGAAGGCGGGACTCGATCTCGACCTCGCCGCTTCGAGCCAGGGGTTCGCGGTCGATCGCACGGACGCGCTGGAGACCACGGCCCAGTTCGACTTCCCGACCTACCGGGCTGCCCTCGTCTTCAACTACGCCGTCGGGAACACGAACGCGAGCAACCTGGAGCGGGCGGCCTGGGCCTCGATTCGCGCGGCGCGCCTCGCGTACGACGAGCTCGAGTCGAAGGTCGCGGCCGAAGTGCGCGATGCGGTGCGCCAGGTGGCCTACCAGGCCGAGGCCATGCGCGCGGCGGACAAGAGCCTCGAGCTCGCGCGGCGCCAACTCGCGGCGGAGGAACTGCGCTTCCAGAACGACCTGTCGACCACGTTCGAGATCCTCAAGTTCCAGCAGGACCTCGCGCAGGCCATGTCCAACTCGCGCCGCGCCCGTTCGGAGTACGCCAAGGCACGCGCCACGCTCGTGTCGGTCCAGGGATTGCTGGGTGAGGCGACCGGACCCTGATGAGCATGCGACCGTGGACAGGATGGAGCGCGACCTGTGCGCTCACGCTCGTGCTCTTGGGCTGTGACCGCACGGTCGAGTCGACGAATCCTCCGAGCGTCGCTGCGCCGGTCCAGGCCGCGGCTTCGTCACTCGCGCGGGACGATCGCGTGGCCCACTTGATGGGCGGCTGCGCGAAGAACGAGCCGTTCCTCGCCGACACGAGCGATCCGATTCCCGTCCTGGTCTCGAATCTGTCCTCGGGTCAGGTCGATCCGCTGCGCGCCGCTCGCGAGGAACTGGCCGCGTACGGCGAGCGCGCGATCCCGGCCTTGCGCCGCGAGTTCGATGCCAACTACGCCGTTCCCTACATGGGCCAACGCGTGCAGAACGTCGTCGACGTCCTCGGGCTCATGCCTTCCGAGGCGGGTCGCGAGATGCTGCTCAAAGCGCTGGTCCACAACCAGGAAACCGTGCGCAAGGCCGCGGCACGAGCGCTCCAGTTCCACGCGCGGCCCGAAGATTTTCCGGCGATCCTGGAAGCGATGGCGGCTTCGGGGCCGGAGAGCGAAGGGGACTTCGCCCTGGCTCTGATCGCGTCGGATCGCGCGCGCACCGAGCGTCTGCTCGGCGATTGGATCGAAGCGGGCGAGGCCAAGTCGCTCGTCGACCTCGTGGTGGTCCACGTGTGCACGACGCACGATCGTGAGGTGCTCGAGCGCTGGCGGAAACTGCTCGGGAAGACCTCGGGCAAGCTGCGCATCTACCTGCAAGCCGCGATCGCGAGCCAGCCGGACGAAGGTCTGCTCGCCGAGATGCGTGGGTGGCTCTTCGACGCTTCGAAGCCCTCGCGCCGGCAGCTCGTCGCGCAGGCGCTCGCGGCAGTGGGCCTTGATGCGCTCCGGGGTGACGGCGGCGTCCGCGACGACGAAGGCCTTCACCGCCTGACCGAGCACGTCGTCGTCGACGCCGACCACCGCCGCCTCGACGACGCCGGGCAGCTCGACGATGACCTCC
>JBGATY010000306.1:0-244 GCA_044228955.1 Planctomycetota bacterium | reverse complement strand
CCGACTCGAACCCGGAGGTGCGGGACACGGCGCTCAGCTCGTTGTGCGCTCACGAGGACGCGGGAGCGCTCGACGCTGCATTCACGTTCCTCCTGGGCGCGCGTCCGGAATTCGAATCCGCACTGAAGGCGCTGCGCGTCCCGATGGCGCTCCAACCACAGATCCGACAGCGCGCGTTCGAGACGCTGACGAGACTGCACCGCGGCGAGCTCGGATCCGGATACGTCGAGGATCGCGAACTGAT
>JBGATY010000305.1:0-3359 GCA_044228955.1 Planctomycetota bacterium | reverse complement strand
GGCTCACGTCGACCACGCCCGAGGCCGCGAAGGTCCGAGCCTCGCTCGGGCTCACGGCGACGACGGCGTGCGTGTGACCCGAAAGAGCCCGCTCGATGGCGCGGAACAGGGCCCGCTTCGGCCGCGAGAACTCGGCCTCGAACAGGAACGCGAAGGTGTGCGGCGTGTGGACGCGCTTGCCCGTGTCGGTCCGGATCGACGCCAGGCGCCCGAGCACGCCGGCCTTCGAAGCGTGCGTGTGCACGATGTCGGGGCGCAGGCTCTCGATCTGCCGGCACAGATGCGTGAAATGCCGCGCATCCCTGGCGGGATCGATCGCGCGCACCATGGCGAGACGCGTGACGACGACGCCGTGCCGTTCGAGTCTCGCCAGGTCGTCTTCGAAATCGGGCTGCCGCAGCGAGGAGGCGGTGACGTGCACGTCGAGCCCCAGCGCGCGTTGTCCCAGCGCGACGTCGACGAGGTGCCGTCGCGTGCCGCCGATCGTGCACTCCATCACGTGCAGGACGCGCACGATCAGTAGGCTCCGGTGCCCTTGACGACCGCGAACCCGGTCAGCGCGATGATGACGATGTCGAGCAGCAGCGACTGGTTCTCGATGTAGTACAGGTCGTAGTCGATGTTCTCGTGGATGGCCTGCTTGCGAGCGTAGCTGATCTGCCACAGTCCGGTGATCCCGGGTTTCACGCGCAGGCGCTCGCGCTGCAGGTTGTCGTACTGTTCGACGATGAAACGCATCTCGGGTCGCGGGCCGACCAGGCTCATGTTTCCCGCGAGCACGTTGAAGAACTGCGGCAGTTCGTCGAGGCTGTAGCGGCGCAGCAGTCGCCCGATGCGCGTGATGCGCGGATCGTAGGGCGAGCGCGGCGTCGGGGCGTCGCCCGACATCTCGTGGTGCATCGTGCGGAACTTGATCATCGAGAACGGCACGCCGTCCTTGCCGATGCGCTGTTGCACGAAGAACACGGGCCCCTTGGACTCGCGCTTGATCAGGATCGCCACGAGGATCAAGAACGGAGCGAGGAGGAGGACGACGAGCACGGACAGGAACAGGTCGAGCCCGCGCTTCGCCATGGATCCGAAGACGTTCAGGCTCCGCTCGGGTCGTGTGATCAGCGGGATCGAATCGAGGTTCTCGATGCGCACCTTGAAGGCCATCAGGTGGTAGAAGCGCGGCACGACGCGGTAGGTCACGCCCAGGCGCTCGCACTCGGCGATCACCTTCATGACGTATTCGTCGGAGGCCTCCGGGATCGCCACGAAGACCTCGCTGATCTTGTGGACGCCGATCAGGGTTTCGAGGTCGTCGAACGTCCCGAGCACCTTGGACTTGGCGACGATTCCGCCCCGCGACTCCGGCCCGGCATCGACGAAGCCGACGAGATTCAATCCGAGCGTCGGCACCAGCATGAACTTCTGTTGCAGCTTCCGCCCTGTCTCGCCCGCGCCGTAGATGAGCACGTTGCGATTCCCGATTCCGCTCGCGTGCAGCCGCTGGATGACCTTGAACGACACGAATCGGCTGACGATCGTGAAGACCAGGATGAGCACGAACATCATCAACAACGTGACGCGCGATATGGACGTCGGATTGATGCGCAGGTCGATGATCTGGTGCAGCGGCAGGAAGACGGTGCCCAGCGTGCTCGGCGACTTCGGGTCCGTGCTGTGCAGGTAGACAATGAGCGTGAGGAACACGAGGAACGCGGTGAACGTGCCCTTCGTGACCGCCTTGAACTCCTCCATGTTGAGGAGCGACTTCACGGGGCTGTACATCCCGAACGCGTGGAAGCACAGGAGACAGACCGCCGCGATCAACGCGGAGATCTGCTCGTACATCATCACCTGGTACTGCCTGAGCGCTTCGTCGGAGTCGATGCTCCTCACCGCGACCCCGAACTGGTAGCCGAGGTAGCAGGCCAGGAGGATGACCAGCAGGTCCACGAGGACCTGAACCGACAGCATGACCGGCTCGAAATTGCGCCGTATGAATGTACCGGTGGCGGTCATCGCGCTGACGCGGGGGGGGGCGCGCGCAAGGGTGAGGGGATCGGTCGCTCGTCGTGGTTCACAGGAGGTTCGATCGAGGGCCGAGAATGGTACTTCTCTGCGCATGCCCCCACCACGGACCCCATCGGAAAGGCAGTCAGCGGAGGGTGCGCGCCAGGTCGGGCACACTCTCGGCCGCGCGGCCGCCGTGTGTCGAGAAGTGCCGTTTGAAGGCCTTTCCGGCCCCGAAACCGGCGCGATCGGTGACGACTCGAAGTGCGGCCCACGGAATCCCCGCCGCGTCGGCGACGAGGGCCGCTGCAGCGGTCTCCATGTCGACCGTGGCGGGACCGGAGCGTGAGCGGGCGATCACGAAGCGGCTCCAGGGCGAGGTCACGGCACGGTCCACCGTGAAAAAGCGCGCGCTTTTCCCGCCGACGACCGTGGACCACGCTCCGCGCAGTTCTGGATCGGAAGCGCTTTCCCGGTCGTGGCGCGAGCCGCCCTGGAAATCGAGTGCGCTCGTCGCGTGAACGAACTCGCCGATCCGGAGTGTCGCGGCGAGGGCGCCGCAGGTGCCGACCACGAGCAGCGCGCGATCGACGCCGGCTGAGAGGAGCACGCTGGCCGCGTGCGCCGCCCGGACCTTGCCGACCCCCGACACGACGGCGAGCGCTCTTCGTCCCTCGAGATCGAGTTCGAGCACCGCGAATCCGCGCACCTCGCGTTCGCTCACGCGTCGCGAGGCCAGCGAACCGAGTTCGCCGTTCAAGGCGCACAGGATGCCGAGTGTGGACGGTGACTCCGGCGGCATGGTCTTCTACTGGGAACTCCCCGCGGAGGGTACTCCACGACGCATGCGTCCGTCCGACATCGTGTTCTTTCTCTCTGGCCTTGCCGCGCTCGGATACGAGACCGTGTGGGCCCGCCTGATGGCGCGCGTCGTCGGCAGCGACGCGCCGGGTGCCGCGGTCGTGCTGTCGGTGTTCATGGGCGGGATGGGCCTCGGGGCATGGGCGTTCGCCGGTGTCGCAGAACGGACCGTGCGCCCCGTGCGTTTCTTCGTCGCGCTCGAGCTCGCGGTCGCGGCCTGGGCGGCGGCGACCCCGACCCTGATCGCGCACGCTCCGGTGTTCGATGCCTGGATCGCGCGCGCCGTCGTCGCGGCGCTCCTGATGTTGCCCGCCACGATCGTGCTCGGAGCGACGTTTCCCCTGATGGGGCGCGTGACGATCCGCGGGCCCGCGGAGGCCGCGAGCGAGACGAGCGCCTTCTACGGTGCCAACACCATCGGGGCGGCGGTCGGAGCACTGCTCGCGCCGTTCGTCCTGATGCCTGCGCTCGGACTGTCGAACGCGCTCTACGCCTCC
>JBGATY010000304.1:0-3387 GCA_044228955.1 Planctomycetota bacterium | reverse complement strand
ACCATCATCCGTCCGTCCAAATCGCGATGACAGCCGCGCGAGTTCAACGCTGTCCGGATAATCCTCACCGGCAAAGATCAGACAGACATCCCGCGTGCGGTTCCACAAAGGCATTCCGTCGGCGAACGAACCCGCTCTCGTGTGCTTCAAGGGCAAGGTCGCCGGCCTCATGGCCGCGTCTCCCGGCGCTCTCGGTGGCCTGCGCGGACTCGTTGGTGTGCGCTGGATTCTCGGGAACTTGCAGGTCCTGGTGGTGCCGGAGCAGATCGCGATCTCGAAGGCACACGAGGCGTTCTCGCCCGAGGGCCGACTCGTCGATCCGAAGCAGCATGCCGCGGTCGAGGCCATCGCTTCGCGGGTCGTGCAGGTCGTGCGGGCGCTCGCTTCCGCTCACTGAACCGCGCGACTCTCGCGGATCGAAGATCCGCTAGGGCCGATTGCGGCTTCCGCGGGATCGTGCTCCCATGGGCCCGTTCTTCGAGTCCAGGAGGTTTCGCGGCCATGGCAATCGACAACGATGTGGGCGATCTCGCGGCAGCGAGTCACCCTTCAACGACACCCGGCGCCTCGCGGCGTTCGTTTCTCACCGCGAGCACTTCCGCCGCGATCTTGGCGGGCTTCGCCGCGCGTCTGCAGGCGCAGTCCGCCGCGGCGGCGGTCATGCCTCCAGCGCAATGGACACCCGACCAGGAACTGCGCTTCCTGGTCGACCGCATCTCGAACGGCTGGAATTCGGAGCTGTACCAGCGCGCGGCGCTGCTCGGCTACGACGCGTTCCTGGAAGAACAGCTCGCGCACACGTCGATTCCGGATCCGACCGTGTCGCCGATGTTGCCGCAGTACCCGTCGATCTTCCTCACCTCGAAGCAGATCTACGACCAGTACTTCGTCGTGGGCAACATCAACACGTCGATGCTGGAACTGAGGTCCGCGACGCTCGTGCGCGCGATCTACTCGAAGCGCCAGTTGTTCGAGCGCATGGTCGAGTTCTGGAGCGACCACTTCAACGTCGATCTCTCGGACGGTCA
Organism: Planctomycetota bacterium; assembly: GCA_044228955.1. Lineage (GTDB taxonomy): Bacteria > Planctomycetota > UBA1135 > UBA1135 > JAEUIA01. The sequence continues at coordinate 2,359 of JBGATY010000304.1, read as the reverse complement.
GGTCCAGTGGCTCAAGACGGCCGAGGATCGCGACGTCATCCGCGCGAACGCACTGGGCAGGTTCGAGGACCTCCTGCTCGCCGACGCGAAGAGCGCGGCGATGCTCTACTACCTCGACAACTACCGCAATTTCGCGACGGCCCCGAACGAGAACTACTCGCGCGAGGTGATGGAGCTGCACACGCTCGACGTGAACAACTACACCGAGAACGACGTGCGCGAACTCGCGCGGTGCATCACGGGCTGGCAGTACCGCACGACGTCGTTCGCGAATCACGGCGAGTTCTTCTTCAACGCGGCACAGCACGACAACGGCACGAAGACCGTGCGCGGAGTGGTGATCCCGCCAGGCGGCGTGACCGAAGGCGAGACGGTACTGCGTTCCCTCGCGCACGACGTCGCGACGTACCGCTTCCTGTCGACGAAGATGTGCAAGTTCTTCCTCGCGTACGATCCGCCCCAGGCCGTGATCGACGCGGTGGCGCTGGCGTTCCGCGTGTCGGGCGGCGACATCAAGGCCGCGGTGCGCACGATGTTCTCGCGCAACACCCTGCACATGATGGATCCCGCGGCGATCGTGAAGATCAAGCGGCCTTTCCACCTGGTCGCGTCCGTCGTTCGCGCCCTCAACCCGACGGTCGCGGCGCCGTTCCGGCTCGTGAACGAGCTGACGACGATGGGACACCTGACGTTCGCGTGGACGGCGCCGAACGGCTATCCCGACACCGCGCTGGCGTGGGGCACTACGCTGCTCGACCGCTGGAACTTCATGTCGCGCTTCTTCTCGGAGTCGATCTCCGGCGTCGGCGTGAACGTCGAGAAGTTGTTCGGCCCCGTGTCCAAGAACCTGCTGGCCTCGCACGCCAACCGCCTGTTGCTGGGCGGTCGCATGTCGCCCGAGGACGTCAATGCGGTGCAGGCGTACGCCAACGCCACGACCACGTTGAACGACACGTTGCGACGCGACGTGCTCGCCCTCGCCGCTTCCACCCCGAGCTTCCAGACCTATTGATCGCGAGGCACGACATGAAACAGCACGAGCAACACGAGAACTGCGAACCCGAATCGGGCGGCATGAATCGGCGTGGATTCCTGGGTACGAGCCTCTTCGGTGCCGGTGCCGCGTTGACCGCGCCCGCGTGGATGCCACGAGTGAGCTTCGCGCTCAGCGCGCCCCCGGGCGCGCGCGACACGCTCGTCGTCATCTTCCTGCGTGGCGCGTCCGACGGGCTCACCCTGTGCGTGCCGTACGGAGACGGCGAGCTCTACAACCGTCGCCCGACGCTCGCGATCCAGCCTCCGGGACAGTCGAACGGAGCCGTCAACCTCGACGGCTTCTTCGGCCTCGCTCCGGCCGCGGCGCCGCTCCTGCCGCTCTACCAGGCTGGTCACCTGGCCTTCGTGCACGCGAGCGGCCTGATCGATCCGTCGCGTTCGCACTTCGACATGCAGAAGTGGATGGAGCTCGGTGTGGCGGGCGCGCAAGCGCAGACCGTCGCGTCCGGGTGGATCGGCCGCTATCTGCAGACGATCAATCCCGCCGGTTCGGGGCTGCTGCGCGGCATCGGCATCGCGAGCAACATCCCGCGCGCGTTCCAAGGCGGACCCGCGGTGCAAGCGGTACCCAACCCGGCCGCGTTCACCATCGCCGGCAGCTCCAGCACGGCGGCCGCACGTCGTGCCGTCCTGGCGACGGCCTACGCTCAGGAACCCGATCCGATGATGAGCACCGCCGCCAACACCTTCGCGGCCATGGACCTGCTCGCAGCGATCAGCTTCACCGGGTACGTGCCGGCGAACGGAGCCGTGTACCCGAGCACGACGTTCGGCACTGCGATGAAGAACGCGGCCGCGATCATCAAGGCCAACATCGGCGTCGAAGTCATCGAGGTCGATCTCGGCGGTTGGGACCTGCACAACCAGCTCGGCCCGACCACGGGCGCGATGGCGAACTTGATGGATCAACTCACGAAGGCGCTCGCGGCCTTCCACGACGACTTGAACGACGTGAACCAGACCCTGAACCGCGTGACGACGGTCGCGATGTCCGAGTTCGGCCGCCGCGCGAGCGAAAACGGCAGCTTCGGCACCGACCACGGGCATGGCAACGTGATGATCGTGATGGGCGGCAACGTGAACGGTGGCCAGGTCATCCGCATCTGGCCGGGCCTCGCCCTCCCAAACCTCGACAGCGGCGACCTCGCGATCACGATCGACTACCGCGACATCCTCTCGGAGATCCTCGCCGATCGCATGTCCTGCACCAGCCTCGCCACCGTGTTCCCCGGCTGGACGATGACGAATCGCGGGATCACGACCTGACGTACGGTGCCAGAGCAATTCTTCCCCGATTGGGGTG
>JBGATY010000303.1:0-3417 GCA_044228955.1 Planctomycetota bacterium | reverse complement strand
ACACGAGGTGGGGGCGGAGCGCGCAGGTCGCGAGTCGATCGTCGTTCGCGGCGAGGACGAGGCGCTCGGCCAGAGCCTTCGTGCGCGGATAGTCGCACAGGAAGCGCGTCGACAGCGGCAGGTCGTTCGACGCGTTCACGTGATCCGTCCCGTCGAAGCACACGCTCGGAGAACTCGTGAACACGAGCCGTTCGACGCCGGCGAGGCGCGCCGCCGTGATCACCGCGCGAGTGCCCGTGACGTTCACGCGCTCGTACTCGGAGCGCGGGCCCCACACGCCGGCGAGCGCGGCGACGTGGAAGACGATGTCGCTCCCACGCATGGCCCGCTCGAGTGCCGCGACGTCGGTGACGTCGCCGCGTTCGCAGCGCGCGCCGAGTCGCTCGAGATCCGGGTACGCACCGCGCGAGTAGGACACGACCGCATCGCCGCGTTCGCAGAGGAGTTCGACGATGCGGCGTCCGACGAAGCCTCCACCGCCCGTGACGAAGGCCTTCACGTCCGCCGCTCCCGCGCCCATTCGGACAGCTCTTCGCGGCGGATCTTGGCGTTGTGGCGCACGTCGACGGGCAGACGTCCACACTCGATCAAGCGTTCGGGCGCGACCAGTGGCGCGGGCGCGCCGGAGACCTGCTTCGCGGCCAGGAGCGCGCGCATCTCGGCCAAGAGGCGTTCACGCTCGACGAGCGATCGGCGTGCGCCCTTGCGCGGCTCGACGACCAGGCAGGGCCGCTCGCCGTCGGAAACGAGCGCTGTGCGCTGCACGAGCGGGTGCAGGTCGCACACGTTCTCGAGCATCACGGGCCACTGCAGGCCGCCCGCGCCCCGGACGCCGTGCGCGACGCGCCCGACGGTCCACAAGAGCCCCGCGTCGTCGACGTAGCCGGCATCTCCCATCCGATGCCACCACGTGTCGCCGTCCTCGATCTTCGCGCGCCGCGTCGCGACGTCGTCGTCGGCGTAGGAACGTGTCACGACCGGGCCGCGCACGCAGATCTCGCCGATCGTGTTCGGAGGCAGTGCCTCGACACGATCGACCGCCCCGTCCTCGATCGGGCGAATCGCGATCTCGATCCCAGGCGCGGCGCGGCCAACGCACGAACCGTGACCGCCTTCGACCCGTTCGCGCAGGCCATCCTCGAAATCGAGACCCGAGATCGACGACACGGGCAGGCACTCGGTCGCGCCGTAGGGCGTGTGCACGTCGCCGCCCTTGGCAAGGCGCGTGCGCAGGTCACGGATCAGTCCGGGCGAGACGGGTGCCCCGGCGATCAGCGCGCGCGTGAGCGTCTCGAAGTTCACTCCGCGCGCGACGGCCCAGGGCGTGACGCGGCGCCAGATCGCGGGCGAGCCGAAACCGTACGTGCAGCCGTGCGCGAGGATCGCGTCCACGATCTCGGCTGGATCGCACTCCGCCGGGCGCAGCGGGTCGAGGCGCGGGATGACGGCCGTCGTGCCGAGCGCGGCATCGAACAGCGCGAACAGCGGAAAGCAGGCCAGATCGCGCTCGCCGGGCTCGAAGCAGTAGAGCGCGCGCAGCGCCTCGAGTTGCGCGGCGAAGATGCCGTGCGTGTAGACGACGCCCTTCGGAGCTCCCGTGCTGCCCGACGTGAACAGGATCGCGGCGGTGTCCGTGCTCGCGCTCGGATGCGCGGAGAGCGCGCCCGCGGAGGTTCTCGCGACGCTCGCCAGGGTCTCGATACCCGTCCACGACGGTCCCACGAGGAGGGCGATCTCGATCGAGGCCAGTGCCCGCCTGGCGAGTGTTCGCAGCGCGTGGCTCAGGAGCACGCCGATCAGCACGCGGGGTTTCGTGCGCTCGAGGCAGCGCGCGATGTTCACGCGCCCCATGCCGGGATCGAGCAGCACGGGGACTGCGCCGATCTTCCACAGTGCGTACGTGACCGCGATCAACTCGCGTCCAGGCCGCACGAACAGGGCCACCCGGTCGCCCGGCCTCACGCCGCGAGCCAGGAGGCCGTGGCCGAGTTCGTCGCAACGCTGGAGCAGTTCCTCGAAGGACGTCGCGCGGAACGAACGCCGTCCCGAAGGCTCGAGGATGGCCGCACGTGGCCCGCGCACACGTGCGGACGAGGTCAGAGTCAGGGCGACGTTCACGTCTTCGCCGCGAGCAGGCGCTCGAGCGCGCGCTCGACCTCGTCCGGAGCTTCCTCGAACACGTAATGGCCGGCGCGCGGACACTTCGTGACGAAGGCGTGCGGGAAACGGCGCTCCCACTCGGCGCGAAAGCGCTTCGTGAAGCACCAATCGCGCTCGCCCCAGCACAGCGCGACCGGGAGCGAGGCGAACTGTGCGAGTGCTTCCTCGGTTGCGACCAATTCGGCCCAGGACCTGTGCTTGGGCGAGAGCGGGATGTCCTCGACGAACCGCTGGATCGCGATCCGCGCCGCGCTCGACTCGTAGGGGAGGAGCATCCCGCGCTGCGCGGGGAAGGTGAACAGCTTGCGATTCTCGACGGCCAGGATCGGCGTGAGACCGGCGAACGCGTTCATTTCACGCACGAGCCAAGGTCCCACGATCGGCAAGCGGCATGCACGTATGCGCAGCGGCATGCGTTTGGAGCGGAAGGCCGCCGTGTTCATCGCGTAGAGGCGCGCGACGCGCCGCGGCTCGCGCCGCGCGAAGGCCATCCCGATCGCTCCGCCCCAGTCGTGCATGACGAGGGTGATGCGCGAGAGGTCGAGCGCGCGCACGAGCGCGGTCAGGTTCTCGGCGTGGTTCTGGAGCGTGTACTCGTAGCCGGCCGGCTTGTCGGACAGCCCGAGCCCGAGGTGATCGACCGCGATCACCCGATGAGTCTTCGAGAAGCGCTTCACGATGCGGCGGAAGGCGAACGACCAGGTCGGGTTGCCGTGCACGCACACGATCGGTTCGGCGTCGCGCGGGCCTTCGTCGACGTAGTGCATCCGCCCGCCCGGGACCGCGAAGAAGCGCGGTTCGAACGGGTACTCGTCGCGAATCGGCGCCAGTCGACCGACGGCGGCGAGCACGCGCGCGCGGTCGGTGGATTCACGCTCGAGCGCGGCGCTCACGCCGTTTCTCCGGCGGCGAGCGTGGGTCTGTCGAGAAGATGCCAGGCGATCGCGGCGTCGGGCTCGTCGTGCGCCACGGACACGACGTGGTCCTCGAAGAGGACCTGCTTGACGAGGTGATCGCGCTCGCGATGGCGCAAGACCAGCGTGACTGGGTCGGGCACGGCCACGAGTCGGCACTGCGACAGCTCGAGGATTCCGATGCCCGACTTCTTCAGGACCGCTTCCTTGGCAGTCCAGACGCGGAAGAACGCCCGCCACGAGAAACCGCCGCAGAGCTCGAGTTCCTCGCGCGACGTCACGCGCGGGACGATCGACTGGTTGCGCGGTCGAACCCACTCGACGTCGATGCCGATGGGCGAAC
>JBGATY010000302.1:0-3456 GCA_044228955.1 Planctomycetota bacterium | reverse complement strand
TCTCGAAGGCGATCTCCACGGACCAGTCGGCGGTCAGCGTGAAGATGGCCAACAAGGAGATCGCGACGGTCGATTCCGCGCGCGCGAACGAGCTGCTCGTCACCGCGCTCAAGGTCGGTCGCACGAACCTGATCGTGTGGTTCAAGGACGGCGAGCCGGAGACGTACGAGATCGTCGTCAAGCGCGACCTCTCGATGCTCGAGGGCGCGCTGAAGGGCATCCACGGCTCGATCGCCGTGCAGTCCGCGGCGGATCGCAACGCGCTCGTCCTGACCGGCTCCGTCCCCGACGGCGTCTCGGCCAAGCGCGCCGAGGACGCCGCGCGCGCGTTCGCCGAATCGATCGGCGAGAACGCCAGCGCCGGCAAGGTGATCAACCTGATCCGCGTGCAGAGCGTCGCTTCGGCGATGGAGTCCACGCTGACGACGCAGATCGCGAAGCTCGGCGCCCCGGGCATCACGGTGACGCGCGTGCAGCGCGGCCCGCTCGCGGACGACGCGAACGACGTCTTCGTCGTCTCCGGGACCGTCGCGGACCTGCGCACGCTCGACGATGTGCTCGACCTCGTGCGCGCTTCGATCGGCGACGCCGCGGGCAAGAGCTCGCGCGTCGTCAACCAGATCGCCGTGGCCGACCGGCCCAGCACGATCGACTCCGTCCTCGAGCGCGCGATCCACGAGCAGCTCGGCCACATGAAGGTGAAGGTCTCGCGCGTCACCGGCATGGACACGCAGGGCGACGGCGACATCCTCGTGCTCTCGGGGACCGTGAACTCGCAGACGGCTCTCGTGCAGACGCTGGCCCTCTCGGCCAAGGTGTTCCAGCAGCAGACGTTGCTCGCGCGCAAGCGCAACGGCGAAGTCGAACGGCTCATCGAGTCGCTGCCCGGTGGCGGATTGCGCACCACCGAGAAGCCGCTCAAGCTCGAGAACGGCGTCGACGACGTCCGCGTGCTCGCCGACGAATCGGGGGCGCTGTACGGTCAGCGCGACAACAACGCGCAGGACGGATCCGCACTGCGGTCGATCCTGTCGACGCCCAACGGCGGTCTCGGCGGCGGCGGTTCGGCCGGGCTCGGCCAGATCCTCGAGAACCGGATCGGGTCGAACCTGGCGCGCGCGAAGGCGGTGGAGCTGGCGGAGGGGCGGATCCTGTCCTTCATCCAGGTCACCGACATCCCGCAGGTGCGCGTGAGCATCCGCCTGTTCGAGGTCAGCCGGACCGACCTGCTGAACTGGGACTCGAACATCAACAAGCTCGGCGTCGCGGACTTCGACACGAACGGCATCAACCCGAACACGCCGCTCTTCGGCGCCGACGACACGATTGTCAACAACGCCAACGGCGATCCGATCCTGTTCGCCTCGAACACCGACGTCTCGAACGTCGTCTCGTTCCTCGAGGGCGGCTTCGCCAACCAGATCATGGTCGGCGGCGAGCACTTCAACCTCGACGCGGTCTTCAAGCTGCTCGAGAGCGAGGGCGTGGCCCGCACGCTGGCGAACCCGACCCTGACCGTGCTGTCGGGCGAGGTCGCGGCCTTCAGCGACGGCGGCAGCGTCAGCGTCACGAGCAGCGTCTCGACCTCGGTCGGAGGCGTGAACGGCGGCAATACCGGCGTCTTCGAGTCCGTGCAGCAGCTTCCGTTCGGCATCCAGCTCGCCGTGCGCCCGCTCATCGACGAGGACGGGTTCATCACGCTCGACGTGGCGCCGTCCGTCTCGAACCCCGACTTCGCGCTCACCGCGCTGGTCCGCACGACGACGGGGACGCCGCAGGAGACGGTGGCGTTCGCCGAGAAGAACCTGCGCACGAGCGCGCGCGTCCGCGACGGCGAAGTCCTCCTGATCGGCGGTCTCCAGGACCGCTCGCGCAAGGACGAAGCCGGCAAGACGCCGTTCCTGGCCGACATCCCGATCGTCGGTTGGATGTTCCAGGACAAGAAATTCGAGGACAAGGATCGCGAGACGATGATCTCGGTCAGCCCGACCATCGTGCGCGATCGCCCGACCCAGGCACGCCTGTGGTCGTACCCGACGACGAGCGAACTGCTCGGTCGCGGGCCGAAGCCGGAAGCGCCGGCGCAACACGAGCCGCAGTCGACGACTCCGGCCAAGCCGGCGGGGAAGTGAGGAGCGCGCCATGAAGATCCACGACGTGAACCTCTCCACCTTCTTGCTCGGTCTCGCGGCGCTGTGCCTCGCGGGATGCGCGAGCTCGTCCTTCAATCACCGCGACGACGAATCGACGGCCGACGCGCAGCTCGACAATCTGCTGACGGCCTACGAGACGGGCCGCAACGACGGCATCAATTCGTCGGGCAATCTGCTCGCCGACGGCGCGCGCGCGCGGAACAGCATCGAGCGGCTGGCGCTCGAGTTCCCGTCCCACGTGCGCACGCTCATGGCCGCCGGAACTCTGGCGTACGAAGCCGGCGAGCCCGAGAAGGCGCAGAACTACCTGGACCAGGTGTTCCGCCTGCAGCCCGCGGCCCCCGAGGCGGGCATCCTGCGCAGCCGCATCGCGATCGACGAGGGCAATTTGCCGCTCGCCCAACGCGTGCTGGCGATGCAGGTCCAGTACACACCGGACCACGCCGGACTGCGCGAAGCGCTCTCCGGGGTCCTGTACATGATGGGTGACCTGGACGGTGCGCGCGCCGCGATCGACGCGGCCGCAAACCTGGGGGCACCGGCCTGGCGCGTGGCCTACCACCGCGGGCTCGTCGCGGAAGCGGCGGGCAAGGCGGACGAGGCCCAGGCGCAATACCAGGCCTGCATCGATGCGAACCCCTCCTTTCTGGCCGCAAAGTCGCGACTTTCCGGCATGAAATCGCAAGGGGGGTAGAATGGTCCTCGCGCTCCGACCCGGCAGGCCGGATCGCGATGACGCCACAGTGGTCCAAGCCAAGGCAGCGGCACGGACCGGGGATCCCCAAGGCTGTCACCTGAACCCTCCAAGGAAACTGACATGAAGATTCTCAAGAACAACAAGAGCGCGAAGCGCGGGGCCGCCCTGGTCGAGTACGGCCTGATCGTCGCCGGCGTTGCCCTCGTCTCGCTGGTCGCGGTCTCCGTCTTCGGCGGCAAGACCTCCAAGCTGTTCGGCGTCGCCGCCTCGGCGATCCCGGGCGCGACGGAAAACGACAACGGCACGATCGTCAGCGGCAAGGTCGCCGCGGTGAAGAAGGAAGGCGACAACATCGTCCTCGACGCCGGACTCGAGAACAACCTCGAGCGCAACCTCGGCATCGACACGTCGGACCTCGTCACGGACCCGACGACGGGTCAGTAAGAGCGACCGAGTCCTCCCCTCCGCGCACGCGGACCGGGCTCCCGCGCGGGCCCGGTTCGCGTCGTTCCATTTCTGAGCGAGCGCCTCGTGGCGCGGCGGATAGGAGTCCGCGGACGCACCTCGCTTGACCGATCGCCGCATACGCGCGAATCTGCGCTCGAT
>JBGATY010000301.1:0-3491 GCA_044228955.1 Planctomycetota bacterium | reverse complement strand
TTCAGGATGAGCTTGGCCTCGCGTTCGCGGCCGCTGTCGTCCTCGCTCGTCGCGATGACGCCGGGCAGCGCGAGCAGCGTCTCGATCGAGATGTCGGGTTCGAGCGCGAGCTCGCGCGCCAGGGTCTCGATCTCGGCCTTGTAGCGCTTCGCCGCGGCGCGGTCGATCACCGCCAGCGACGCGCCGCGCGGCCGCTCGAGCGCGACCGTCACGGTGACGGCACCGCGTTCCAGCTTGCCCCGCACGGCCGTCTCGACGTCGCCTTCGAGCAGGGCGTGCTCGCCTGGCAGTCGGGACTTCACCTGCAAATGCCGGTGGTTGACCGAGCGCGCTTCCACGCGCACCGAGACGTCGCCCTCGGAGACGAGCGCCGCGCCGAAACCGGTCATCGAGCGGAGCACTGGGATGTCCTCGCGCTCAGCCGGCGGGTTTCGCGCGGCTGCCGGGCTTCGTGAGCGGAACCTTCGCCTTGCACAGCGGGCAATCGTCGGGTGCCCACGTCTTCACCTCGACGTCGGCGAGCGAGATCATCGGCAACTTGTCGGCGGCGAAGGGATTGCCGCCCGAGCGATTCACGATGCAGCCGACCGCCTTGGGCGTGACGCCGTACGTCTTCAGCACGTCGACCACTTCGCGCGCCGAACCGCCGGTCGTGAACACGTCCTCGACGACGAAGACGTTGTCGCCGGGTTTCACGTGGAAACCGCGCCGCAACTGCATCTCGTCGTCCTTGCGCTCGGTGAACTGCGCGCGGGCGCCCATGGCCCGGGCCACTTCGTACGCCCAGGTCACCGCGCCCAGCGCCGGCCCGATCACGACGTCGAAGCGCGGCAAACCGGCTTCCTGCGCTCGTCGCGCGGTTTCGCGCGCCAGGATCGCCGCTTGATCCGGTCGCTCGAGGATGAGCGCGCACTGGAAGTAGCGGTCGCTGTGCAAGCCGGACGACAGCACGAAGTGCCCCTCGAGCATCGCCGACGTCTCGCGGAACATCTCGAGGACGCGCGTGGAATCCAAGCTCTTCACGGTGCTCATGCGAGTATGGCGCGGTCCTGGCTCACTTCGGCTGTTCGGGAGGATTCGACGGCGGAGGAGTCGTCTGGCCGCCGTTCCCTGGCGGCGTCGAACCGTCCGCGGGCGGCGGCGTGGTCGCGTTCGGGTCGACGACCGGGGTCACGACGGGCTGGCCGAACTGGTCGACCACCGAGCTCATCGACTCGGAGCGGTTCGCGACGTGGATGCCGAGCGCGCTCGCGAGGAAGATGGCGCCGACCCAGCCCGTGAACTTGTTGATCCCCGAGGCGCCGACGCCAAACGTCTGCTGACCCGAGGTGCCGAGCGCGTCGGTCAGACCGCCGCCCTTGCCTTCCTGAAGGAGGATGACGACGACCAGGACGATCGCCGCGAGGACGAACACGATGTACAGGGCAACGGCCAGTAGGGTCATGAGTGGATCTCTGCGGAGGAATGCGAGCGGTGATTGTCAGCGGAACTCGAGCAAGGGCAGGAAATTCGCGGCGGTGAGCGACGCGCCTCCCACGAGGCAACCGTCGATGTGCTCGACGGACATCAATTCGCGCACGTTGGAGGGTTTCACGCTTCCACCGTACTGAATTCGAACGCTTTCGGCGATCGAATCGGTGTACAGGCCGCCCACGACGCCGCGCAGGTAGCTGTGCACGGCCCCGGCTTGGTCGGGAGTGGCGTTGAGGCCCGTGCCGATGGCCCAGACGGGCTCGTAGGCGATCGTCACGCGCTGCATCGAGCGGCCGTCGACGTCCTTCAACCCGGCGACGAGTTGCGCGCCCACGACCTTCTCGGTGCGCTGCTCCTCGCGCTCGGCGCGCGTCTCTCCGACGCACAGGATCACGTCGAGGCCCGCGTCGAGGGCCGTGTGGACCTTGGCGTTGACGAGTTCGCTCGACTCGCCATAGAGCTGGCGGCGTTCACTGTGGCCGAGGATCACGAGGTCGCACCCGACGTCGATCAGCATCGCCGCGGAGATCTCGCCGGTGAAGGCGCCGGACTCCTCGTCGCAGCAGTTCTGGGCGCCGACTCGGATCGGCGAGCCGGAGAGAGCGCGCGCGATTTCGTCGAGGTAGACGAAGGGCGGGCACACGGCGACCTCGATGTCCGCGCGCTGGCCCACGCGTTCACGCACTTCGGCGACCAGGCCGAGCGCGCTCTTGCGCTCGAGGTTCATCTTCCAGTTGCCGGCGACGAAGGGTCTGCGCATGTCTCTACCGCGCCGCGCGCAGCGCTTCCGCGAGGACGACACGTCTCGAATCGAGCGCCGCGATGGCGAGCGCATCGGCGACGATGAGGCCGAAGGTCTCGGGCGAAACGGCCTGGGAACCGTCCGAGTGGACTTCGCTCGGATCGGGATGGACCTCGACGATCAGACCGTCGGCGCCGGCGGTGAGTCCCGCGCGGGCGAGCGGACGCACGAGGTCGGAGCGGCCGGCCGCGTGCGACGGATCCACGATCACCGGCAGGTGCGTGGCGCGCTTCATGTGCGCGACCGCGCCGACGTCGAGCAGGTTGCGCGTCGTCGGATCGAAGCTGCGGATGCCGCGCTCGCACAGGATCACCTGACGGTTGCCCTGGGCCAGCACGAACTCGGCCGCCATGAGCAGCTCGCGCACGGTGGCCGAGAACGAGCGCTTCAGGAGCACCGGCTTGCCGTAGCGGCCCACTTCGATCAGGAGCGCGGAGTTCTGCATCGACCGCGCTCCGATCTGGAACACGTCCGTCACCGCGCCGACGGATTCGACGTCGCGCGGGTCGAGCACCTCGGTCACGATGCCGATGCCCGTCTCCGCGCGCACGCGCTGCAGGAGCTCGAGACCCTCGTGCTTCATGCCCTGGAACGAGTACGGCGACGTGCGCGGCTTCCACGCGCCGCCGCGCAGGAGCGTCGCGCCGTGCTTCTGGACCTCGCGCGCGATCTCGAGCAGCCGCGGCCAGCTCTCGACCGCGCACGGACCGGCGATCAGCGACACCGAACCGCCGCCGAAGCGCGCCTCGCCGGCCGTCACGACCGTGTCGGGCTGGCCCGCGCGCTCGTGCAGCTCCGTCGCGGAGCCCGCGTCGAGGATCGCGGCGACGCCGACCAGGTCCTCGAAGCGCGAGCGGTGCTCCGGACGGCCGGCGCCCTCGAGCCGCAGCAGTTCCTTGGCGGGATCGAGGAACCGGGGGGCGTACCCCAGCTCGCGCGCGAGCTCCAGGACGGCCTGGAGTTGTTCGGGCGGCAGGGCCTTGCGCAGGCGCAGGAGCATGGTGCGGGGGGTCGACGGGGATCCGGGGGACCCAGGCGAATCGGGAGAGTATGGAGGGCTCGACGCAGCCCGTCAACGCGGGGCGAAAGCCAGGCCCGGCTCTTCGAGCAGCACGCTGTGCGCATCGCGGTGATCGGCGGCGTGCTGGTGGCGACGCTGATGGCCTGCTGGTTCGCGTTCGTGGCCTGGACGGCGCGGCGTCTGTCCGGCATCACC
>JBGATY010000300.1:0-3516 GCA_044228955.1 Planctomycetota bacterium | reverse complement strand
CAAGAAGTACATCACCGAGATCATCGCCGCCGACGTGCAGTTCCTCGGCGGCGGTGCACGTGAAGGTGGCGCTGGCGGCGGTCGTCGCGATGACGGTCCGCCCCCGCCCAACGATGGAGACTTCGGCGGCGGCGGTGGCTTCGGCGGTGGCGGCGGTGGTGGCGGTTCGCTCACGATCCTCTGCCTCGGCACGATCAAGTTCGGCGCGGCCGGGCGCATCGACGCCTCGGGCGGCACGGGCGGCGGAGGTGAGAACACGAGCGGAACGAACCGCATCGCCGGCGGCTCCGGTGGCGGCTCCGGCGGTCACGTCATCCTGCAGGCCGGCGGCGACATCGATTTCACCGCCTGCGTGCCCGGAACGGCCGCGACCAACTACACGACCGGCGCAGGCGTCTTCGCGCGCGGTGGAGAAGGTGGCGAAGGGGCGGATGGCATCGGCGGCACGAACCCGCCCAGCATCGAGAACCCGCCGTCCCTGGACATGCTCCCGCCGAACTCCTACGGCGCGGGCGCGGCGTGCGCCGTCACGCTGGCGGCCCAAGGTGGCCCCAACAACGTCGGAACGATCGTGGGCGCGGGCGGAGACGGTGGTCCGGGCATCATCCAGTTGCACGTGTCGGCGCTGAACAAGATCAAGGTGCCCACGACGTCCGTCGGTGGAGTGCCGACCAAGATCAGCAACATCGTTCGACCGAACCCGATCGGCTCGACCGTGATCAACACGGACACGCCGACCTCGTGGCGACAGTTGCTGCCGATCTTCGGCCGCAACTCGAAGTCGATTTCGAAGTGGATTCCGCTCGGTTCCACGAGCGTGCCCCCGACCGGTTCCACGCCGAAGCCGATCACCTTCTTCACGGCCGGCGTGAACCCCACGACGGGCTTCGTGAACTCGACCGCCGGCTTGGTCCCCGAGCTGCCCCCGATTCTTTCGGGCACGATCGCCGCGCAGCCGACCCTGCCGTACATCGCGGCGGACGGTCGCTCGATCCTGCTCGACACCACTGCGATCACGGACGACGTCTACATCCGCAATCCGTCCCTCGTGAAGAACTTCGTGCTGCGGATCACGGGTTCGACCGTGAGGCGCTTCGAGATCACGGCCGCGACCTACGACTCGAACACGCACACCCTGCGCGCGACCGTGGCGAACAGCGGCGCGCCGCTCTCGGGCCTCGTCGGCACGGCGGCGATCATTCCGCGCTTCTTCCGCGTCGCGGAGGACGGGCAGTTCGACAAGCTGTCGGCTTCGAGCTCGATCAAGATCGAGTACCAGGCCGCACCCATGGCCGCCTCGGGGCTGCCGAACGAAACGCTGGCCACGCCGTGGGTCACGGACATCACGGCGCTCAACACGAGCGTGACGCCCGCGAACACGAGCCTGCGTTTCTTCCGCTTCCGCGTCGCGTTCGAGATCGGGATCGGCGCCGCCGCACTCGACTTCAGCACGCCGACGCCGCAGATCGACTTCCTGCGGATTCCGTTCAAGTTCTGAGTCGCGCGCTCTCGCGCGACATCCAACCGAGGATTGGCTCTCGCGGTTCGATGCCTCGAACCGCGAGCGCCTTTGTCCTCTCGTGTACCGCGGACCTGGCCCGTCGCACCGGAGCGGGCGGCGGTGCTGGCGGTGATGTCGTCGCCGGCTCGACCTTCCCGGCCACGCCCTCCAACCCTGCGGCCGACAAGAAGGGCGCGCGCGGCGGAGAGGGTGGCGAGGGAGCGAATGCTGTCGGCGGCACGAATCCTCCAAGCCCCGAGAATCCGCCCCGGCTCGACATGCTGCCCCCGAACGCCTACGGCCCCGGAGCGCCCTGCGCAGTCGCGGGCAACACGGTGGGAACGGTCACCTGCGCCGGAGGCGACGGAGGTCCAGGGGTCATTCAGCTGCACGTCACCGACCTCTCGAACATCAAGGTGCCGAGCGGGACGACGCGCCTCTCGCAGTTGATCCAGCCGAACCCGATCGGCTCGACGCCTCTGAGCGCGGATGTCCCGACGAGTTGGAATCGGCTCGTGCCCATCTTCTGAGGCGGCCTCTCGCAGGCCAGGCCGACGGTTGTTGTTGAGGCCGCGCGCGGAAGTTGTTTCGATGCGCCAGTGGCGCTGTCCATCCCGAACTCCTTCGTGCTTGCCTGCTGCGCCTGCGCGGCGTGTGTGCCGGCTCCGAGTCCGGAGACGAAGTTCATCCTGGTCACGTCGGCGTATCCGAGGAATACCCAGGGGGTCTTCCTCAACGAGCCGCTGACCTTCTTCTTCTCCGGGGAGATCGACCGCGCCTCCGTCACTTCGGAGAGCGTCTCGATTCGTTCATCGGACGACGTGCTCGCGCGTGGCGCGATCGCGGTCAACGGCAACTCGCTCACGTTCACGCCCGTCCCGGTGCGCTCGAGCGATCTCCTGGATGGCGGCTATCGTCCGGACACCGAGTACTCCGTGCAGATCCACGGGTTCCCGTGGGTGGACGGCTTGCGCGGGGCGGGCGGCGAGCCGTTGCGGGACACCTACACGTACCGATTCAAGACGGTCTCGGCGAAGCCGCCGATCGAGACGTTGCTGTTCGTGGACACCGAGCCGGACAAGACGCGGCCGCTCGGTTTCTTTCCGCCTCCGGCGAGTATCGACGCGTACACGATCGGCTCGGATGACGTGATCTACCTCGACTCGGACAAGCCGATCGATCCGACGAGCGTGCGCGACTCTGATTTCCTGCTGACTCGCAAGGGCGGCGGCGGGCCGGTTCCGGTGCGCGCGCGCCTGATCGAAAACGAATCGGAGGCTCGTGCACGGAGCAAGCCGCGCGGCGTGCAGTCCGTGGCCCTCGAGACGTTCTGGGAGAGCCAGCCGCGGGCCGCGCTGCTCGAGTTGACACCGGTGCAGAAGCTCGGAACCGAGACCACGTGGAGGCTCACCCTCGCGCGCGACGAAAACGGATCCGAGGCGAGCGGACCGCGCGATTTCAGCGGGCACACGCTGTGGAGCCCTGCGCTCTCGCTGCCGATCCGCGTCGGCTTGCGCAATCGCGACGCCGGCAAGGGGGTCTTGTACGAGGACTTCGTCACGCGCGATCTCAGCCGACCGGTGGCGGTGCCCGGGGCGGACGGGCTGGCGCACTGGAGCAGCACCGGGCGCGTCGAGGTGCGCTTTCCGGCCGCCGCCGGGCTGGGAACCGCGGGCGCGGTCACGCTGGCCGGCGCGGTGCTGGAGAGCGACCTGCACGCGACCCGCCTGTCGGTGACAGGCGGCGAGCGCGCCACGCTCGCGGCGTCGAAGGGGCTCGTCGTCCTGCGAGCGCAGGGAACGTTGCGCATCGCCGGTCAAGTGACGCGCGAGGCCGTCTTCGAAGCCAAGGCCGCCGAACCCGAGCTCAAGCTGCACACGACCGACGACGCGCTCGCTCGGAGCGTGACGCTGACGCGCTGGCTGGAGGCGCCGCGCTCGTGGCGAGAGGTGGTGCGGGTGTTTGTCGCGGCGGCGCGCGGGCTGGCGGCGGCGCACCGGGCGGGGCTGGTGCAT
>JBGATY010000002.1:0-94753 GCA_044228955.1 Planctomycetota bacterium | reverse complement strand
TATCGCTCCGGCGGATTGATGATGTCCCGCTCGCGACGCGCGGCGGGCGTCACGCCGTGCTTCGACACGCTGCTCAGCTTCTGCGCGTCGAGCGAGGACCCGATCAGCGGCGGACGGCACAAGGTGTGGGGCTCGAAGCGCCTGTGGGTGCCGCCGCAGACCTCGACGATCGCGTCGCACCTGCCGAAGGCCGTCGGGCTCGCGTTCGCGCTCGGCCGTTCGAAGCGCCTCGGCATCGCGAACGAACTCCCGACCGATGCGATCGTGCTCTGCAGCTTCGGCGACGCGTCCGCGAACCACTGCACGGCGCTCGCCGGGTTCAATTCCGCGCGTTACATCCATCGGCGCGGGAGTCCGCTCCCGATCCTGTTCTTGTGCGAAGACAACGGCATCGGCATCTCGGTCGACACGCCGCGCGGCTGGATCGAGGACACGTACGGCAATCAGTCGAACCTGCGCTACTTCCGCGCCGAAGGCACGCTCGACGCGGTGTTCGACTCGTGCAGGGCGGCGATCGATTTCTGCCGCGGAACGAAGACCCCGACGTTCCTGCACCTGAAGACGACGCGCATCTGGGGCCACGCCGGCAGCGACGTCGAGACCACGTACCGCACGCTCGAGGAGATCGAGGCGGTCGAAAGGCAGGATCCGTTGCTGGCGAACGCCCGGCACCTGGTCGAAACGGGCGCGGCTCATCCGGCCGACCTCGCGGCGATCGTGGCGGACACGCGCGCCCGCGTCTCGGCCGCCGGTGCGGAAGCTGCGCGGCGGCCGAAGCTCGTCACGCGCGCGGAGATCGAAGCCCCGCTCGCGCCGTGGAACGAAACGGCGATCCGTGCGCGCTCGACGAAGATCGTCAGTCCGGAAAAGCGCCGTGAGTTCTTCGGCGAAGCACTGCCCGAGAACGCGAAGAGCGTCGCCAAGCGCACGCTGTCCGCGCAAATCAACGCGACGTTGCACGATCTCTTCTTGCAGTACCCCGAGACGCTCCTGTTCGGCGAGGACAGCGCGAAAAAGGGCGGCGTGTACGCGGTCACCCAGGGGTTGCAGAAGCGCTTCGGCATCAGCCGCGTGTTCGACACGTTGCTGGACGAGACGACCATCCTCGGCATCGCCCAAGGAGCCGCCCACGTCGGTTTCCTGCCGTTGCCGGAAATCCAGTACCTCGCATACTTGCACAACGCGCTCGATCAACTGCGCGGCGAAGCGTGCTCGCTCTCGTACTTCTCGGAGGGCCAGTTCACGAACCCGATGGTGGTGCGCATCCAGGGACTTGCCTATCAAAAGGGCTTCGGCGGTCACTTCCACAACGACAACTCGATCGGCGCGCTGCGCGACATTCCGGGACTGATGCTCGCGGTGCCTGCGCGCGGCGACGACGCGGCTCGAATGCTGCGCGGTGCCGTCGCCGCCGCGAAGGAGTGCGGCCGCGTCGTGTGCTTCCTGGAACCGATCGCGCTCTACCACGAGAAGGACCTGCACGAAGACGGCGACAACGGCTGGCTGACCGACTATCCGCCGCCGAGCACGGATCCGAATGACGTGCTCTTGCCCGGCGATGTCGGCGTGTACGGCGAGGCGAACAAGGACGTCTTGATCGTCAGCTACGCGAACGGTCTGCGCTTGTCCCTGCGGGTTGCACGCATGCTGGAGCGCGAAAAGGGCCTGAAAACGCGCGTCTTGGACCTGCGCTGGCTCGCGCCGCTGCCCTTCGACGCGATCCGCAAACACGCTGACGCGTGCGGGAAGGTCGTGATCGTCGACGAATGTCGCGCGACCGGAGCCGGTATCGCCGACGCGATCGTCGCGCACCTGGCAGAACACGGTTCACGCGCCAAGGTGGCGAGCGTGCGCGCGGCCGACTGCTACGTCCCGCTTGGCTCGGCGACCGCCGCGGTGCTCGTCGGCGAAGAACAGATCGCGGACAAGGTCCTGGAGATCGTGAAGTGAAGCGCATCGCCATTCTGTGTCCGGGTCGCGGCTCCTACACCGACAAGACTCTGCGCTCGCTACCGGACTCGCATCCGTGGATCGATCGCGCCGAGGCGTTGCGCCGCGAACGCAAACTGCCCTCGCTGGTCGAGCTCGATCGTGCGACCAAGTTCGATTCCAAAGTGCACCTGTTGCCGGAGAACGTCTCTCCGCTGATCTACTTGATCTCGATGCTCGACTCCGCGGCACGCATGCAGGAAGACAAGTGCGTCGCCATCGCCGGGAACTCGATGGGCTGGTACACGGCGCTCGCGGCCGGTGGCGCGATCTCGTTCGACGACGGTTTCCGCCTCGTGCAGGAGATGTCGATCCTGCAGCGCGATCATCAACTCGAGCACGGCGGCGGACAGATCATCTATCCCGTCGTCGACGACCAGTGGCGGCCGAACGCCGAGCACGCTCGACAGGTCGAGGAAGCGCTCGCGAGTTCGAACGGTACGGCGTTCCGCTCGATCGACCTCGGCGGGTACGTCGTGCTCGCCGGCGGCGAGAGCGGCATCGCCCACCTGCTCACCGCGCTTCCGAAGGTCAGAGTCGGCGCCACCATGTACCCGTTCAGGTTGATGCAGCACGGTGCCTACCACACATCACTCGTGGAAGACGTCTCGACGAAAGCCCGTGAAGCCCTCGCACGCATCGCTTTCGGGATGCCGAAGGTGACGCTGGTCGACGGACGCGGGGCGCGCTTCACGCCGTGGTCCACGGACGTCGACGAACTGCGCGAGTACACGCTCGGTGCGCAGGTCACGACGATGTACGACTTCGCGCTCTCGATCCGCGTCGCGCTGCGAGAATACGCGCCCGACCACCTCGTGTGCCCTGGCCCCGGCAATTCGCTCGGCGGCGTGTGCGGGCAGGTCGTCGTCGCCGAAGGCTGGCGCGGCGTGAAATCCAAGGAGGACTTCCAGCGCGTACAGGAGTCCGATTCCCCCATTCTCGTCTCGATGCGGAGGTGAAGATGTTCCTCGCCCAACTCACTCTGGCTTGCGCGACGGCCTTCGTCACGGAGGACGCGAAACCGGTCCAGCTCCCGCACGACTGGGCGATCGGCACCGCGTATCACGTCGAGTTCACGAAGACTCGGGAGGACGTCGAGCCGGGCAAGCCGACGAAGCGCAACTCGAGTCGCACGCCCATCGACGTGGAGGTGCTCGGGAAGCGCGACGACGGCTACACGTACCGGTGGACATTCACGAAGCCGGTCGTCGAGACCGAAGCTCCGCTGCCCGGTTCGCTCGTCGACAAGATCACGAGCCTCGTCGACGGCATGAAGCTGGACATCCTGGCCGACGCATCGGGCTCGGCCATCTCGCTCGCGGATCCCGCTGCGATGGACGCTCACTTCGAGCGCACTTCGAAGGTCCTCGTCGACGAGGTCGAGGCGCAAGGCGGCCTGGCTCCCACGGAACTCGCCACGCTGAAAAAGGCCGTTTCGTCGATGAAGGGGCCCGGCTTCCAGGCCTCGTACCTGAACTTCCCGAAGCTCTTCTACATGCCCGCCGGATCGGCGCTGGCGCCCGGCCAGAAGCGCGAGTACGAGGACAAGTTGCCCAATCCCTTTGGGGGCGAGCCGCTTCCGAGCAAGTGCTACCTCGTGCTCACGAAGCTCGATTCCGCCGCGAACGAGGCCGTGGTCGATTGGCGTCAGTCGATCGATCCGGCGAAGGCCGGGCCGATCCTGGAAGCCTCGATCCGCGCCTTCGCCAAGCGCACCGGCCAGGAAATCCCCAAGGAGGCCGCCTTGAACTTCGACGCGATCGAGGATGCCTCGACCTACGTGTACGACCTCACCACCGGCATCCCGAAGTCGGTCGTTTCCACGCGCACCACCCTGATGGCGGGACGCCGACGCGTCGACAGCCACGAGTTCAGGGTCAGCGCTCGCGCGCCGAAGTAGGCGTCACTCCGGATCGCCCTGCGTGACGCGCAGGTTGATGTCGCGGCGCTCCGACGTGTTCGGGTTGCCCGCGGTCACGGTGATGAGCGCGCGCGTCGACGGGATGAAGCACTCGACCTTGCTGTCCGTGTCGTTGTGGGTCGCGACGTTCTTGCCGTCGGCGAGCACCTTCAAGTTCACGTTCTGGCCGTGGATGTCGAATGCTTCGACGCGCACGTCCCGTGAACCGCTCGACAGGATCGTCGTCGTGCGCTCCTCGCCCGGATCGAGCGAAATGCGTTGCTCGCTCAAGATCGCCGACGGAGCCCGTTGCGTGCCGTACACGAAGTACGTCGGCATGAGGAACAGCACCACGAAGCCGAGCACGAACACCGCCACCATCTTCGTCGGCGGCGTGCCTGTTCCCTTGCGGTACCAGACGAACGTGAAGAACAGTCCAGCCACGAGGACGAGCAGGACGATGCAGAACCCGAAACCGGCTAGGAAGGCACCTGTCAATTGCATGATTCGAGACCTTTGCGAGTAGCGCTCGGCAAGAGCGCGTTGCACCCACGCAGACACACCGGGACAGGCGTGAGGGCGGCGCTGGGAGCGCTGGCGGTGGTGATGAAGCGTTGAGACATGGAAGTTCGTGAGGAGAATCGTCCGAGCAGGCATCCGACGAACCCGCTGAAAAGCGGTGCGACGAATCCCCCGACGCGCGAAGTATCCCCCCGCCCTGCAGGGGGGGGCGAACTCGGGGCGAGAAGAATAGTGAGCCCGGGCCTGAAAAACCGTTCATCCGGGAACAACATTCCGATAGGCGACGTTTCTCAGCTCGGCAGTGCGCGCTCCAGGATCTTCCAGATGCGGTCCATCCACTGCGCGTGCTCGGGCTTGATGAGACACGAACGCACGACGGTGGTCTGATCGCGGTCCCATAGCACGTTCGGGAGCCACGGCTCGAGGAGCGCGCGGGGCAGGTTCGCGAGGGCGAGGTGCAGGTTCGAGCGCGCGGCCTCGTCGAACACGGCGCGGCTTCGGGTCGAGACCTCGGAGGCGCTCGCGCCGCGCGGCGCCCAGACGACGATGTCGAGCTCCGGTGCGAAGAACGTTCGGACGCGAGGGTCGCGTGCGAGTCGAGCGTGAAGATCGAGTGCAGCGGTTCGACAGGCCTCGAGTCCGCGCGCGAATTCGCCGCCTTGGATCGGAGGCAGGAGGCGCTGCGTCGCCCACAGTGCGACGGCCGACGCGCCTGCTCGAGAACACTCGAGGCTGATCTCGCCGAGATGCAGTTCCGCCGAGCTGAAGTACGTGTATGGCGAATCGTGCTTGTAGAAGGCACCGACGGACGGATCGGCGAAGAGGATGCAGCCGCAGCCGTACGGTTGCAGCCCGTGCTTGTGCGGGTCGATCGCGATCGAGTCCGCATGCCGAAGGGCGTCGAATGCCGCGCGCGTCTCCGGCGCGAGGTTCGAGGCGAGGCCGAAGTAGCCGCCGTAGGCCGCGTCGACGTGCACTCGAAACCCGTGTTTGGAGCGCATTTCTAGCACTTTTTCGAGATTGTCGACCGCTCCGATCGCCGTCGTGCCGAGCGTCACGACCACGGTTCCGACGTCGCCTCGTTCGAGACGGCGCGCGAGTGCGTCGAGGTCCATCCTGCCGAAGCGGTCTACCGCGATCGTGTCACACACGAGGCCGAGCACTTCGCTGATGCGTGAATGCGTGTAGTGCGCCTGGCTCGACGCGACGATCGTCCGACCCGGCCGCGTCTTGCCCGCGATCCACAGCGCTTCCAGGTTGGCTACTGTCCCCCCGCTGGTCAGGTGGCCGAGGTGGTCGTTCCATCCGACCATGCGCGAGAGTTCCGCGACACACTCTTTCTCCATCGCCGAACTCGCGCGTCCGCCGTCGAGCGCGTGGTTGTTCGGATTGACGTGCTGAGCCAGCGCGTAGGCCAGCCGGGCGATCGGATGCGGGGGCTTGAGCATCTGCCCGGCATAGAACGGATGGGCGTAGGGAAAGTTGTCGCGCATCCGATCCGCGACCTCGAGGAGCACCTTCCGCGTGCGCTCGACGTCGCGTTCGCTCGGCGTCGCGTCGAAGGCCGGCAAGCCTGCGTAACCCGAGTCGAGTCGCGTCAGCGCCTCGCGCAACAGCTCGTTGGTTCGCAGGTCGAGGGTCATTCCGGGCGCGGATCGTAGTGTCCGGCATCGCCCCGTCGCACGCCCAATCGCCACCCGACGGCTCCGCGAACGAATTTCCATTCGACCCGTTCAGATTTCCTCGCAGCCCGGTCGATCCGCTCCCGAGCGTTTTGGCGGGGGCAAGAGCACTGATGATCAGGTCGAAGTACGTGTGGATGGCGGGCGCGTTGTTCCTGACGGCCGCGTGCAGCGGGGGTGGTTCGTCGGGAGGTGCTTCGACGCCGCCGCTGTCGATCGCGTTCGAGCTCTCTGGCGCGAACGTGAACGAAGGCGCCGCTCCCCTCGTCGTGAACGTCGTACTGCACACGACGCTCGGTCCCACCACGGCCGCGACCACGGTCGACGTCGTCGACACGGGGACTGGGACGGCGACGGGCGGCAGTGATTACACCTTCGCCGCCCAGACGGTCACGTTCCCGACCGGGAGCGTCGACGGTGCGATGCAGGCGGTGAGTTTCTCCGCCGTGAACGACATGAGCGTCGAAGGCGCGAGCGAGACGGCGAAGCTCACGCTCGCGAACGCTTCCGGCGCTCCGATCCACGGGACGACCCAGTTCACGGCGACGATCGGCGACATCCATCAGGCGACGGTCCAGTTCTCCGCTTCCTCGAGCGCGACGCCGAACGAGAGCTCCGCTCCGAGGACGATGACCATCTCGCTCGACTTGCCGAGCGGGGTCACCCTCGCGACATCGGCCACCGTGCGCGTGTCGGACATCGGGGGCGGCTCGGCCGTATCCGGCGTCGACTACGCGGCCTTCGCGGCGACGAACGTCACGTTCGCCCCCGGCAGCGCCGACGGAACGACTCAGTCCATCACGATGCAGGTCATCGACGACGCGAACATCGAAGCCAACGAGAGCGTGCGGTTCGGCATGACCGCGCTCGCGGCGAGCACGACCGTCGGATCGACGAGCACGCACCAGCTCACGATCATGGACGACGACGCGACCAGCTCGTCCGCGTTCGCGGCCACCGAGGGCGCGAACGGCACGGAGAACACGCTCGCCTACGATCAACTGATCGACCTCGGCTCGCAGACGGTCGCGGCGGGTTCGAATGCCGGCACGAGGGTTCGCGTCGCGAACGTGGGCGGAGCGGCGCTGTCGCTCGCAGCTCCCCGCGTGACCGGAACGGACACGAACGACTTCGACGTCGAACTCGAGACGGCGCCGAACCCTCCGCCGGCGGCGCTCGTGCCACCGCCGGGTCCGGACACACTCTCGCCTCTGCTCGAGCGCGCTCCCCTCGCGGGTCCGGGTCTAGCTGTCGCACTCGATCTCGCCCAGCTGGAGGCTCTGAACGGGCTCGAGCGCGCGACCCTCGTCGGCTTTCCCATCCCGGGCCTCGACGATGTCGCCCTCGAGCTGAGCCAGGTCCCCTTGCCGGTGGCGCCGGACGCGGTGTTGAAGGTCGACGGAGTGGCGCGGGCCGGCGGATTGCGCGCAGCACTCGACGATCTCACGCTGTGGACCGGCACGGTTCGCGACCAGCCGAACAGTCACGTCTTCCTCGCGCTGTCGAGCACGGGTTCGCGCGGCATCATCGACCTCGGCTTCGCGCAGGACACGATCGTGCACCTCGTGCCCGACGCGAGCGCGACGGCCCCTGGTCTTCCGCCGGGGTGCCGCGTCGTCCGCGAGGCCGAGATGGCCGCGCTCGGTTTCGGCCAGTCACCCGACGTGTGCGCGGACTCGCTCCAAGTCCCGGGCGCCGGGCCGGAGATGGCGAGTCTCGAACTCGGGGCCGCGCCTGCGACCGGCATGCTCCTCACCGCGAACTGCCGGCTCGCCGTCGAGACGGACTATCAGCTCTACCAGAAGTTCGGCTCGACGAACGGCGTCACCAACTACGTCACGCAGTTGATCGCGGCCGTCAGCGACCGCTATTTCCATGACGTGCAGGCGACGCTTTCGATCGCGTACCTCGGCGTCTACACGAACGCAGCCGACCCGTGGACTTCGCAGGACTCGGGCGGCAACTCGAGTGCGCTGCTCGACGAGTTCCGCGCGGCCTGGGCGCCGAACAATTGGCCCGTCTCGGCGAATCTGGCGCACTTCATCTCGGGTGCGAGCCTGGGCGGCGGCATCGCCTACATCAACACGTTGTGCAACGCGAACTATGGGTTCGGCGTGAGCGGCAACATCAGCGGCACGATCAACTGGGGCTCGTGGACGGGGGCTCCGGGGAGCTTCACGTGGGATTTCGTCGTCGTCGCGCACGAACTCGGCCACAACTTCGGGTCGCAGCACACGCACTCGTTCTGCCCGCCGCTCGATCGCTGCTCGTCGAACTGCCAGAGCACGACAGCGTGCACGCGCGGCACGATCATGAGCTATTGCCACGTGTGCGGCGGGATGAGCAACATCGATCTCGAGTTCCACCCGGTGTGCTCGAACGTGATGCGCCAGTCCGTCAACGCGAGTTGCATCGGCCGGTCAGCGCTCGGTGGCGGCGAATACGTGCAGTACCGCGTGAGGTTCAATCCGTTGACGACCACGGGCACGAAGAACGCGACGCTCGAGTTCGCTCACGACGCGACGAACGTGACGCAACCGTTCCGAGTGAGGCTGCAGGGCACGGCGAACTGAGCCTGAGCAGGACTGCAGCCCAAGTGCTGAGCCAGGGACGGTACTTGGGCTAGACTCGACGCTCGTGATGCGTGAAGTCTTGCACCTCACACCGGACGACTCGCGCAGGGTGCCGTGGAAGAACGGACGCGGCGTGACCGAGGAACTCGCGCTCTGGCCGCCCCAGGCCTCCTTCGAGCGCGGCGACTTCGACTGGCGCATTTCGAAGGCGCAGGTGGTCGCGAACGGACCTTTCTCCCGTTTCGAACACCACGACCGCATCCTCGTCGTCACGGAAGGAGATGGGCTCTCCCTCTGCCACCCGTCCGTCGCGCCGCGCGTGCGCATCCGCCGGCTGGAGCCATATCGCTTTCGCGGTGATTGGCCCACAGAAGGTGAACTCGCTCGCGGCCCGGTGGCCGACTTCAACGTGATCACGCGCCGTGGACGCGTCGAGGCGTCCGTCGAGGCGTTCAAGCTGGGCGCGCGGCGCGCGCGTGAGTCGTTTCCCGCCGGCCATGCGTTCGTCCACGTACTGAGCGGCCGACTCGTCGCGCGAGCCGTCGGTGAGGAGGACGCTTTCGAACTCGAATCGGGTGACAGCCTGTGGATTCGGGACACCACGCATGAGGAAGAGGTCGACCTGCTCGGAACGGCAGGCGACGCCACGCTGCTCGTCGTGCGCCTCGCCGCGGCTCGCGAGGACTGAGCTCCTGGCACCGGAACTGGGAAAACTCTTCACGGTAGCCCCCGCTTCGACCCCGTCCGGCTCCAGTTTCGCTCGCGCCCGGGTCGATCATCGAGGTGAGGTGGGGATCATGTCGAACCGAATCGCACTGGCCGGCCTGTTCGCGATCTGCGCGAGCGCCTGCAGTCTTCCGTCCATGTACGTCACGCCGCGCGTGTCGAAACTCGACATCGCGGGAGACGTCGGCGTCCAACAGGGCTCCTCGATCTCGGCGCAGGCTTCGATCGATTCCCTGGGCATCCAGGAGGACACGAGCGTTCCCGGCGGTCGGGTCGACCTGACGGGGCCCGGCCACTGGACCTTCAGCGGGCAGCAGTCATCCCACGACGGCACGGGCATCGCCGACGCGCAGCTTTCCTCGGGGTCGATCACGATCAACGTCGGCGATCCGGTGAAGTCCGAGTTCGACTTCGGCTTGTATTCCGGCGCGGTCACGTTCGACCTTGTGCCGGGCGACACCGTCGAAGCCGGCATCGGCCTCGGCGTCGCGGTGCTCGACATCGACGCGAAGTTCACGAGCCAGACCACCAGCCAGACGGTTCAGACCGACGAGGTCGTGCCGGTCCCCAACGTGGCCGGGCGCGTCGGCGTCAACGTCGGGCCCTTCGAACTCTCCGGACTCGTGAACTGGGTGGACGTGCACTATCGCGACACGCAGGCCTCGTTCCTCGACATCGACACCATGGCGCGTCTGCGCGTCTTCGGCGACAGCAAGCGCTTCTCGGGCTACGTCGCTCTCGGCTACCGCTACTTGAACGTGAAGGCGGACTACGAGAGCAGCGGCAACTCGATCAAGGTGGACGTGGACTTCGACGGCCCGTGGATCGGGTTGTCGGTGTCGTTCTAGTCGCTGTTCGTCTCGACCTGGATCCCGAGCAACGATCGCGACCAGGGTTTCTCGCGCAGTTTCGCCTTCAGGCGCTGCCAGCGCTTGATCGCCGCATCCTCCGACAGCCCCAATTTCAGGGCGGCTTCCGCGCAGGTCTCGTCCTCGAGACCGCAGTGGATCAGCAGCATGCGATCGCTCTCGTCGAGTTCCTCGGCGTGGGTCAGGAATGCGCGGATCGATTCCTCGTTCGCGAGACGCTGCGTGAAGCTCGTCACGTTCTGCGGCACGCCTTCGAGCGCCAGCATGCGATTCGTCGGCGAGAGTCCCGGCATCGACATGGCCTCGTGACGGATGGCACGGATGGCCTCCATCAGGACGTTCTTGCCGATGCGGAACGCCCACGCGCGAAAGCTGCTGGTCGACTCGTCGAAGCGCGGATACGCATTCTTCCCGCGCAACCACACTTCTTGCAGCAGGTCCGCCGGCTCGAGCCGCGCTCGCATGGACGGCCGGATGCGCAGCTCGGCCCACGCGTACAGCGCCGGAGCGACCTCGGCATAGGCCTTCTCGAACGACGACGCCGAGCGCTTCGCGGGCTCGGGGTCGTCGGAATGCTCTCGCTCGCTCATGACGCCAAAGGCGCCATCCTAGCGACGATCCTCAGGGGATTCCGGCCGTGAACTCGCGGGTTGGGATCGGAGGGAGCGCCACCAGGGGTATCTGGGTGGCGGCGTCGTAGATCCCGTCCGAGGTGTTGACGAGCGTGTCGACCCCGTGCGTGTCATGGGGCGGGATCCGCCCCACGCGGTCGTCGAAGCGCTGGTCGAACTAGAGCTGCGACGTGATCACGGAGCCGGTGGTGGGACGGACCTTCACGTGGATGCGCGTCATGCGGCCCGGGTACCAGCCGGGAAGGATCGTGCCGATCCGCAATCCGGGCAGGGCCTCGGTGACGTCCTGGCGAATGACGTCGAGCAGCAAGTAGTACGCCCCTCGGTCAGGCTGGGCAGGAGCGCGCAGGCCGCCAGGTCCGCGGGTGGAAGACCACTCTTCCAACGCCTTGTTTCCGCGGTTCCTCCAATTCCGCTGCCGCCATGCGAGAGGACGCCCGTTCCGGTTCCTCGGGCCGGGCCCCGTTACGATGGCCTCCCATGGCCGACGCGACCGACTCGGAAGGCTCCGCGCTCTTCGACTTCGCCGACCAACTGCTCGGCGATCTCGAAGCGGGTCGGGAATTTCCGCTGGCGCACTACCTGGCGCGTTTCCCCGGACAGGAGGAACACGTCGCGCGCGAGTACCTGGCCCTCACGGGGAAGATGCCGACCGAGGCGGAGCGTCGCACTCATCCTCGCGATCGCATCGGCCCGTATCGGCTCCTTCAAGTCCTCGGCCGAGGAGGTCAGGGCATCGTCTATCGCGCGGAGGACACGCGCCTCGAGCGCACGGTCGCGCTCAAGGTGCTGAGCCTGCCGGTCGCGAGCGTGAGTCAGGGCCGGCGCAATCGGTTCCGTCGTGAGGCCGAGATCCTCTCTCGACTCGATCACCCGGGCGTGTGCACCGTGCTCGACGCGGATCTCGAGGGCGACTCGCCGTACATCGCGATGCGCTTCGTCGACGGCGAGACCCTGGCGTCGGCCCTGGGACGAGCGCGCGACGCCGAAGTCGACGAAGCCCTGGAACCGATCACGCCCGGAACGGACGCGAGCACGAGCGCGTCGCGTCTCTTGGCGCCCCGGCGCGCGCTCGAGCTCGCGGAAACCCTGGCGTTCTTCGAGCGCTGCGCGCGCGCGCTGCACGCCGCCCACGAAGCCGGTGTCGTCCACCGCGACGTCAAGCCTGGCAACATCATGGTGACGAAGGAGGGCCTGCCGGTGATCCTCGACTTCGGACTCGCTCGCGGCGAGTTCGAGGACAGCGCCGTCCTGACGCGCGCCGACGAAGTGTTCGGCACGCCGGCCTATCTGTCGCCCGAACAGGCGCGCAGCGGGCGCGACGTCGACCGGCGCACGGACGTGTTTTCGCTGGGCGTGGTCTTGCGGGAGTGCCTGACCTTGCAACGCCCGACGAGCGGCGACTCCACGGGCAGCTCGCCGCACGCGACGGGGACCAATCCCGTTCCGTCGCTGCGCCGCACGCATCCAGCCCTGCCGGAGGACCTCCCCGTCGTGCTCGAGACCGCGACGGAACGCGATGTGGACCGCCGCTATCCGACAGCGCTCGAGTTCGCCGAGGAACTGCGCCGCGTGCGCGAGTACGAGCCGATCCACGCGCGTCCGGCCGGGTTCCTGCTGCGCATGCAGCGCTGGACGCAGCGCAATCCGGCCATCGCGACAGCGGTCATCGGCTCGATCGTCGCTCTCTCCAGCGCCCTCGGCGTGACGCTCGTCCTGCTGGGGCGCGTCAACGAGGAGAAGGCGCGCAAGGAGACGGCACTGCATCTCTACGAGGGTGGCTGGTATCGCGACCAGGGATCGAGTCTCGTCGCCTACTCCCCCCCCCGCGCGCTGCACTACGCGATCGAGGCCGCGGAACGGGAACCCGGTCTCGCCAGCAACCGGGTGTTGTTGTCCGCTCTCGATGCGACCTACCTGCGTCAGGTCCTGATCGGACACACGGCGACGGTGAGCCAGGTCGACGTCGACCGCACTTCCTCGCTCCTCGTTTCCGCCTCGACGGACGGCTCGGCACGCGTGTGGGAGTTGGGCACGGGCCGGGAAACGAAGCAGGTGACGCCCGGCGCCGGCGTGCTGTGGGCGGCGCGATTCACTCCGGACGGAAGCCGCTTCGCCATCGGCGGCAACGCCGGATTCTGCCGCCTCTATTCGACTGCCGCGGGTGACGATCGCACCCTCGACCTCGGCGGACATTCGGCCGACGTGCACTGGATCGACTTCAGTCCCGACGGAGGACGCCTCGTGACCGCCGCGCGTGACCGGACCGCGCGCGTCTTCGACACGCACAGCGGCCAGACGCTCGCGGTGCTCTCGGGACACGAAGGCAACATCTCGGAGGCCCGCTTTCTGAACGGCGGGCAGCTCGTCGCGACCCGTTCCGGCGAGCCTCTCGCGGGCGGCACTGCAGTCGAGAGCGATTTCACGGCACGCATTTTCGACGCGGTCTCCGGCGCCGAACTCTCCATCCTGCGCGGACACACGGCGGCGATCGTCGCTCTCGCCATCAGTCCCGACTCGAGGCAGATCCTGACCACGTCCGAGGATCGCACGGCGCGACTCTGGCGCGTCGACCCGAGCGAACGCGAGCCGCGCCCCGTGTTCGTGTTCGAAGCACCCGGCAAGTTCCACGATGCTGCGTTCAGCCCCGACGGTCACAGGCTCGCGCTGTGCTGGGACGCCGGCGCGAAGGTCGTCGACACGAGTTCGGGAGCTACGCTCTACGCACTGCCCGACCACGAGCACCGCGCGATCAACCGCATCGCGTTCAGCCCCGACGGCGAGCTGCTGGCGACCGTCGCCTACGACGACGCCGTGCGCGTGTTCCTCGCGTCGGACGGCCAGTTCCTGCGCTACGCTCGAGGCGACTCGCGACAGATGCAGGGATTGCGCTGGAGCCCCGACGGGTCCTCGCTCGTGACCTGGACGCGGTTTCAGACGATCGACGTGTGGTACGGGAGGGATCGCCCCTTCCTGCAAGTCCTGCGCGGCCACCTGGGCCCGGTGCGAACCGCGCGATTCGATGCGCGGGGCGAGCGCGTGCTGACAGCTTCCGCCGACGGCACGGCGCGAACCTGGAGTGCTTCGACTGGAGAGTTGCTGCGTGCCTTCGATCCGCTCGCCCTCGGGCGATCGCGCGCGCCCCTCGTCGGAGCGTTCTTCGACGAGTCCGGAAGCCGCATCGTGACGACGGACGAGACCGGAGCAGTCGTCGTCTGGAGCGCCGACAACGCGGCCCCCCTGGCGACTCTGGAGGGCGGGAAGAGCCAGGACATCCCGGCGGTCTTCAGCCATGACGGCCGCCGGGTCGCGATCGCGGAGCGCAGCGGCTGTGTGTTGCTGGCCGAACTGGAGACCGGGTGTTCGCGACGGCTGGTGGCGCATGCGCAAAACCTCACCTGCATGCGCTTCACACCCGACGGCGACCGCATCCTCACCGGCGGTGACGATCGAACCGTGTGCCTCTTCGACGCGACGATTCCCGCGGGCGCGCCGCGTGAGGACGTCTGTGACGCACCGCTGTGGCGCAGCGCACCGTTCGAATCGCCGCTTTTCCGCCTGAAGTCCGTCTTCGACGTCGCGATGAGCGGGAACGGCAGCTGGGTCGTCGCCGCGTGCGAGAGCGGAGACCTCCAGTTGTTCGACGCCGAGACGGGTCTACTCCTCGATTCGGCTCGCGTCGCGACCACCGGCCACGTCGCGTTCGACGCGACCGACGGGCTGATCATGATCGCGACGAAGTACGCGAGTACGGCTGCCATATGGCGCGTGCTGGACGAACCGGGTGGCGCGAAGCTCGGCAGAACGCCGATCCTCACCGGCGCCGGGCTTCAGCATCAGAACAGCCTGACGTCGCTGTCCATCGCGAGGCACGCTCCACGCGCCCTGACGACTTCGCTCGATCGCGGGGCGCGGTTGTGGAACCTGGAGAGCATGAACTGCTCGGCGTGCTTCGTCGGACACGAGAGCGCGGTCCTGGATGGCGACATCACTCCGGACGGACGCATGGCCGTCACCGCTTCGTCGGACGGCACGGCGCGCCTGTGGCCGTGCGACCTGCTGGAGACCGCACGCCGGTTCGAACCCGAGACGGTGCGCCGACTCGTCGGAGATCTGCTCGTTCCGACCGAGCCCGTCGTGCCGGGCGCGCCGAAGTAGCGCGCGCAGGCGAGACCGCTCGGTCGCCGCTCACTTCGCGAGCAGCTTGCCCAGGCTCGCGAGAATGCGGCCCTGGTTGGCGAGGATGGTGTTCTGCTCGCGACGGATCTTGGCCTGGTTGTTGAGCACTTTCTCGATGGAGCGCCGCATGCTGCGCTGGTTCTCGAGGATCGTGCGTTGGTTCTTGAGATTGGCTTGGGTGGTCTGGGGCATCGCTCTGGTTCCGAGGGTCGCCGAGGGAATTGGAACTCGAACTCTCCAACATGGAGGAGGCTCGATCAACGGGTTCGCAGGGCCTGCGTTGTGCCGAATCCGGTCGTCACTTAGAGTCAGGGGGGTCTAGAGCCCCCTCTCGGCGAACGGAAACACGATGAAATCCACCCTTCTTGCCCTGCCGATCCTCGCCATCGCGAGCGCGGCGTGGTTCGCGTCAGCAGGTACTCCGACACCGACGGACACGATCGAAACCGTCGACTACACCTTCCGCGAACTCCCGATCCACTCGATGGGCGTGAAGTCGCTGGCGGAATTGCGCGGGAAACCCGTCCTCATCGACTTCTGGGGCCAGCATTGACCCGGTTGCATCGGGGGGTCCGTGCCGGCCTCCGTGAAGTTGCAAGAGCAGTACGGTGACGACCTCCAGGTCATCTTCGTCGAGTGCCAGAACACGGCCAGGGACGTGTGGGAAGCCTTCGCCTGGAAGATGAAGTGGAACGGGAACGGGGCCTGGTGGACCACCGAGCGTCCGATTCCCACGAAGGGCAGCGGTCTGCCCGAGACCGCGCTGATCGGCATCGACGGAACCGTCTTGATGCAAGGCAACCCGGGCAACTTCGGCAAGAAGCTCGAGGAAGCCGTCGCGGCCGAGATCAAGAAGTCGAAGTCGGCGCCGGCGGGTACGCCGAAGGCTCTCGAGGGCGCCTGGAAGTCGTTCCGCAAGGGCGAGGTCGCGTCCGCGATCGCCGAGTGCGAGAAGATCGGCACGGACGACGCGAACAAGGCCAAGGACGAGTTCCTCTCGATCACGAACACGCGCATCGCCCGCACGAAGTGGATGATCGAGAACGGATGCCTGTCCGCCGCGGAGAAGGCGCTCGCCGATCTCGAGAAGGCCGTCAAGGGCCATGCGGATCTCGCCGGCAAGGTCGCCGAGAAGCGGACTCAGCTCGCGTCGAAGGAACTCGACGGCGAGCGCGAGGCCGACAAGGCGTACCAGTCCTTCGTCGCCGAAGTGGCGAAGAAGAAGCCGTTCGAAGCCCCCAACGTGAAGAAGGCCGAGGGACTGGCCGAGAAGTTCAAGGGCACCAAGACGTCGGCCGGCTTCGATCGCTTCGTGAAACTCTCGAAGGTCGACCTCAACAAGTAGCGTGAGCGCTTTCGACGCCTCGCTGGCGGGCCCATGGCGGCTCGATCAGCGAGGCGTCGAGCTTTGCCGGTGGAATTCGAGGAGGGCTCGGGCGACGGCGTTCGGCTGCTCCTCGTGCGGATAATGCCCGGCCGAGGCAACGACCACGAGCTTCGAACCGGCGATGTCGCGCTCGAACCGCCGGGCGCACTTCTCGACCGTGTAGGCGATGTCGTTCGCGCCCCACACGAGCAGCGTCGGCTGGCGGATGTTCACGATCTCCTTCTCGCGCGTGCCGTTCTCGTCGCGGCACAGCTGCGTCATCGAACGCCAGTTGTCGGCGTTCTCACAGCACAAGTACATCTCGTCGAGCTGCTCGTCGGTGATCGGAACGCCGAAGTGCAATTGGAGCGCGGGCCTCAGGCGCTCGCGTGAATTGAGCAGGTATCCGAATTGGGCTCCGGGCCAGTTGCGCAGCTTCTCCTCCTCCGGCAGCCACTCGCCGTCGCCGCGCCGGTATCCCGACGAGTCGATCAACACCAGCTTCGTGACCCGTTCCGGTGCATCGAGCGCGACGCGCCAGGCAAACTCCCCGCCGTACGACTGCCCCACGATCGTCACGTCGCGCAGGTCGAGGAGCTCGAGGAAGCCGCGCACGGAATCGGCGCAGATCTGGAACGTGTAGCGCGGTCCCTTGGTCTTCGACACGCCGTGTCCGATCACGTCGAGCGCGTAGACGTCGCTCGATGCGGTGAGCTCGCGGCCGACATCGCTCGACAGCAGCGTCGACCAGTTGAAGAGCGTGGACGGCGTGCCGTGCACGAGCACGATCGGACCACGCGCCGCACCGGCTCCGCCGCGAGCCGGGAAGTACGTCCACGTGTACTCCACTTCCCAGGGCTCGTGCTCGAGCTTCACTGTCGTGGTGCGGCGCTGCAGTCCGGCCTCGCGGACCAGCGCATTCTTCGGCGTCGCCATGAGGCGGGATTCGATCTCGGTCTTCTTCATGCCCACGCAACTCGCAGTCAGTCCGGCGGCAGCGATGATCAGGATGCCCGCGGTGCCGGTCGCGGTCCTGACGGCGCGCTTCTTCTGCGCGTTCTCGACTCGATCCTCGTTCGATCCCCGCGGGGCCAGCCACAACAAGAGCGGTGTGACGACGGCGTACTCGATGGCGAGCACGATCCAGGTCAGGGCGCTCTCGGGTCTGGGCGCGATCGCGCCCATGCGCACTCCGCCGAGGAACGAAAGCGGCCCACCGATCGCGCCCAACGCCGCCGCGAGGAGCGGCCGGCCGGCGAGCCAGGCAAGCGAAAAGCGCGGGAGGGTCGCGAATCCGATCCACAGCGCGGCGATCCAAGGCGGAACGATCCACGAAGACCAGGCCGCAAGCGAGGACGGATACGCGATGATCCCGCAGTTCGACAGCACCGTGTCCACGACGGTTCCGAGCAGGCCGGCGACGATCAGGAAGCGCACTTCGCGCGCGCGCTCTCCGACGATGGCCAGGTGAACCAGGACGACGAGTGAGAAGGCGATGACGCCGAGCCAGACGTCGCCCCTGGCAGCCGCTGCGACGGCCACGAACCAGGCGGCCTGGAACAGCCCGAAGTTGAGGAGCTTCTTCACGACACGACGAATCGCGAAGCCGGACGCTCGAGGAGCATGTGCACCGTGCCGATGCGCCGTTCAGCGAAACCGCCGGCGCAGTAGCAGAAGTAGAAGTCCCACAAACGCAGGAACTGGTCGTCGAATCCGAGTGCGCGGGCTTCGTCGGCGCGGCGGGTCAGGTTCTCGCGCCACTTCATGAGTGTCTTGACGTAGTCCGGACCGATGTCGTCGAGACCGACGAGGCGCAGCTCGCTCGCGCGGGTCATCGAGGAACACAGCGCCGTGACGGACGGAATGCACGATCCGGGGAAGATGTAGCGTTGGATGAAATCGACCGAACGCCGCGCACTCTCGTAGAGCTGGTCGGCGATCGTGATCGCCTGGATGCACATGCGCCCGCCCGGGGCAAGCAGCGCGGAACAGCTACGGAAGTAGTCGTCGTAGTAGTGATGTCCCACCGCCTCGATCATCTCGATCGAGACGAGCTTGTCGTAGACGCCCGTCAACTTGCGGTAGTCCTGGAACAAGAGCGTGATCCGGTCTTCGAGGCCGGCGTCGCGAATGCGCTTCGCGGCCAGGTCGTGTTGCGCGCGTGAAATCGTGGTGGTGGTCACGCGGCAGCCGTACTCGCGGGCAGCGTGGATCGCGAACCCGCCCCATCCCGTGCCGATCTCGAGCAGATGGTCCCGCGGTGAGAGTTCGAGCTTTCTGCAGATCCGGTCGATCTTCGCGATCGACGCCTCGCGCAGGGTCGCCTCGGGGCGCTCGAAGACTCCGCACGAGTACATCATCGTGTCGTCGAGGAAGAGCTCGAAGAACTCGTTGGAGAGGTCGTAGTGCGCCGCGATGTTGGCGCGGCTGCCGTTCTCGGTGTTGCGGCGGAATGCGTGGAACAGGGCCAGAAGAGGCCGCGAGAGCCGCGCCAATCCGCTCTCGACACCCTGGAGGGCCGACTCGTTGCGCGCGATCGTTCGCACGACGGCGACGAGGTCGTCGGTCGTCCACCAGCCCAGCGCATACGCCTCTCCAGCGCCGATGGTCCCTCGCCTGGCGATGCTCGAGTAGAAGCGCTCGTCACGCACTTCGACCGTAGCCGGCGGAAGCGCGGGATCCTCGTCGCCGTACACGTGCCGTCGGCCTCCCTCGACGAGCGTGAACGAACCCGACTCGATCCGAGACAGTCGGTCGATGACGAGACGGGCCGTGAACGAAGGTTTGCGGGCACGCGAGTCGCGTTGGCGCGGAAGTGAGAGTGTCGAGCTTCGGGTCGTCATGTCGTATGCGTGTTCGGTTCGCCCGAACGCTTCGCGGGGTGGGTGTGGAACGGGGCGCGCTTCAGCCAAAGCCGCGCGGCCTGCCAATAGATCGCGGCGTGAACGACGGCGGTCAGGAACGGGTAGCGAATCAACACGCTTGCGAGGCCGAACCCCGTGATGGGCCGGCGCCTGCACTCGAGACCGGCGTGGAAGATCGGTCGCCCGCCGTCCAGGTTGGTCATCTCGATCGTGAGTCGCTCGCCCGGCGCGGCGAACCTCCAGTCGTGATCGAGGTCCATCGCCTGGAAGGGCGAAACGTGGAATTCCTTGCGGAAACACCGCGCGGCGGAACCGGGCGCGCTCGAATCGCGAGCGTCGAGGACGTACGTGTGGCGTTCGCCCCACGGCGTGTTCGTGATCTCGGAAGCGACGGCGTCGAGGCTCCCCGCCTCGTCGAAGCAGTAGTAGATCGTGACCGGATTGAACACGTAGCCGAAGGTGCGCAAGTGCGTGAGCATGCGCACGCTGCCCACCGGCCGGCGACCGAGCTGTGATTCGACGCGATCGAGCACGGCCTGCTTCAACGACACGTCGTGCGGCGCCAGGTAGTCGGCGCGCCTGAACCAGCTCACGTTCCAGCGCTTCGACGACCACAGCCATCGGCCGCGGAACACGGTCGGGAGCTCGTCGAGGTCGAGGTAGAGCATGAACAACCGATAGCGGAACTCGTGCGGGCGGGGCTCGAGCCGACTGTGATGGACATGTCCTTCGTAGATCGCACTGTGATTCAAGTGGCGACCTCCACGGGCATGTGCTCCAGGACGGCGAGTGCGCTCTTCACGCCGTCCTCGTGGAATCCGTATCCCCAGTAGGCGCCGCAGAAGTGCACGCCCGCGACGCCGTCGATCTCGGCGTGCCGCTTCTGCGCGGCGACCGCCGCCGTCGAGTAGATCGGATGGTGGTAGACGAATCGCTTCAGGACGTGCTTCGGATCGATCGCGTCGTTGCGATTGAGCGTGACGAGGAACTCACGCTTCGATTCGATCGACTGCAAGCGGTTCATCCAGTACGTGACCGTCGGCAGGTCGGTGGCCGGTTCCGTGACGTGGTAGTTCCAGCTCGCCCAAGCGCGGCGCTTCCTGGGCATGATCGAAGTATCGGTGTGCAGCACGGCATCGTTGCGCTGGAAGGCGAACGCGCCCAGGACCTCGCGTTCCCTGGCGGTCGCGTCGACGAGCAGCTTCAGGCTCTGATCGCCGTGGCAGGCGAGCACCACGCGGTCGAAACGACCGGCTTCGCCGCCCGTGGTGCGCACTTCCACGCCCCCGGCCACGCGGCGAACGCTCGTGACCGGCGTCCGCAGACGGATGCGATCACGGAAGGGAGCTACGAGTTCCTGCGCATAGGCGCGCGAACCGCCGCGGATCGTCAGCCACTGTGGCCGGCCGTCGACTTGCATGAATCCGTGGTTGTGGAAGAACTGCACGAGGAAGCGCATCGGGAAGGTGCGCATGTTCTCGAGCCGCGCAGACCAGATCGCGGCACCCATCGGCAGGATGTGCTTGTGCACGAACATGTCCGAGTAGCCACCGCGGTCCAGGAACTCGCCGAGCGTGAGATCGTCGTCGCCCGCTGCGAGCAGGTGTGGCGCTTCGCGATAGAACCGCAGGATGTCGCGCACCATCCGCCAGAACGACGGACGGAGGGCATTCGTCCGCTGCGCGAGGAGCCCGTCGATCGACGTGCCGTTGTATTCGAGTCCGCTTGCATCGCAGCGCACCGAGAAACTCATCTCGCTCGCCTGCCACGGCACGCCGAGCTCGCGCAGCAGGGCGCAGAAGTTCGGGTAGGTCTTCTCGTTGAACACGATGAACCCGGTGTCGACCGGCAGAGTCGCCCCCGCGACCTCGACGTCGACGGTGTTCGTGTGCCCGCCGATGCGCTCGTCCGCCTCGAACACGGTGATTTCGTGCTCGCGGTGCAGCCTGCGCGCGACGACCATGCCCGCGATCCCGGTTCCGACGACGGCGATCTTCACGCTCGAGCCGATCTCGCCGTTTTCAGGCGCAGCAGCCGGTGCGAGACGACCCATTCGGTGCCGTCCCGGTAGGCGAACAGCTCCGCGCAAGCGAGGTAGAACAGGCGCCAGCGCTGATACCAGATGCCCGCGTCGTCGGTGCCGTACGTCGACCGAAACAGTTCGAGCACCTCGCTCTTGTGCGCCTCGAGTTTGGAGAGCCAGTCCTCGGAGGTGCGCGCATAGTGTGTCCCCGGCACGATCCAGTCCGCCTCGCTCTCGAATGGCGACGACACGCGCGCCGCGAGGTCGTGGCTCGGCATCATCCCGCCGCTGAAGAAGAACCGGCTCATCCAATCCGTGTCGTCTCGGACGTCGAACGGGTACGCGAAGGTCTTGTGCGCGAAGACATGCAGGAACAGCCGGCCATCGGGGCGCAACCAGTTCGCCACGCGAGCCAGGAGCGCTTCCCAGTTCCGCATGTGCTCGAACATCTCGACCGAGACGACGCGGTCGAAGCGCGC
Source organism: Planctomycetota bacterium (assembly GCA_044228955.1). Taxonomy (GTDB): domain Bacteria; phylum Planctomycetota; class UBA1135; order UBA1135; genus JAEUIA01. The sequence continues at coordinate 72,949 of JBGATY010000002.1, read as the reverse complement.
GCCGGCCTCGAACGAGTTCATGTCGCGGGTCACGATGGTCACGTTTTTCAGGCCGCGCCGGCGGGCTTCGTGCTCGATGTGGGCGCGCTGAGGCGCCGAGTTCGACACGCCCGTGATGCGCGAGCCTGGGAAGTGCTCGCCCATCCACAGCGTGAGCGAACCCCAGCCGCAGCCGAGTTCGAGGACATCCTGGCCGTCCTCGAGTCGCGCGCGCTCCGTGGTCAGCTCCAGCATCGCCTCCTCGGCCTCGTCGAGCGTGGTGTTCCGCGAGGAATAGAAGCCGCTGCTGTACTTCAGCCGTCGGCCGAGCGTCAGTTCGAAGAAGCGCGGCGGCACCTCGTAGTGCTGCTCGTTGGCCTTCTCGGGCACCAGCGCGATCGAATCGCCGCGCATCGACGCCATCCAGGCCTCGAGCGCGCGTTCGCGGTCCAGGCCGAAGATGCGCGCCTGTTCGCGCAAGCGGTCACGCAACAGGCCGCGGATCCCCGTGCGCAGGAGCGGTTTCGGGACGTACCCGTTCTCGACGAGCTTCAGTGCGGTCTTCATGCCGATTTGGTGACGTTCTCGAGGTTCTTCCCTGTTCCGCGGCTCGCCCGCGAGGTCCCGGGGAAGAACGCGTTGGTGGTGCGCTGATATTCGCGGTAGTCGTCACCTCGACTCCGCACGGCCTGTTCTTCCGTGGGCGGAATACCCGTGACTTTGACGACCAGGACGAGCATCAGGAGCGGCGCGAACCAGCCGATCCAGCCGAGGGGCAGACCGATGGCGGCGATGGGATAGGCGAGCCAGTGCATCCACTCGAAGAAGTAGTTCGGGTGGCGCGAGTACTTCCACAGCCCGGCGCGGCACGTGCGCCCCTTGTTCGCGGGGTTCGCGCGCCACGCGGCCAACTGGCGGTCGGCTACACCCTCACCGACGAGGGCGACCATCCAGACAACGACCGCCGCGACGTCGCGGATTCCGAAGCCCGGCTCGTCCGCGGCGCTGGGCACGAGGTAGGCGAACGAGAGCAGCACGGCGAGCAGCGCCTGCGCCTGGAAGAACGCGAACATCGCCCCGTCGAAGCGCGCCCCGAGCTTCACGCGCATCGCCGCATAACGCCCGTCTTCCTTCTCCGAGGCGATGCGCTTTCCGAGGTGGAGAGCGAGGCGCGCGGCCCAGATGCCCGCCAGGCACCCGATGAGGATGCGGCGTGGCGCCCATCCGGAGGCGAAAACGGCGTAGCCGATCGCCAGCCCGCCGAGCCCGACCGTCCACAGGAGGTCCACGATGCCCGCGTTGCGCCTGCGGCGCTGCACCAGCCAGCCGACGAGCATCCCAAGGGAGAGCACGGCGAGGCCGATCAGCGGGAGGATCAGGTTTGCGGACGACACGCTCTGGTGTTCGCTCCACGAGCGCGTTGGATGCGCTCGTCTGGCGGAAAGAAAGACGGCGACAAGTCTGTTGACGGCTTCATTGCCGTGCGTAAGGGTTGGTACAGATGAGCAGCATGATCTCGACCGCGTTCACGGCCGCATTGCTTCGGGCGAGCCAGGAGGGCTTCGCGGGTCTGGCGGCGAGTCGCCTGGTGGCACGCTCGCCAGCGGCGTCCAGTATGGACAGCATCGAGGGCTGGCGCACATACGAACGGAACCTGCTCGCCGGATTGGCCGCCGCGCTGGAGGACGATGCTCCCGCCGGTTTCGCGGCGCGCAATGCGTGGTCGCGCGACGCATTCGTCGCGAGGGGCGTCTCGACCGAGACGTTGAAGGACGCGCTCGCCTGCCTGCGCGAGGTCTTGGAAGAATCGCTCCCGACCGACGCGTGGTCGATGCTGCCGCCGTACTTCGAGCGCGCCCGCGGCGAGCTTTCGCTCGTGGCCGCTCCCCTGGACGACGGCATCGACACGAACGATCCTCGCGGCCAAATCGCTGCGGATCACCTCGCCGCCATGCTCGCGTACGACGAACCGCGCGCGCTCGCCGTCGTCCTCGAAGCCATCGGAAACGGCTGCCTCTCGGTGCGCGACGCGCTCGAGGCGGTGATCGTGCCTGCGCAACGCGAACTCGGACGCATGTGGCACCGCGGGCAGATCAGCATCGCTGACGAGCACTTCGCGACCGGCGTCACGCGTCGACTGATCGAACGCATCCTGGCCCGCGCTCCCCGCGTCGAGCGGATCATCGTCGGCGGATCGGCGTTCGCGGCCCAGGAGAAGACCTGGAAGCGCGCCGGAGCCGACGCATTCGCGAACTCGCCGCGCGAGGCGATCGAAGTCGCGAGTCGATTGCTCGCGAGCTGAGGATCAGAGCGACGCAGTCGCGAGCAGGTGCTCGCGTTTCGAGACCACGACCCCGCCGGGGGCTTCGAGGGTCACGCCGAACAGCTTCGCGTCGCGCACCTCGAGCTTCGCGCGGATCGGCACGACGACTTCGCCGCCGGGCCCGATGTCGAACACGCCGCCATCGACGGGCTTGGCGTCCCACTCCGCGCGTGACGCGTCGAAGATCCACAGTTGGTACTGGCTCTTCTTCGGGTCGTTCGCAGGGAGGTCTAGGAAGCGCATGTAGCCTTCCTGGCGCGCCTTGCTCCACACGACGTCGCCGCTGATCGAGCCGGCGAGCGGATCAGCGGTCGCCTTCCACGAGGCGCGAGACACGTCGCCTGCGCTCGCCACGAGCAGTTCGCGCTGCTCGGCCGCACTCCGTGCGCGTTCGAAGACTCCGCGCGAGAGGAACGCGATCAACACGGCCGCCGCCGCGAGCCACCCGGTCCATGCAACCCAATTCGGCTTCGAGCGCGAGGCTGGAAGCGCCGGCGCCATCGCGGCGGACTGCGAACGCGCCTGCTTCTGCAGTCGTGCCGTGAGCGCGGCGGGCGGCTGCTCGAGCCGACCCAGGCCGGCGATGGTCAACGCCGCGGCGGCACGCTCGAGCTGCGCCAGTTCACGTCGATCGACACGCGACAACAGCTCGGCCAGCTCGGCCGGCGCGAGTCCGCACGTGACTTCCTCGATCGCGAGGTCGAACGTGCGCTCGTCCCAAGATTCGTGCTGGAGCTGGTTCAAGGAGCACCTCCATCGGACGAACGCAGCACCTGCGCGGCGCGCTCCAGTCCTCGCCGGATGTGGCTCTTGATCGTGCCCAAGGGAATTCCGGTCGCCGCGGCGATCTCGTGGTGCGTGAGACCCTGCACGACCGACATCAAGATGAGCTTTCGTTGTTCGGGCCGGAGCTGGCCGAGCACTTCGTTGGCACGGCGAGCGTCGTCACCCACGTCGACGCTCTCGAAGCCCGCTTCCTCGCCCGTCATCGACGATTCCTCGAGGACTTCCGTCTTCGGGCTGCGCTGCGTCCGGCGATGACGGTCAATGACCTTGCGTCGCGCGATGGTGGCGATGAACGTGGACTCGGAACCCAACTTGGAGTCGTAGCTGCCGGCGTTCTTCCAGATCGCGATGAAGATCTCCTGCACGAGATCCTCGAGGGCGCTCGTGTCGCGCGTCAGGCGCTTCGAGAGCGACCACACGAGCGGTCCGTACCGAGCGATGCACGCCTGTACGGCGTCCGCCTCTCCGCGCGCCACGCGCGGCAGGAGCAGGTCTTGTTCGATCTCCTTGTCCTTCATTCGGTCCAGTCGGCACGAACTCGTGAAGTCGAGCGTCGCCGCCCCGCGAGCGGGACGACGACGTACTCTAGCAACACGGGCCCGCTCGGTACCACAGCACACGAGCGCGCAAGACACGATTCACTCGAACGCGAGCACGCGGTCGATCACATGGATGACGCCGTTCTTCGCGTCGATGTCGGCCTTGACGACCCGGGCGTCGTTGACGAACACCTGCCCATCGACCGTGCGCGTCTTGATTTCGTGACCCTGGAGCGTAGCCGCGGTCACGCCCTTGGCGGCGACGTCGGAGAATACGCGGCCCGAGACGACGTGATACTTCAAGAGGCTCGCGAGCTTGGCCTTGTTCTCGGGCTTCAGGAGGTTTTCGACGGTGCCCTTCGGAAGAGCGGCGAACGCCTCGTCGGTCGGAGCGAACACGGTGAAAGGACCGTCTCCCTTGAGCGCCTCCACGAGGGCCGCGGCTTCGATCGCAGCCGTGAGCGTCTTGAACGAGCCCGCGCTGACGGCGGTCGCGACGACGTCGTCGGTGTTCGGCATCAGCACGGTGTCGATGACGTGTATGACTCCGTTCGAGCAGCGGATGTCAGTCGTCGTGACCTTCGCGTTGTCGATGAACACACCGCCGTCCGTGACGCGCACGTCGACGCGCTGGCCTCCGAGGGTCGCGGCGTTCGAGAGCTTGACGACCTGCGCGGATCCGACGTCGCCGGACACGACGTGGTAGGCGAGGATCGACTGGAGCATGGACTTGTTCTTCGGCTCGAGGAGCTTCTCCAGCGTGCCCTTCGGCAGCTTCGCGAAGGCCTCGTCGGTCGGCGCGAACACGGTGAAGGGGCCCTTGCCCTTCAGGTCCTGCACGAGGCCCGCGGCGCCGATCGCGGCGGCGAGAGTCTTGAACGACCCGGCCCCGACGGCCGTGTCGATGATGTCCTTCGTGTCACCGGGACGCGAGGCTACGGCCGCCGAGCCGGAGCATTGATCACCGGCCAGGGGTGCGAGGGCCGCGGCGGAAACGAAGAGAATGGAAGCTGCGTAAGTGAACATGACTGAGGTCCTTTCGGTCGAGTTGCGGGGCGCAAGTGTCAGAGGCTTCGCACCGTTTCCGGACACGGATGCAGGCGACTCGTGAATGGAGTCGGAAAAGGACCTCGCCGCCATTTCCGCTGAATATCCGCCTCGATGGGCCTGATTCCGCCTGGATGTTGCATCTGAACGCCGCTTGGAAACGAACCGCGCTTGCGCATGAAGACTGCCCAGAACGGCGGGTTCCTCATCGAACGCGACATCGTCGTGTCGCGTGGGATCCGTGAGGTCTTCGAGTTCTTCGCGGACCCGCAGAACTTGAACGAGCTGACTCCGCCGTGGCTGCACTTCCACATCGTCGCTTGCTCGACACCCACGATCGGTCCGGGGACGCTGATCGACTACAGGCTCAAGCTGCACGGGATCCCGCTGCGCTGGCGGAGCCGAATCCGCGACTGGAATCCGCCCTACGGTTTCGCCGACGAGCAGTTGCGCGGCCCCTATCGATCGTGGCTGCACCACCATTCCTTCGAGGACCTGGGCGCGAGGACGCGCTGCAAGGACGTCGTGCGCTACTCCGTGCTCGGAGGTTCGATCGTCGACCGCCTGCTTGTGAGACGCGACGTCGAACGCATCTTCGACTACCGCACGGAACAGATGTCCAGGATCTTCGGAGGCTGAACGCTCCGCGGCCACGGGCCGAGCGGCATCCAGGTCCATACGGCGCGGAGTCGCTTCACGGCTCGAACAGCGTCCCTTTCTCGTTCCAGCGCTCGATGTACGCGTCGACCTTCATCTTGCGGCGTGTGCTGTCACTCGACATGTAGCGGACGGTCCCGAAGATCGGTCTCACCGGCCCCCACGGGCGATCGTACTTGCCCAGCGTCCACAGGATTCCGCTGTAGGAGTTGGGATCGCGCCCGTCGAGGGCGTACTTGTCGTTCAACTCGATCATGGTCGCGAGCGCGGCGCGGGGGCTCTTGCTCCAGTGCAGGATCTTCTTGCCCCACAGCATGCGCAGGTAGTTGTGCATCGCGCCCGAACGCCGCAACTGGTTCTGAGCGGCGTTCCAGAGTTCGTCGTGCGTTTCCGCGCGCTCGAACTGCGCCTGCGTGTAGCGTTCCTTGCGCTCGTCGCCGGCGTGCTCCTCCAGCGTCTTCCGCGCCCAGTCGGGCAGCGATTCGTACGTGTCGAAGCCCTCGACGTGGCTGCACGCGTTGAAGCCGAGCTCGCGCCACGTGACGAGCTGGTCGAGGAACGCCTCGGCGGGGGCGCTCATCTTCCACCAACCCTCGCGCGAACCGGTGGACTTGTCGCCGAGGACGTCTGGAGACCAGCCCTCGCTCGCGACGACGCGCTCGAACACCTGGTGCGCGCCGACGTGACCGAAATGGAGATAGGGCGACAGGCCGCTCGTCGCTTCGAGTTCGACGTCGTTGCGCTCCTCGGCGTAGCGGGCGAGCCTCGACTCGACGAAGCGCTTCAGCACCCGCTCTCCCGCTTCCGCGCCACCCTCGATTTCGGTCGAGCCGACCGTGTGATCGATCGGCAGCTTGGAAAGCGCAGCCGGCGAGCCCTCGAGCAGTTTCGTGTCCGCGCGCGGCCATCGCCGCGTGACCTCGGCGGGCAACTTCGCGAGCTTCGGCAGATTCGCCCGCGAGAGCGGGTCCTTCTTCGGCGCGAGCGCGAGGTGGGGACGCAATTCGCGCTGCAGAAACCGCCTGAAATCGAAGGCCCGGCCGAAAGACTTGCCCGCTGCACGCAGCGGAAGGAGCCCATTGGAATCGACGGCCTCGAAACGCGCTTTCACGATGCCGCTCGCGCGTTCGATCATGCGCGGCAGGAAGAAACACGGGTAGTCGTCCGTGATGACGACACAAGCGTCCTTGGCGAGCGCTGCCAGGAGCCCCTTTCCCTCGCCCGCTTCGCGCTCGACGAACGGCCAGTACAGCACGTCCTTGCCCTCGAACGCCCTCTCGTTCGCGCGCATGCCGTCGAGGACGAAACGGTGCAGCCGATCGCTCGCGTGAGGGTAGTCGGCACGCAACGCCTCGAGCACCACGAGCGGCTTCCCCAGTTCGCTCGCCCACCGCACCGCACGCTGCAGGCCGAAATTCCAGCGCGCGCGCCGCGCCGACGTCATCCAGTACAGGACGTGGTCACCGTCGATCCGCGCCGGCGCGTCGACGAGGAAACGCAGCCGCGGATGGTCGCGCCAACCCAACTCACCCACGTTCTCGTTCGACATCGAGCGCACACTCTATTCCGCGGTGGCAGATCTCATGACTCGTCTTTTTGATCAACCGGCTCCGAGCGCGCCTCTCCAGCATCCTGATTCGGACTCGCGCGTCGTCGATTCCTCCAGATCTCTTGCGAGCGCGCACGCAGCCGACCGGGCCGTGCTCCTTGATGTACGCATCGAGCAGCTCTGCGGGTAGCACCCTCGAGCGGCTCCCGGTCTCGGGTTCGCCCCGCAGCGGCATCGAAACAGGACGCAATCCCGCCGTTCGGCGCCCGGCTCACCTTTCCTCCGCTCGGAGCATCCCCCACAGTGCGATGAGCATGGCGGGCAGCATGGTCACGCCGATGACGATCATGGCGGCTGTGACGATCCGCTCCTGCCAGGGCGTCCCTGTGGAGCCCGCGGCGGCGATCGGCATCCAGTACTCGCCCGCGGGAAACAGGGCTGTGAACAGGTGGACGCCGACCGAGGTGTACGCGCCGAGGATCGGCAACCACCCGAGCAGCGCTCGAGCCCATGCGGGCAGCGAGAAGCGCCCCCACAGGAGCCCCAAGAGGAGCAACAACATCCCCAGCAGCAGGGCCTCGAGATGCGTTGCCAGACCCAGACGGGGGTGCGGCATCCGCTGCATCAACAGTCCGGCGACCAGCCCCGTGACGATGAGGAACAGGCCATGGCGGAAAAACCGGCGATCGCGTGTGTCGTTCATGGCGGAGTGGCTCACGGATGCACGTGACCGGAGCGTGGACGCTCCGAATCAGCGCGGAAGCGGACGAAGAGAAAACCGATCAAGGCCAGGCTCGCCACGGCGACCAGGCCCAGGCCGACGAACCAGACCGAGCTGCTCGTGCTGCCCGGCGCGAACTTGTCGCGGTGGATCAGCGAGGCGACCAGTGAACCCGCTGCCATCGCGAACGTGGCCGCACAGAAGGGCACGACCGCGCGACGCCTCGTGCCGCGGCAACTCGCCGCGAGGCAACTCCCGATACCGAAGGCGGCGAAAGGCGCGCTGTAGATCTGCGCGAGCAGATCCGGAAGCGACCAGGGCCAGATGCGGGTCAGGACTTGCACGGCGAGGAGCCCGAGCAGCGAGAGCAGCAGGAGTCCCACGCCCTGTGCATACAGCACGGCTCGCCCAAAGGCCGGCAGCGCAGTCGGATCCGCATCGGGTTCGAGGTCCACGCGTCTCCAGATCCAGATGGAGATCGTCGGGAACGCCAGGTAGGCCACGAACCAGAGCCAGGTGCTCGACCTCTCCCAATCGAAGGCGTCGAGGTGCAGGAGTGTGACGATGAGCAGGCAAAACGTCCACAGGAAGATCAGCATCTGGAGCAATCGCGCCACCGCCCAGCTCCGCGCGAACACGTGCCAGACACAGATCACGGTCGCGCCCAGATACAGCGCGCCGATGAAGCGGGCGTGCAACAGCGGGATCACGGGCACGAAGGGCATCGCGTCGTTGAACCCCTTGGCGAACCCCGGCAACTCGATGCCCAACCCGCCAGGGAAGAGGAGACCCCAGAAGGCAACGTAGCGCGTGAGCAAGACGACCGACGCGCAGAAGATTCGAATCGGCCATGTGATCCGCGCGAGCCTCGGCGCTGGTGCCAGAACGCCCAGCACGAGGACAAGTGTCGCGAGCAGGACGACCGACCACCACGCGGGGCTGTGGTCGGCGGTGGCGCCAAAGAACCCGACGGTGCCGGTCCAGCTTGCGGAGGTCAGGACCGGCCAACCCGCCCACGCGCAGCACTTCCAGGCCGCCCACGCGCCCAGCAGCGCCAGGACGATGGACACGACACTGACCGCCAGAAGGTTGCCTGCACCGCTCTCCAGCGCGTGCTTGGCGAACAGGGAGAGCGGCAGAATCTGTGCCACCGCCGCGACCGCCAGCAGCCGGTGCAGATTCCCGCGCGAATGCAGTTCACTGGTCGGCGCCATGTTCCTCGTCACACCGCAAGAGAGATCCAGTTCGAGGCCGACGCTCGGCAGGCCGACCTCAGCATAGTAGCGGCAGGGACTCGAACCCGCGGAAGACCAGGCTCTCGCACCAGCGCCGGGACGGACGCGCTGGATCGAGACGCAAGCCCGGCATGCCGCGAGCGAGCGCGGAGAGCGCCACCTCGAGTTCCATGCGCGCCAGGCCCGCTCCGATGCAGTAATGCGGACCTTGACCGAAGCTCAGGTGGCGTTGGCTCGCGGGCCGGCCAAGGTCGAACTGGTCGGGGTCTTTGAACACGGCGGGATCGCGATTGGCCGCGGTCAACCCGAGGAGCACCAGCTGGCCCGCGCGCACGTGCTGGCCTCCGAGTTCGAGGTCCACGGCGGCCAAGCGGAAGACGAAGGGCACGGAACTGTCGAACCGCAGGCTCTCCGCAGTCGCTCGTTCCGCCAGATCCGGCTGAGCGCAGAGCCGTGGGTAGGAACCTGGGGTGGACAAGAGCGCGTGGACGGCGTTGGCGAGCTGGTTCTTGGTCGTGACGTGCCCACCGGCCAGGAGCACGATGCACTGAGCGCAGATCTCGGCATCCGTGAGCTGGTGTTCGCGCTGGGCATTCAGGAACAGGCTCATCAGATCGTCGCCGGGGTGGACCTTGCGCTGTGACAGCAGCTCGTGGAAAAACGCCTCCAACTCGAGCGCCGCGCGGTTCGCCGCGGAGGCGTCGGCCACGGGGTCGCGAAGCGTGCCGCCGAAGAAGCGCGCGATCGCCTCCGAGGGCGCTTGGAACACGTCTCGATCATCCCGCGGCAGATGGAACAGGGCGGCGATCACACGCGCTGGAAAGGGCTGCGTGAACTCGGCCACGAAGTCGAATTCGCCCTGTTCGATGCACTTGTCGAGCAGCTCCTTCGCGATCTGTTCGACGGTGCCGCGCATGCGTTCCAGGGTGTGTGGCGCAAGGCCCCGGTTGCCATGTGAGCGGAGGCGATGATGCGCCTCGCCATCGTGCATGAGCATCATGCTGCTCATGATGCGCTCGAAATCGGCGGCGAGCGCCCAACGGTCCTCGGGCAGTTGCGAGCGGACGATGACCGCCGTCCTGCGGTTGCTGAGGCGCTCATCCTCGAGCGCGGCCTGCACGAGCGCGTGGCTGGTGACGACCCAGCATTGGCGCGCCGCGCACCACGCCACCGGCTCGTTGGTGCGCAGTTCCTTCAAGTAGGCGTGCAGATCGGCGATCTCGCTGATCCTGCCCAGTCGCTCTGCAAGTTTCGAAGGCTCGGGCATTGCGGGGGTGCGAGTCGCCCGCGGTTCCTGGCTGAACCGACCGCAGGCCGGCGCGCACCGCGGAGGCGAGCGTGAATCGGCGAGTATAGAGTCTCCTTCGAGCGCCACACAGCGTGCTCGTGTCACCACCCGGCAGCCCCGCGTCGTTCGAGCGCGCGTCCCGCCTGCCAGACCAACTGGGGCGCAAAGCGACGTCATCCCCGTGAGGCTTTAGTTGCCGGATTCCGGGACACAGTGGGCAGCCGTGATGAAATTGCGCTGGCTTCGTGATTCGACGGTCGCCGAATCAGTCGAACTGCACCGATCTCTTCGTGAACGCGCCGTCCATCCAGTAGCCCTCGATGGGGAACGTCACGCGGGGCTTGGACGTCGACGCTGCGCCCGCTGCGAACAGGACGGGCGCGTAGTGCTCCCAGGTCGGCAGCGCGATCTCCGCCGCTGGCGCCTTCGAGCGAAAGTCCATCAGCTCGTCCACGTCGAAACGGTCGAGCGCGTCCTTGGCCCACTGGTCGAACTCACGCGCCCAAGCGGGAATTCCAGGCCGGAACGCGTAGCGCATGTTGTGGGTCAGGAAACCGCTCCCGAACAAGAGCACGCCCTCCTCACGCAGCGGCGCGAGCGCACGCCCCAGTTCGGACAGCTCGCGCTCGTCGAGCACGGGCATCGAGATCTGCAGGACGGGCACGTCGGCGTTCGGATACATGGCCACGAGCGGAACGTATGCGCCGTGATCGAGGCCGCGGTCGGGATCGTCGCGGTGGGCGATGCCGACCGAGTCCAGGGCGGTACGCACGGCTCGCGCCAACTCCGGCGCGCCGGGCGAACGGTACTGGGTCTGGTAGTAGCGCTCGGGAAAACCGTGGAAGTCGTACACGAGCGGGACCGTGCGCACGGCGCCGAGCGTCGTCGGCCGCTCCTCCCAGTGCGCGGAGACCACGAGCACGCTGCGCGGCTTCGGCAGCGCTTGCGCCCAATCCGCGAGCTGCTTCATCCAGACCGCGTCGTCGAGCAGGATCGGCGCTCCGTGAGCCGCGAAGATCACGGGCATCTTGCCGCGGGCGTTCACTTCGCCGTCACCCGCAACTTCTGGATCGATCCGTCCACCGTGCGCTCTTTCCCACCGGAGGCGGCGAAGGCGGCTTCGGCTCGACGGCGGATGTTGCCGAGCGCGCCGCGCGTCCCCGACTTGCGCGCGTCGTCGTCGTCGGGAACACCGCGCAGATCGAATCCCGAGAGCCGGACGATCAGCGTCCCGACCCACTCGCCCGTCGACGCGCGCACCGGGTAGTGGAAGTCCTGGCCGGCGAGCCAATAGAAGTCGTTGCTCGGACTGAAGACGAACGTCTGCAGGTGCTTCCGCTCGTCGAGACGGTGCAGGATGCCGAGGTCGAGATCGTAGTGGCTGAACGGAAAGGGCAGATCCGATCGAATCGAGAGGCGCAGCGCGGCGAAGGGTCCGCGCCCCTCGTCGTCCCCGAACACGATCGAATCGGCGCGCGGCGCCAGCTTCTCGTAGCTCGTCCCGGGGTCCTCGATCGTCGCGGCGTAGTCGTGCAGCGCCTCGACGATGGCGTCGAGATCGGCGTGCACGAACGTGATCGCCTGATGGAAGTGCGTGGTGCCTTTCTGATCGGCCCACGGCTGTACGTTCGTCTTGTTGCGCTCGAGGAAGGGACCGAAGAACACGCCGTCGTCCCGCAAGTCGTCCTCGGGTTCCCACTTCTTGCCGCGCAGGGCGTCGGAGACGAGCACTTCCGACAACACGCCCGCGACGAGCTCGTGGGTCTTCGGCCGTAGAGACTTCAACTGCGCGAGCATCCCGTCAAGCGCGGCACGAGTGCCGCCACGCCGACGGTGTTCGAGCGCGATGTCTCCCACGCTTGCCATCCAACGCGCGTCCTCGGGGGCGTCGAAGCGTGCCTCCACCCTCTCGCGCCAGAGTTCGGGCAGGTTCGAAGCCGGATCGGACGGACGCCACAGTTCGGGCGGCAGAATCCACTTGGCCGGGAAGACTCGAGCGTCGACGTCGGTCCACTCGACGCGGCGCGGCTCCATGGCGATCCCGGTCGAAGCACCGAGAAGGGCGGTCCAGGCGAGAATCTGCGCTGCGATCATGGTTGGTTCCCCGGTGAGCATTCGCCGGGTGAGTGAGCGTGGATTCAAGCCGTGGTGGGCGCTCGGGGAAACTCGGAAAAGTCCGGGATTCCTGTCCACCTGGCGCAGCCGGCGGACATGACGCCCCTGAGCCCGTCTGTACGTGCCATTCGCCTCGAATCGCGCGTGGAGCCGGGTCCCTGCCCGAATCGCGACCCCGGTCGACCTCGCTTCGTCATGTCGGAGAGCTCGCCTCCTCCGTCCCCGTGGCGTCTCGTCCGCGGTCGCCTCCGAGTGGGCGCGCGACACGACGGCCAGGAGAAGCTCGTGTCGCCCGATTCGCGAGAGAGCGACCGAGAGAGAGTCGAGGGAGTCGGCCGCGCGGAGGGAGTTCCGCGCGGCTTGCTTTCCCGACCCTGGGTATAAGCAGGGCATGCTGCCCCTTGCTCGCATCCTGTTCCTGGCCCTGCTCTCCTCCCCCGCCTTCGCCGGAGAGAATCCGCGTGCAGCGCTCGTCGACGGCGTGCATTCGATCGCCCGGGCCGGGACGCCTGGAATCGTCGCGGTGTTCGGCGACAACGCGTTCCCGGTCGTGGTCGGCGGGGTGGCGAAGGACGTCCAGGCTCCGCTCGTCGCGGCTGCCGAACTCGGGTCGGGCCGCATCGTCGCGTTCGCGCACAGCGGGTACTTCTCGCGCGAGGTGCTCTCGAAGCTCGACGGCCCGCGCTTCGTCTCGAACTGCGTGCGTTGGTCGGCGCGGGAGCCGAAGCGAGCACTACGGGTGCGCGTCGCCGGCGGCCCGGAAGACTTCACGTCGTTCCTGGGCGAGCAGGGCTTCGAGGCGCGTTCCGCGAAATCGGTGGGCGATCTCGCCGGCGTCGACGTGCTTTTCTGGTTCGAGTGCGACCGAGGCAACGCCGGCGACGAGGCAAATGTAGTGGAATTCGTCGAGCGCGGCGGCGGGCTCCTCGTCGCCGAGACGCCGTGGGGCTGGCTGCAATTGCATCCGGGACAGGCTCTCTCGGGCGGAGGTGCGGGAAACGCGCTGCTCGCGAAGGCCGGGATCGCTTGGGTCGACGGCACGCTGGACGAGACGGCGAAGGGTGCGTTCGTCGTGACGGACGTGTCCGAACTCGCGCACGCCTCCCGCGCCCTCGACCTGCTGCTGCAGGAGCCCGAAACCGCGAAATGGCCGCGGGCGCGGGCGGCGCAGGCGCGCTGGAGCATCCTCGCGCCTCTGACGGTCTTGCCCAAAGACGACGAGCGACTGCGTCCCCGGCTCGCGAAGCTGTGCGCGAAGGCGAAAGCCGTCGTGCCGAGCGCGAAGGCGCCGGTGAAGGACGATGGAACGCTCGCTCGTCTCGCCCTGGCCATCGAACTCGAGGACGCCCTGGCGGCCGAACCGGACGCGTGTCGCGCGCATCCGGCCGGCGAAGTGTTCCCCGGCCCGGTCCCAAGGGGCGTTCGCCGCGTGACGAGGACCGTGTCGATCGACACGCGTGTCCCCGGCTGGCACTCGACCGGCCTGTACGCGGCACCCGGGGAGGTGCTCGAGGTCGAGTCCCAGGTGAACGCCTTGGCAGGAGGCTTCGCGATCCAGATCGGCGCGCATACCGACGATTTGACCGACGCGAACGAGTGGAAACGCTGCCCGCGCGTCGTCGTCGGGGCTCCCTTCGCCGTGCCGAGGACGCGCGTCGCCTCCCCTTTCGGCGGGCTCGTGTACGTCGTCGTGCCGAGCGGAGACGAGAAGAAGCCCGAGCGGCTCGAGCTCACGGTGAAAAATGCCGTCGAGGCTCCTCGCTTCGTACTTGGTTCCACCGACGCGGCTGAATGGAAGACCAGGATTCGCTCGCTGCCCGCGCCGTGGGCGGAACTCGAAACGCGCAAGGTGATCCTGACGCTGCCCTCGAGCGTCGTGCGCGAGCTCGACGATCCGGCGGCGCTGATGGAGTTCTGGGATCGGGTGCTCGACGCCTGCGCCGATCTCGGCGGCCTCGCGCACGATCGGCCGCGGCCGGAGCGCTACGTTGCCGACGAGCAGATCAGCGCGGGCTACATGCACTCCGGCTACCCGATCATGACGCACCTCGACGTCGCGGCGACGTTCGTCGATCTCGGGAAGCTCAGGAAGAACGAGGGCGGGTGCGGCTGGGGCTTCTACCACGAGATGGGTCACAACCATCAGGAGAGCGAGTGGACGTTCGAAGGCACCGGCGAGGTCACGAACAACCTGTTCGCCGTCTACGTGCTCGACACGGTCGTGAAGGCCGAGGATGAGCGCACTTCCGTCGCCGAGTGCCGCAAGCGCTTCGACGCGTACAAGAAGGCAGGAGCGAAGTACGAGGATTGGAAGCGCGATCCGTTCCTCGCCCTGGGCTTCTTCCTCGAGATGAAACGCGCGTTCGGCTGGAAGCCGTTTCAGGCGTTTTTCGCCGAGGAAGCGGGCCTGGCCGCTGCCGAGCGACCGCGCTCGGACATGGCCAAGCGCACGCAGTGGCTGACGCGCCTGTCGCGCCTCGCCGGTCGCGATCTCACGCCGTGGTTCGCGCTCTGGAACGTGCCCGTCGACGCATCCGTGGCGAGGACGTTGAGTCACTTGCCCACCTGGATCGCCGACGGCTACCCGAACGAATGAGCGAGCGCGACGCCGTCGAGTCCGTCGACGCCGCCGCGCTCTTCTTCCCGGTCACGGGCGGCTCATCCCGCCGTCGACGAGCAGCGAGGCTCCGTGGACGTAGGACGAATCATCGCTCGTCAGGTACAGCACGACGTCCGCGGTCTTGCCTTGGAAACGACGCTGGGTGACTTGCTTGGACATGTGGATGATCGACTCTTTTACGCAACTATTCTGGTTACATAAACGACCGTCCACACACGGGGTTCAGGGTGGATGCGGCCTCAGGCCTGGGACCGCGTCTCGGCGAGGAGGTCCGCGACGCTCGTCTTCTTCAAGCGTGCCTCCAGCGCTTTCTGCGCATCGGCGAAGACCGAGCCGAGGAGATCCTTGATCTGGCAACTGACGACGCAGGCCTGGTTCGTCGGGTTCTCGTGCAACGCCAGCACGCCTTCCGGCTCGACGGCGCGGAAAACGTGCTCGAGGGTGATGCGCTCTGGCTTGCGGGCCAGGGCGTAGCCGCCGCTCCGTCCCCCCCGTCCGCTGACGAGACCGGCCTTCTTCAGGAGCCCGAGCATCCGGCGCACGACGACCGCGTTGGTCGTGACGCTGCGCGAGAGTTCCTCGCTGGTCGCGCCCGCTTCGCCGCGGAAGGCGAGCGCGACCAGCAGGTGGACGGCTACGGCAAAGCGGGTGTTGGAGGCCATTGCGCAACCACCATAGCTACGGAATCCAAGGTCGTCCACGGCCATTTCGTGATGTTTCGCACGAGCAGGCGGGAGTAGGCTCCGCCTCACCGCCATGACCGTGCTGCGACGACGCTTGAAATGGGCCGGCCTCGCCCTCGTCCTGCCCCTGTGCTGCGTGGCCGGAGCGAACGCGTGGGTGCTCCGCCTCGGAGGGACCCGTGAGCGCGCGTCGATCGCCGCTCTCCGAGTCGCCCCGGTCGCGATCGTCCTCGGCGCATCGGTGAAGGCCGACGGGACGCCTTCGGACGCCTTGCAGGATCGCCTTCAGCAAGCCCTGGAACTGCACCTCGAACGCAGGATCGAGAAGATCCTGCTGTCGGGCGACCACGGCCGGGTCGACTACGACGAGACGAACACGATGCGCCGCTGGCTGCTCGATCGCGGCGTGCCGCCACAGGATCTGTTCTGCGACCACGCCGGCTTCACGACGTACGACACGATGGCCCGCGCCAAGCGCATCTTCGGCGTCGGGCGCGCGATCGTCGTCACGCAGGGTTTCCACCTTCCGCGCGCGCTCTACACCGCCACTGCGCTCGGCATCGACGTCGAAGGCGCGCCCTGCGATCGCCGCAGCTACGTCGCGAGCGACTGGTTCGAACTGCGTGAGATCGGAGCGCGCGCCAAGGCCTTCGTGCAGGCCGGCCTCCTCGAACCCGACCCGCGCGTGCTCGGTCCGTCGATCGCGATCACCGGCGATGGCCGGGCGAGCTGGGACGAGCCGAACTGATCTCGCTGCTTCGAATCAGGGCCTGAAGGTCACCGCGACGCCGTTCGTCAGGTTGAACGACAACTCCCGGCAGAACTCGAAATTATCGCGGTAGAGGGCTTGGAAGTAGTGCGTCGTGCCCGGGGCGATCCCGCCGACCAGCGAGAGATGCAGGTCGCCGGCGTTTGGGTACTGCGAAGCGCCGCCCGTGTTCGCCTTCGTGCCGTAGCGCACGATCGTGCCGGAAATGCAGCGCAAGCCATCGCTCAGAGCCGCTCCGGCGCCATCCGATTCCATGCCGAGGCTGCCGATGTAGATGGAGGTCGAGCCCGTCATCCGTGAAGCAACGAGCGTGACCGTCTCGTTGGCGAGGCTCGTGCTGCCCAGGGCACGCAGGCGTCCACCAAGCGAACTCGAGTTGGCGCAACCCTCGTAGGCATTCGCGGCGCTGTAGTTCCCGCAGGGGCAAGCTGCACTGCTCAGGTCTCCGAAGCAGTACGCCACGCCCGCCGCTTGCGACCCTGATTCGAAGTGGGAGAGCAGGAAAGCGCGCGACGCCGCGTACGTCGACGAACTGAGCGAGCCGTGTCCGCTGATCGGGTCGATCTTCAGCACGGACTCGCAGCCCGCCGCGATGGAGGCCTGGTGCAGGCGGCGGCTCTGGCCCACTGGGATGATGGTGTCGAGGAGGCCGTGCGCGATGAAGATCGGCGCATCGAACTGCGAGAGGTGCGTGATCGGGTTCGCTTCTCTCGCCAACTCCAACTTCTCGGGGAACGGCGACGTCGTACTGAACAGGTTGCCGCGCAGCACGCCGATTCCCTGACCCGGTCCGTCGAACCCGATGAGGTGTGACATGTAGGAGGAAGGCGCGTCGTGATCGAGGTAGCTGCCCGGCGGATAGGTGATGTCCGGATTCGCCATCAAGAGGTCGGTCGGACCGAAGTAGTCGACCGCCGCGACGATCCGACTCGAATGCTGCGTGTTGCCGCCGGAATCGCCTTCGAATCCCGACTCGTCAGCGGTCGTCGCGAGCAGTGCCGCGAGGTGACCGCCGGCGCTCGCTCCCCAGGCCGCGATGAGCGTCGGGTCGATGTTGTACTGAGCTGCATTCGCGCGCAGGTGCCGAATGACCCCCTTCACGTCGTGCAGTTGCGCAGGAAAGATCGCCTGATCACTGAGTCGATAGCCCGCGCTCGCCAGGGCGACGCCCGAGTCGAGGAGACGCAGGATGGCGGTCGGCATGCCGTCGTGCGAACCCGACGCCCATCCTCCGCCGTGAATCCACACGACGCACGGAGTCGGCCCGCTCGAGCCGCTCGGCAGGTAGATGTCCGTGAAGAGCGGCACCGTGCCTCCCGCGTCGAGCGGGACCTGCCCCACGATGACGTCGTCGAAGGTCGGGACCTGAGCGGAGGCGGTGGAGGCCGCCGCGCACAACGCGAGAGAGAGGAGACGGAGGCGCATGGCTTTCGGCAGAGCGCTGAATCCTACCCTGCGAGGGACGAATCCGCCTCGGGTCGTCCGGCACCCTGCTCCGCCCCCCCCCAGGACCGCCGCGAGAGCCACGCTACGACCGGGGCACGCGACCGCGGTGCAGCCGCCATGGGTGGTCCCGGTCAGGGTGAATCGTAGGCGCGTGCTCCCGCGCGTGCCCGTTTCGAAACGTGCGAGCACACGAGATCGCACAACTCGTGGACCAGCGGATCCGCGATCGCGTGATAGACGGTCGTTCCCTCCTTGCGGCGGTCGAGGAGCCCCGCGGCGTGGAGGATCGCGAGGTGCTTCGAGGTGTTGGCCTGCGACAGACCCGACGCCTCGGTGAGTTCGCTCACCGAGCGCTCGCCCACCATGAGATGCTGGAGGATCCTGAGTCGCGCCGGTTCCGCGAGGGCCCGGAACCGCAGCGCGACCGCGTCGAGCATCGGTTCGGACATCGGCTTGTGCTTGCGCGTGGTCACTTGCGTCCGGCTCCCGTTTCCGCGGGCAGTTCGGGATGAGCGGCCCATTCCTTCCACGAGCCGTCGTACCACCGCACGTCCTCGTAGCCGAGCAGGTACCGCAGCGTGAACCAGGTTTGAGAGGCCTGGTGCCCCGTGCGGCAGGTGACGATCACAGGCGTGTCGCGACGCAGTCCGAGCGCTTCGTATTCGCGGCGGAGATCCTCGACTGGACGCCAGAATGGACCTGCATCGGTCGTCGCGACGTCAATCGTGTAGGGACGATTCGAGGACCCGGGGATGTGTCCGGCACGCGCCTCGGTCGAGGTCGTTCCGGCGAACGCGTCGGCGGGGCGCACGTCGAGGATGCGCGTCTTCGTGTCGTTGCTGGCCCTCTTCACGTCGTCGAGCAGGACCCTGCGCAGGGCGTCCGACTTGCGCACGACGCAGGTCTTTGGTTTCGGCACCGGCACGGCGGTCGAGAGCGCGTGCCCGCCGGCCTTCCATGCCGCGATTCCGCCCTCGAGGATCGCGACCTTCTCGAGTCCGACGCTGATCAGCGCGAGCGCGAGGTGAGTGGGGTCCTGCAACTTCGCTTCGGCGTACACGACGATTTCCGAGTCTCCGTCGATGCCGAGCCGGCCGAAGAGCGCCGCCAGACTCTCCGGCGCGAGAAGTTCGTCCGGCACTCCCTGGCGTTCCTCGCGCAGTACCTTGATCGGCACGTGCAACGCGCCGGCGACGTGCCCAGCGGCGTAGTCCTCGGGCTTCTCGCGCGCGTCGAGCACGACGATCGACGCGCCGCGCTTCGCGGTCCAGGAGGCCGAGACGATCGTGGGCTGCGTGAGCGTCGCGGGGTCCGTGGCAAGTCGCGCGAACGCGGGCTTCTCCTGCTTGGTCGCCTCTGCCTTCGGCTCGGCGGGCGGTACGGGAACCTGCCCGGCACCCGCGAGGAAAGCAGCACTCGCGCGAACGAACTCCGCGTGTGCCGCTCGGGCGTCCTGCTCGCTCGTGATCCCGTCGAGCGAGGGCGGCGTCAGGACATCACGCACGAAGCCTTCGATGCCGTCTTCCAGCACGCGCACGTCGCTCCGTCCGCGCCGGGTCAGTTCGACCCACGCTTGACCAGGATGCGTCATGCCATTCGAGCACAACACGATCGTCCGACCGGTGTTCTCCGCGAAGAGCCGCTCGCCGCGCGCTCCGAGCAGGTCCTCGAGGTCCAGGTTCGTCGCGCCGGCGAGGTGGAACTGCTCGAACTCGGCAGACGGCCGCACGTCGACAAGCAGCACGGATCTCGGATCGCGGAGCATGGCCTCGGCCAGGTCGCGCGGCGTGATATGGTCCGCGCCTGCTTCGACGACTGCCGGCCAATTCGAGGTGGAGGCCGCCGCTTCTCGCGGCTTGGCGACGAGAGCCACGACGAGAGCCAGCCCCATGGTTCCGAGGGCCGTGATCGGGGCGAGTGTGGATGAGGTCATGACGATTTCCTCCCAGTCTCCTGGTGTTGGTTGAAGCGTCGGATCGCATAGAACGCGACGAGCGCGAATGCCGTGAGGCCCGCTGCGACCGTTCCGGCCGACACGTGCAGGACTTCGGGCAGCGTCACGACCCCGCACGCGCCGACCCGCTGCAGCGGAGCGAGCGCGCCCCAATTGGCTGCGTACACGAGGCTGCCGAGCATCGTGGCCACGAGGAACGCGAGCGCGTCGAGCTTGCCCGACGCGGCGCCGACGAGCGCCGTGCCCGGACACCAGCCGCCGGTCACGAATCCGGCGCCGAAGACGAGTCCGCCGACGATCTGCGGTGCGAGCAGCGTCTCCATGCGGTACACGCTCGAAGCGTCGAACACGCCGAGTGAATCGAGGACGACGAGCCCCACCGCCGCGGTGACGACGGCCGTGAACATGACCTGCACCACCGCGAAGTCGCGCAGATAGAAGATCGCCGCCAGCTTGCGGCTCGAACCGAAGCCCGCGCGCTCGAGCCAGAAACCGAACGCGATACCGACGAGCAACGCGATGGACCAGCCGAACGGCGTGTCGAGCAAGCCTTGGTCGAAGAGGTTCACGGCTGCCACTCCTTCTTCACGAACGGCGCGACGAGGAATCCGCCGGCGAACACCGCGACGAGGAATGCCCAACTGCCTCCGAGCAGGAGCGCCCCACCGGTGAGAGCTTGTCCTGACGTGCAACCGCCGGCCATGCGGCTCGCGAAGCCGACGAGCAGTCCTCCGGTGATCGCGAGGACGAGGCGGGTGCGCGCCGTGACGCGGCTTCCACGCTCGACTCCGACGGCCAGTCGCCGCGCGAACAATGCCGAGACGAAACCGCCGAGCAGCGTGCCGAGCGACATGAACACGAGGTAGTTCGCGAGCGCCGACCCGTTCTGGAACCAGGGGCCGACGTACCCGTTGGCTTCGACGGCGGTCGGCGCTACCGCGTGGGCCGCGCTCGCCGCGATGCGAGCCGTGCTGCCGGACGCGCCGAGCCCGACACCGAGCGCGACGAATGAAACGAGCAGCGTGAGACCGAGCCCCAGACCCGCGATGTAGGGGTTCCAGTATCGCCCGGCGTTCGGGGATGTGGGTTGGATGGTCGTGTCCATGTGCGACTCTCTAGCAGCCGGCGCTGCGCTTCTTGGCTTCGGGTTTGGGCGCCGCGGGTGCCGGCGTCACGGCGGGAGCGGGCTCCTTTGCAGAAGGCGCGCTCGCTCTCCCCCGCACGCCGATCTCGCGCCAGAAACGCGCCGTTCCGCCGGAAAGGACGCGCAGGGGCCGCGCGAATTCGCCGCTCGCGTTCGAAACGGCCCCCGCGACCGCGAACGCCGTGGTTCCGTCTCGATCGACGAGCACGACGCGCGTGTTCTTCGGCAACGCGGCCAGGCGTGCGCCCACCCCATCGGGCTCGACGCTCTCGGCACCGGGCACGTGGTACTCGCGGAACTGCCACGCGGGCCGGAGATCGATCACCGCGTAATTGCGCGGCTGGTCGACCAGCAGCGCGGCGAGCTGGGACGGCTCGAGAGGTTCGGGCAGGTCCACCGTGCCCGCAAGTCCATTGGCCGCGACGGGGCGAGCCGCGCTTGCGTCCGCCGGCGCGCTCGCGGAGACGCTCGCCGTCCCGTGGACGGGCTGTCCCGCGCCGATCCAGGCGTCCAGACCGCCGTCGAGACTCCCGACGTGCTCGAAGCCGAGGCGTTCGGCGAGCCCGACCGCCATGCTGCTCCGATAGGAGGAATTGCACACGAACAGGACCGGCGCCTGCTTGTCGAGCACCTCGCCGAAGCGTTGCCAATCGGTGAGCTCGATGTGCGCATAGTCGCCGAGCGACAGTTCGGCCCGTTCCTCGCTCGTGCGCACGTCGACCACGATCGGTTCAACGTGTCGCGCGATGCGATCCGCGAGATCCTCGGGACGCACGAGCTCCGTCGAGCGCACGACGAGGCCCGCTCGCCGCGCTTTTTCGAGGTCCGGAGCGAGACGACCGACGACGCGGTCGATGCCGATGCGTTTGAAGCGGAACGCAGCCTCGCGCGACTCGTCGTTCGACCCCACGAGAACGAGCGGCGCGTCGAACGGGATCACGATTCCCGTCCACGTATCGAGTCGCCCGCGGACGGACACGTTGATCGATCCCTCGACGTGCCCGGTCGCGTACTCGCGCCCGTCGCGCAGGTCCACGATCCACGCGCCGCGCTTCACGAGGTCGCGGACAAGAGCCGGCTCCAGCTCGGGAGGCACTTCTTCGGTCCAGTCGACGACCGGAGGTCCCTGGCGATTGATCGCGACGTTGTAGGCGAAATACTGCGGCGCTGGCGGCAGTCCGGACACGTCGCGTGCGACGAATGCCGCGCGGCTCGCGATCTGGAAGTAGGGATTCCGCGTCTTCTCGCGACCGATCGTCGAGGTCGTGTCCGGCGACAGGTGCGCGCCGCACAGGGAACCCGCGCCGTGGGCGGGCAGCACGATCGTCGCTTCGGGAAGCGCGCGCAGCCTCTGGACCGAATCGTAGGCGTGATTGGCGAGCGCCATCGGGCTGATCGTGCCCTGGGCGAGATCCGGCCGTCCGATCGAACCGATGAAGAGCGCGTCGCCCGTCATGATCCACATCGGATCGGCCTCGACGTCCGGGCCCTTCGGAACGTGCACGAGAACGGTCATCGAATCGAGCGTGTGACCCGGCGTGGCGATGAACTCGATGCGCGCTGCGCCCAGGTCGACGGAATCGCCATCCCGCATGCCCTGGTGCTCGAACTGCGACCCCGACTCGGCCGAGATCAGGATGCGCGCCTCCTCGCGCTTCGCGAGCTCGGTATGCCCCGCGACGAAGTCCGCGTTCGTATGGGTCAACGCCACGTAGTCGATGCGTGCGTGGAGCGCTCGCGCGTCGCGGACGTAGTGATCGACGTCGCGTTGCGGATCGACCACGAGAGCGTGGCCGCGGCTCACGACGAGGTAGGTGAGCTGACTCAGGCATCCAAGCTGGTATTGGCGCACCGTGACCTCCCCCGCCGTGCGCTCGTAGACGAGTTGCGGCGTGGCCGCCTCGTTCCCGTGCGTCGCGCGTTCGGCGTCCTGGGCACCGGCCGTGGCGAGCACGGCAGCACATGCAAAGGCCGCGAGGGTGGTCGGTTGCAGGGTCCTCCTTCGTGATGTGGTGCTCATATTGACCACTATATAACTATATATGAATGATCCAACAAGAGCCCGAGTGCGAAATCGGCCGGGTCCGAGTGCGTAGAGCCCAAAACGAGCGCGGAGCCGGTTCGCGACGAACCAGCTCCGCGCGGCTGCGCACACCGATCGACCCGTCGCGGCTTCGGCGCGCCCGGTCCGCGCGCCGCACCGCATGAGCAGGGCCACCCATATCCGATCGTCGAGCAGGTCATCGCGCCCGCCGACCGGCTGTTCGTACGTCAGGCCGATTTGAGCTTGCGAGCCGAGCCTGTAGGCGGCGCCGATCGCGGCCGAGAACACGCTGTTCCCGGCCACGTCGCTCGATCCCAGATTGATCAAATCGCCGCCCTCGAAGTTCACGGGCAGAGCCTCACCGCTCTTCGTGTACGTGATGCCGTTGAACTCGACGAGCCCGAGCAGGTCCTTGGTGAATTCGTAACTGAAGTGCGCGTGGTAGTCGATCGACGTGCTCTCGGCGTTGCTGTCGAACGGCTGGTTGTAGCCCAGGCAGCCGATCAGGTTGAACTCGTTGTCGTCCCAGGCAGCGCTCACGAAGGGCCGCAGCAGTCCGTCGCCGTTGCCCTGGAACACCTCGCCGTTTCCGACATCGGTCTCGAGGATCAGCCCGGGCGTGACGATCACGCCGTCCTCGCGGTTTTCGTAGACCATCGTCTTGAAGCCGGCCGCGACGTCCGCCCAACCGTTCTCGTCCTTGCCGACCTTGGGGTTGAAGTCGATGTACCCGTCCTTCGTGGCGATGAGCGCCCACTGGTCGTTGATCGCGTAACGTCCCTGGATCGCGTAGACGTTGAAGTCGCCACCACCGAAGATCGAGTCCTTCGGCAGAGTCTGGTGGATGGCGTGCGCCTCCAGGTTGGTCTCGATGACGGGGCTCTCGAACGTCGTCCCGGCGCTCACGGGATCTGGAAGTCGGCTCGACCAGTACTGCCTGTCATGCGAGCCGCGCGCGTCGGGGTTCGAGGTGGTCTCGCAGGCGGCCAGACCGAGGGCGAGAGGAAGTACGAGTACGACTTGGTTCGAGAGCATGTCTGCTGCTGGGGGGGGGTGAGGGGGTGTGCGACCTATGTACCGGCACTTGCCTGTGGTCCCCCATCCGCTCATGTGCGGACGATCCCTCGAGAAGTTCCGTAGTCGGAACAGCGCGCGTCCATTCGGAAGGCCAGCGCGGCGCAGTCAAGTCGATACTCCCGGCTAGTTCCCGCCGCCCTCCTTGCGCCGCAGACCCTGCACCATCAAGACGCCGAGCGTGACGACGACGAGTGGCAGCACGAACTCCATCATCGTGCGACTGTATGCCGGGAGCGCGTCATGTCCGGTCGAGTCGAGCACGAGGTAGCCGACGTAGGCCGCGTATGCCGCGAGGAAGAACACCCCCTCCCAACGCGCGAGGTAGCCGCGCGCCATGGCGATCGGAACGAGCGCGACCGCGGCGGCCACCATCACGGGCAGATCGAAGCGCAGGATCGCGGCGGGGACCTCGAGTTCACCGCGCCCGACGAACGCGGAGACGCCCAGGATGAACAACAGGTTGAAAATGTTGCTCCCGACGACGTTCCCGACGGCGATGTCGCGTTCGCCGCGCCACGCCGCGGTCAGCGAGGTCGCCACTTCTGGCAACGACGTCCCGGCCGCGACGATCGTGAGACCGATGACCGTTTCGCTCATGCCGAGGAGCCGCGCGACGTCGACCGCTCCAGACACGAAGTAGTGGGCGCCGAGCACCAGGAGCGCGAGGCCGGCGAGCACGAGGCCGATCGAGAGCACGGCCGATGCGCGCGGCGTTGCGGGCTTGTCCGCCGCTGCCTGCTTGCGCCCTTCGCGCAGGGTGAACACGAGATAGGCCAGGAACACGAGCATCAGGATCACGCCGTCTCCGATGCCGATGCGCCCGTCGAGCGACATGACCAGTCCGAGCAGCGAGACGCACAGGAGTACCGGCACGTCCACGCGCAGGATCTGCCGCGAGACCACGAGCGGCGCGATCAATGCGGAGCCGCCGAGGATGAACAGCACGTTGAAGACGTTGCTGCCTATGACGTTCCCGACCGCGAGGGCTCCCCGTCCGTCGAGCGTCGCCCCGACGCTGACCGCCACCTCCGGCGCGCTCGTGCCGAACGCGACGACCGTGAGTCCGATCACGAGCGAGGAGAGCCCGAGCCGCGCCGCCAGCGACGACGCACCGCGCACGAGAAGTTCACCCCCACCCACGAGGAGGAGGAGACCGCCAATCAACTGGAGCCAGATCATCCCTCCAATGTACGGATAGTGGACCGCACCCTCCTCACCGCGAGCTCCATTCGCCGTCATGTCGAGGTGCTCGAACGTGCCTGGGTGCGCACTGAGGCGACGGCCGTGCGAGTAGTGAGTTCCTCACGAGCATGAGCCAGGAAACCCGGGTGCCGTTGTCGGCGGTCCCCGGGTACGCGGAGGGCCTGCGAGAGGAGGAGTTGCCGCGCGAGGGACGACTTGGCCAGCCTGAAACGATCCAGCGCAGCGGTGATCACCGGCTGCGCACGATCTTAGAGGATCCGCGGGTTTTCGCAGCTTGAGGCTGACCGGACCGGGCGGGGGTCGGAAGCGACGAAGCGTGGATCTCGACGTGTCCTTCCCCGGCACGGACGACGAAACGTGCGCCGGGACAGCGAGCGCCCGGCCGAGGGCGCCCGCCGTCGCTCGTTTCACCGCGAGATGCTCACGGACAGAACGAGAGCTCGAGCGCGTCGGTCAAGTCGAATCCTGCGCCGCCTGCGAGCGGGTCGCGGAACCAGAACTGCACGTAGCGCACGTCGTTCGCATTCACGCCGGCCCAGCCGGCCGAGTTGAAGTCCTGCGCCATCGACGCGCTGCCACCAGCGGTGGCCGGGACCACGCCGAGACGTTGCAGCGTGCCCCCGATGCAACGCAGTCCGTTGCCGAACACGCCGCCTGGTTGCACTGCGCGATTGCCCTGGAAGAAGAGTCCGAACGTTCCGGCCGGCAGGTTCGTCGCCGCCAGGACGAGGTTGTTCGCCGAGAGGCTCGAAGTGCCGGTCGCATCGATGCGCGCTGCCGCACCGCTCGTGTTCGGACCCGCGGAGCAGAAGCGCGCGGGGCTGGCGCAATCGCCGACGGTGCGTTCGACGACGAGTCGATAGGCCCCGAGGCCCAACTCGGGCCGCATTTGCGCCGCAACGAACATCGTCCGTGCGCCGTAGGTCGCCAGCACAGGCCACGTGACCGGTTGCTCGGAGTCGAGCCAGGCAAAGCTCGACGGATCGAGGACGGTCCCGCCGGCCGAGACGCGCGCGCCGTACGCATCGGTGCGCTTGTCGTAGAAGGTGACTTGATTGCGCTGGTCCTCCCACGCCACGAGCCACTGCGTGCCGTCCCACGTGACCTTGGGGTTCATCTGCCGGCCCAAAGCCGCGCTGATCGTCACGATGGGCCCGAGCGAACCGTCGTAGGCCATGCGCCGACACACGACGTCGTTGTTCGCGTTCGAGGGGCTCAGGTGGCGCCACACGAGGAGCGCGGCGCCGTCGCCGTCGGCCACGTCGGGTGAGCCGCCGGGGTAACCGACGCCCGTGCCCACGCCGAGCGTTCCGTCGGGATTCACGAACTGCGCGACGATGCTCGCCTGCGGGCTGTCGTGTGAATCGTTGGTCTGGTACGTGACGAGCCAGCGCCCATCGACCGTCGACACGCGCGCGAGTTGCGAGAATCCACCACCGATGTTGAGCGGACCCGCGTCGAGGAACGCTCCGCTCGTGCCGCTCAGACGCCGCACGAAAGTCGAGCGGAACTCCGGATAGAAGCTCGTAGTGCTGGTCGTGACGATCAGGAACACGTCACCGACCGCGTCGACGTCCGCCGATGAGCCGGGCATGACCGTGATCGGATCGGCGTCGAGGAACGTGCCGTCGACGAGCATGCGCCGCGCGACCACGTTCAGGCCGTCGTTCCACACGATGCAGTAGAGCGAGCCGTTCCAGGCGATGCCCGCTCCCGCAGAGGGCGTCGTTCCGGCCTGGATCGGCTCGGCACCGACCTGATTGCCGTGCACGTCGAAGCGCTGCACGAGCACGCGGCGCGTCGATCCCAGAGCGCTCTCGTAGACGACGGCCCAGCCGTCCGGTCCGGCGCAGATCGCCGGCCGCAACTGCGCGGTCACCGACGTGCTCACCAGCGTCGTCGCGCCGAGCGCAAACGTCGATGTCGCGTGCCTGCCCAGGACTTCGTTCGAGGCGGCCGAGCCAGTTCCGAACGAGGACCACGAGAACTGTGCCCCGCCGGCGGTCCCGCCACACACACGCACGCTGGCGAACGTGCTGCCCGACAGCGCCTGCACGCCGCTGCCGCCCTGCGTGACGACCGTGCCGTTCGCGGCGATGCGCGCGGCGAGGATGCCCTGCGTCGCGTGCTGCACGGCCACCCACCACTGCGTCCCGTCCCAACTCGGCTCGGCCAGAGCCGTCACGCCGAAGGAGGACATGATCGGCACGCCGGCGGGGAACTGCCGCGTGCCGTCGAGCGCGAGCGGAGAACCGACGACGTTGGACGTCGCGTCGAACCAGGCCGCGTAGTACGAGAGGCCGTTCGAGCCGATGTTCGTCGTGGCCGTGTCGAACACGGGTGCGAGCGGCGCGAGGGACGAACTGAAGCGTCGCGCCACGGGGTTGTTGACGCCGCTCCAGGAGACCAGCACCTGTCCCTGCGCCGCGACGACGCGGATGTTGAAATGCAGGAAGTACTCGGCCGGCTGCAGGATGGTCGGCATCGCGCTCACGAGCGTTCCGTTTGCCGCTACACGGATGCCGACGAGGTCGTTGTCGCCACCCGACGTGCCCTCGGCCGCGACGATCCATTCCGATCCGTTCGCGCACATGGACCAGATCGAACTGGAACTCGTGCTGGATCGGATCAGGATCGACTGCGGATCCAGCACGGCGCCCGCGGGCGAGATGCGCACGCCGCGCAGATAGTCCGCGTAGTAGCTGAAGGCCGGGTCCTGTGATTCGAACACGACGAGCCAGTTCTCGCCGTTCCAGGCGACCTGTGGATTGCGCTGGTAGCCGTAGCGCGTCGCCACGGGGATCGGAGTCGCGTCGATCGGCGAGCCGTTCGCGTCGAGGCGCATGGCGTAAACGTCGTAGTCGGTCGTCGACTCGCCGCCCGCGAGGAGCGATCGAGAGTCGGACCAGACGGCGAGGAATCCGCTGCCGCCGGCCGCGAGTCGGGGGGCGATCTGCTCGCCCGCGGCCGCACCGATGACGGTGTCACCGCTCAGCCAGGCAGGCGGGGTCAGTTGCGGCACCTGTGCCGAGGCGCAGACGCTCAGCGAAGCGAAGCAGAATCCTGCGATGAGAGAGAGCCCTGGTTTCATGTTCCTTGTCCTTGGCGCCGCGGAACGATTTCACGCGGGCGCGTGAGATGTGGAGCAACAACCATGCTCGCACGACGAAAGTGCCGCGCCGGTTCGAACCTGTGCGCAGACAGGGCCGGACACAGGTCGCATCACCCCCACACGAGGTTCGCGTTCGTGCCCCCAGCCTTCCAACGCCTGGACGGCGCGTCAGGATCTGGACAGACCGGAGTCAACCGCGCTCACGCAGCGAGCGCACCAGGATGAGCGCGTTGATCGACAACAGGGCGATCGCGGGCAGCCACAGCCACACGGGATCGCGCACCCGAAGCCGCGCCACCAGCGCGAACAGCATCAGGAGCGACAGTCCCGCCGCGGAGAATCGCAGCGCGAGCGGCCACCACAGGCCGACGATCAATCCCGTTCCGCCGCAGATCTCCAGCCAGCCGGTCAGAACCCGCAGGTGCGCGAGTCCGTAGCGCTCGAACTCTCCCTGCATCGCCTGCGACGTCAGGCAATACACGCCATAGAAGAGGAACGAGAGGCTGGAGCCGAGGACCAGAACCGTGCGCAGGTCCACCTACCGGATCAATCCTGCGTGCACGCCCGCGACGAAGAGGGACAAGAGCAGCAGGACCGCCGAGGGCACGAACGCCGCGAAGCGATGCCGGACCTTGAGGTGCGAGGCCTGCGCGCCCGCCATCAGCACGGCCATGACGAGCGCGGGAACGAGCACCAGCTCCGGGTACCAGACCCCGACGATCAGCAACGTCGAGGCCGCGATTTTCGCCGCACCGACCATGCTTCGGAACGAGTCGGAAAGCCGGTACTCCCGAAACTCCTTCACGATGTTGTCGAAGCGAAGGGTCCAGACGTAGAGGACCGAAACGGCGATCACGAGCTGGGCGAAGTTGGAAGCACTGAGCATGAGGGCGATCCGCGTGCGGGAAGTGAGTGGACGGCTTGGCGGATGTAGACAGCGGACCGCCGCATCCGAGCATCTCGACGAAGGGGCATTCGCTCGGCCGAGTCTCTTGGACGCACGCAATTCGACGGAGTGCTCCGTCGCGCGCTCAGGGTGTCCGATTCGGCCCGGACACCTCCTCCCCGCGTCAAACGCCGGGTTCGCTCGCCTGCTGACCCTTCGAGTACGTCGTGTAGACGTAGACCGGGATGGGCAGATCGCCCAGGTGCTTCACGACGAGCGGGTGCACGTCCGCCCAGTTCAAGCCCCCCACGCCCGTCGCCAGCTTCGGCATGGCGAGGCTCTTCAATTGGACCGTTTCGACTTCGTGCCGCAGGCGCTTCAGACAATGACTCACGTTGGCGAGCGTCGCGCGACCGGGCTTCGCGCCGTTCTCGTGCAGGCCCTCCTGCGTGAGCAGGCTGAAGATGCGAACTCCACCCGCTCCGCCCCAGAACCAGAGCTCGCCCGGCTTGGGATGCGTCTGATGGGCGTAGTGCCGGAAGTCCTTGGCCAGCGAGGGCCACTTTTCCCGCAGCGCCAGCGCCAGTCCATTGTCGAAGTGGTCATTGGGGGCGACGCCGTGCGCGATCGCCTGCGCCCTGCTCAAAAGGAGGTCGCCGGCAACTTCGTGAATCATGAATTCGTCTTCTGTCGGGGTCGTGCGCCCGAAATGGGGTCGTAAGCTGCGTCGCGGTCAGTCTCGTGGGTGCGCTCCACTACCGCCCTCCGGTGAAGGGCGGATGCCATGCGCTCACGAGTGCGTAGCACCGGACCGCGACCGCATGGATGCACAGCGTCTCGGGCTCCGAGTCGCGGCCGCATCCGGTCGTGCGGCACCACGGTCGTTCCCAGCCGATCGATCAGCGCGGCGCTCGGTCGTCCCCCGCCGGCCGCGCAGGCGGCAGACGCAGAATTTGTAGGTCGTCGACTTCGGCCTCGGCGCCACGCGCGGCACGGCGGCTGCTGCTAGGATTCCGCGGTGGACGCTGATCGCGGAGTTCGCCCTTCCGTACCGCCCGCGCCGAGCCTGCGCCGACGCGGGCAACAGCAGCGCGTCGAGGCGTGCATCGCGGTCGACTGGTCGGGCTCCGTATCGGCCGTGCGTTCGCGCCTGTGGCTGGCCGAGGCGCGGGAAGGAGGGCTCATGCGGATCGAGCGCGGTTTCGATCGCGCCGAGCTCGTCCGTCACCTGATCGAACGCGCCGAGCGCGACGCGAGCCTCGTCGTCGGACTCGATTTCGCGTTCTCTTTTCCGCGCTGGTTCATCGACGAACTCGGAGCCAGGACCGCGCGCGAGGTGTGGGATATCGTCGCGCGCGACGGCGAGGGCTGGCTCGAGCACTGTCCGCATCCGTTCTGGGGCAAGCCGTTCGTTCCACGTCCTTCGCCGGTCGAGGGACAGAGCCCGTGGCGCGTCACCGAGAACGAGCACGTGCCTGTCAGCGGCATCGGTCCGAAGTCGATCTTCCAGATCGGCGGTGCGGGAAGCGTCGGTACTGGATCCCTGCGTGGTATGCCCTTCCTGCGCGATCTCCAGGACGCGGGCTTCTCGATCTGGCCGTTCGACGCGCCGCGATTCCCGCTCGTGGTCGAGATCTATCCGCGCGACCTCACCGGTCCCGTTCACAAGTCCAGCGCGATCGCGCGCGCGCTCTACCTGCAGGCGCGCCACGCCGGAGAATCCCGGGAGATGCACGATCTCGCCGGCGGATCGGAGGACGCCTTCGACGCGGCCGTGTCGGCTGCCTGCATGCAGCGGTTTGGGCGGGACTTCGCGCGACTCACCCGTCGGATGCGCACGGCCGTGGACCGTCTCGAGGGGCGCATCTGGGCGCCGCTCCGCGATCCGACGTTCGAGCGCTGGTGAAAGCGGATGGCAGTTCGCGCATCGCAGCCTTGGCCACGCGAAACGGCGTGGTCTGGTGGGGTTTCTTGCAGCCGGAGAATCGCTGCACAGGCCTCCCCGCGGAATCCGTTCGGCCAGCGCCGGTCTGGGATTCGTCGGCCTCGTCGCGGCGGCGCCGCGCCAGGAGCCCGCTGCCAAAACCGCCCAGATTCAAATCGGCGGCGGCGTCGACCAGCTTGAGAACAAGGACGTCGAGTTGCCTCCGCTCGAGCGTTGACACCGGGCTTCGCCCGCACTGCGGTTCAATCCGCGGGCTCTGCGCGGATCAGCGTGATCTTCTGCCAGATGCCTTGCCGCAAGTTCGTCGTCAGGCGCTCGAGATCATTGACTGCGTCGATCACGATCGGATCCGAGGAACTCTGCGCGTAGAGCGCCGCGACCTTGGCGGTCAAGGACAGCATCTCCGAACAGTAGTCCAGGTAACGCGAGAGCTCGAACGGTCCGAGATCGTGGCTCGGGGAGGCCGGCGTGAGCGGCACATCACCGGGAATCACGGTCGGGTCCTTGGTCAACTGGTGCATGTCGATCACATGCACGATCGAACGCAGCTCGTGCATGTCGGCCAGCGCGCGGGTGCGCTTCGCTCGGCCTTCGATCGTGACGAGGAACAGCACGCCGGCGCCCACGAGCACGGTGATGTTGAACACGGCCTCGATTCCCTGCAGCCGGCCGAACAGGTCCTTCGTGGCCTCGGTCGTCACGATCGCGCGCGCCACGAACAAGAGCAGGACGGCGCCGGACACGAGCAGCGCCCCGATGCCGAAGCGCAGACGCCAGTTCGGCAGCGCCAGCCTCCGCGCGCGCTCCGTGTTCGCGCGCGCGATGAGCTCGAGCTCCGCGCACACGCGCGCCAGGCCGGACGCCGGAAAGCGCGCGACGATGCGAGCGTGCAGGGTAGCGATCGTCGCGACGATCTTGTCCGAGTCGAGTGTGCGGTACATGCGACGTGCCCGCCGTGGGCGGGCGAGAGAGTAGCCGCCGGACGACGATTGCTGGAACTACTGAATTCCCTCGAGCCGAACCGAGCGCAGACGAAGGCTGTTCGCCACGACGGACACGCTCGAGAACGCCATCGCCCCGCTGGCGATGATCGGTGAGAGCAGCCAGCCCGTGAACGGGTACAGCACTCCCGCGGCGATCGGGATGCCGAGCACGTTGTAGGCGAAGGCCCAGAACAGGTTCTGTCTGATGGTCCTCATCGTCGCGCGCGAAAGCGCGACGGCGCTCGCGACCGAGCGCAGGTCGCCGCGCAACAGCGTGATGTCCGCCGCTTCGATCGCGACGTCGGTGCCCGTGCCGATCGCTAGGCCGATGTCGGCCTGGGCGAGGGCGGGCGCGTCGTTGATGCCGTCGCCGACCATCCCGACCACGAAGCCCTCGCGCTGGAGGCGCTTGACGTGCTCGACCTTGTCCTCCGGCAGGACCTCGGCGAACACGAACTGCGGTTCGATCCCCACCGCCTGCGCCACGGCCGATGCGGTCTGCTGGTTGTCGCCGGTGATCATCGCCACGCGCAGGCCGAGCTGCTTCATCCGCGCGACGGCTTCCTTCGACTCGGGCTTGATGCTGTCGGCAACGGCGACGACACCCGCCGCCTTCCCCCCAAGCGCCACGTACATCGGTGTCTTGCCCCCTGCAGCGAGTTCCGCGGCATGCGCGTCGAGTTCCGCCGATTCGATGCCGTTGGCGCGAAGGAGCGCGCGCTTGCCGACGAGAACGGAGCGGCCCTCGATCCTGGCCTCGATCCCGTGACCGGCGACGGCATGGAACGAGTCGGGCTCCGCGAGCTGCATGCCGCGCGCCCTCGCGCCCGCGACGATCGCAAAAGCGAGCGGGTGTTCGCTGCGGGATTCCGCCGACGCGGCCAGTCGCACGAGTTCGGACTCCACGACGCCTGGCAGCGCGCGCACGTCCGTCAACACCGGTTTTCCCGTCGTAATGGTGCCCGTCTTGTCGAGCACGATCGCCGTGAGCTCGTTGGCCTTTTCCAGCGCCACGCCGCTCTTGATCAGGATCCCGTGCTCCGCCCCGCGTCCCGTGCCGACCATGATCGCGGTCGGCGTCGCGAGTCCGAGCGCGCACGGGCACGCGATGATCAGTACGGACACGAACGCGACGAGAGCCATGCTCGTCCGCGACTCGAGCGGCGCGACGAGGAACCACACCGCGAAGGCGACGAGTGCGATCGCCAGCACCGCCGGCGTGAAGTACCCGCTGATCGTGTCGGCGAGGCGCGCAATGGGTGCCTTGCTCCCCTGTGCTTCCTGCACGAGGCGGACGATCAGCTGCAGAGCCGTGTCCGCGCCGATCCTGGTCGCCTTGAATTGGAAGGCGCCTGTCGTGTTGAGCGTTCCCCCATAGACAGGATCGCCGGGTTTCTTCTCCACGGGCAGGCTCTCCCCGGTGAGCATCGATTCGTCGATCGACGATCCGCCGCGTTCGATCGAGCCGTCCACGGAAATGCTCTCGCCGGGCCGGACGATCACGATGTCGCCGACGACCACGTCCGCGACGGGGATGTCCGCCTCGCTTCCCGCGCGCAGCACACGCGCCGTCTTGGGCTGCAGGTCGAGGAGCCGCCGAATCGCGGCCCCGGTCCGCTTCGTGGCACGAGCCTCGAGGAGCTTGCCGAACAGCACCAGCACGATGATGACCGCCGCTGCCTCGTAGTAGACGGGAACCATGCTCATGCCGTCCAGGCTTGCGCCTCGCGCCGCGGCGAAGAACCCGGGCGTGAGCGTCGCCGCGAGCGAGTAGACGTACGCTGTTCCAGTGCCGAGCGCGACGAGCGAGTCCATGTTCGCGCGCATGTGCTTCAGTCCCTTCCAGGCGGAACGGAAGAACTGCGAGCCGCACCAGAACACGACCGGGGTCGTGAGACCGAGTTGCAGCCAGTTGATCCACGGTTGCTCGAACGCCGCTATCCGCCCGTGGGACATGGCGATGACGAGCACGGGCAGCGCCAGGATCGTGCCGACGACGAGTTTCAGCACGAGCACCGCCTCTTCGTCCGCGGACACCCTCGTGTGCGCGGCGTGATCCCCGTCGGATTGAGGATCCGAGATCCGCGCGCTCGCGCCATGGTGCATGGCCGGGGCCTCGGCGTCGTAACCGGCCTCCTGGACGACCGTGACCAGCGTTTCGGGGCGCGTGGCAGCCGGGTCGTAGTTGACCGTCGCGGTCTTCGTGGCGAAGTTCACCGAGGCCGAGGCTACGCCAGCCGACTTGGACAGGGCCTTCTCGATCGTCCTCGCGCACGCGGCGCACGTCATGCCCTTCAGCGGCAAGTCCACGCGCGAGGTCTTCTCGACGTTCTTGGGCTCGCCGACCGCCGACCTCGCGGCGTGCGGCGCATGCTCGAGAGATTCATGGACCGAGTCGTCATCCGCGTTCATGGATCACCGCGCCATCTTCGACATCATGTCGAGCAACTCGTCGTACATCTCTTCTGCATCGGTGGCTCCACGCTTCAGGGCTGCCGTGGCGCAGTGCTTGAGGTGATTCTTGAGCAATGCCTTGGCAACGGCCCGCAGCGACTCCTGGGCTGCGGCAATCTGGGTGATCACGTCGGCGCAGTAGCGATCCTCCTCGACCATGCGGGAAATGCCGCGGACCTGCCCTTCGGCTCGACGCAGGCGAGTCAGGTTCGACGCCTTGAGATCGGGCTCGACGCCGGCGGCTTTGCGGGCAGTGCCGCCGGGGTCGTGGTGGTCGTGCGACTTGGCCTTGGCAGCGGGCTTCTTGCTTGCGGTGGTTTTGCGGGACATGTGTGCCTCGGGTGTTCCGTCAACCGCAGCAGCCGCCACGCCGTGAGGCGGTCGACTGGTCGGGAGCGACAGTGGCCTCGTATCCAGCCTCCCCGATGGCCGCGACGGCAGCCTCGAGCAGGTCGTCGTCGTCGACTTGGATCCGAGCGCCGCCGACGGCGACGGACTCGATGATCACGCCGGGAATCGATTGGAGAGCCTTCGAAACCTGCCGCACGCAGTGGCTGCAGGACATGCCTTCGATCGCGAGGTTCGTGGTTTTCACTTCAGGGCCCTTCCGTTGAGAATGGACACATACCTGGGTGGGGTATGTATGAATATACCCCCACCTGGCATGCGTCTCAAGGGGTCCGTCGCGGGTTTCGGGACTGAACCCCGAGGCGCCGTGCGGGCGCCGGCGCTCGAGGCGGGGGCGAAACGCGGCCCACGGCGCGAGGCGGAAACCGCGCTCCTAAACCGACGAGGAACCTGTCGACCGGAAGGGGCGCCCGAACGGCGCACCGCTCAATCCGGGCGCGTGGCTTCGATGCGCCGCGGATCAAGGCGCCAGACGTTGCCCGCGCGCAGGTTGGACAGCCACACCGAGCCGTGCCCCACGCGGATCGCGTCGCCGCCCGGACCGTGGAACTGCTGCACCACCGCGTTCTTCTTGGGATCGATGCGCGTGATCGGGTAGCCGAACGACGTCGCCCACACCGATCCTTCGCCAACCGCGATCTCCCCACCACCTCCGGGGATTCCGGCCTGGATCGTCGCCACGACCTTGTTGGTCGCGAGATCGACGCGCGTGATCGAACCGTCGCCCTGGTTCAGCGTCCACACCGAACCTTCGCCGATCGCGAGGAAGCGCGGCGTGGGCCCGACCTTGATCGTCTCGACGACGAGATTCGTCTTGGGATCGATGCGCGTGAGCAGGTTCTCCTGCGAGCTCGTGACGAACAGCGATTTCTCGCCGAACGCGACCGCGCAGGATCCGGGCGCGACGCGCATCTCGGCGACGATCTTGTTCGTCGCCGGGTCGATGCGCGCGAGCGTGCTTTTCTGGTCCGTGACGACCCACACGCTGCCCGCGCCGGTCGCGATGCCGCCTTCGGAATCCGCGAATGTCATCGGTACGGTCGCGCTCACCTTGCCCGTCGAGAGATCGATGCGCGAGAGAGTCGAGTCCCCGCAGTTGGGCACCCACAGGCTGCCGAAGCCCGCCGCGAGGCCAGAGCCCGGCTCCTTGCCGACGGTGACGAGCTCCACGACCGTGTTCGTCTTCGGATCGAGACGTCCGACGAGGTCCTTCGGCGCGCTCGATACCCAGACCTGCTCGTCGATCGCGAGCCAGTCGGGCGTGCCCGGAACTTCGAAGATCGCGTCAGGGACGAGTTTCTCGATTCGGATGCGCACGTTGGGAGCAGTCACGCCGGGTTTTTTCGGTCGCGGTGCCTCCTGAGCGGTGACGCAGGAAGGACACAGCGCGAGCATGGTGAGCACGATTCCACAGGTTCTCATCGGGGCCGTACACTCTAGACTCGCGCGTCTCGTCTGCACACTGGCCCCCTCACCGACGCATTCGCTTGAAACTCCTGCCCGTCATCGGACTCGCTCTCGTGGCCTTTGTCTCTGCGGTCACGGCGCAGGAATCGAAGGACAATCCGCTCGCGCTCCAATTCGAGACGAAAGTGCGGCCGATCCTCGTCAACCGTTGCGAGGAGTGCCACGCCGACACGGCTGACGGCGGCCTGCGCTTGGACAAGCGCGACGAGCTGATGAAGGGCGGCGAGTCGGGTCGAGCGATCGTGGTCGGCGATCCGGATGCGAGCCTGTTGATCCAGGCCGTGCGACACACGCACGCGACGCTCAAGATGCCGAAGAAGCGCGCGAAGCTCCCCGACGAGGAGATCGCGGCGCTCGAGGAATGGGTGCGAAGCGGCGCCTTCTGGCCGGACGACGCACCGGCGCGCGAGCCCGGAAGCACGCCGATCGGGCCCGAGCAACGATCGTTCTGGTCCTTCGTGCCGCTCGCGCATCCTGCCGTGCCGAAGACGAAGGACTCGAGCTTCGCCAGGTGCGACATCGATCGCTTCGTGCTCGCCCGCATGGAGCGCGAGGACCTGGCGCCGGTCGGCCCGGCGGAACGGCCGGCGCTGATCAGGCGCGTGACGCTCGATCTGACCGGATTGCCGCCGACGCCCGAGGAAGTCTCGGCGTTCGTCGCCGACTGCGAGCCCGACGCGTACGAGAAGGTCGTCGACCGGCTGCTCGCCTCGCCCCACTACGGCGAAGCGTGGGGACGCATGTGGCTCGACGTCGCGCGGTACGGCGAGGACGACCCGCGCAGCCTCGATCCGATGGGCCGCGGCTACAACCCGTATCCGAACGCGTACCTGTACCGCGATTGGGTCGTGCAGGCGTTCAACGACGACATGCCCTACGACCGTTTCGTGAAGGCGCAAATCGCCGCGGACCTGATGGACGAGGGTGAGCGCGTGTCGCTCCTGCCGGCACTCGGATTCCTGGGCCTCGGCCCGTGGCTGTACGACAACGGATCGGTGGAGGTCACGCGCGCCGACGAACGCCACGAACGCGTCGACGCCGTCTCGCGCGGGTTCATGGGTCTGACGCTCGCTTGCGCGCGTTGTCACGACCACAAGTACGACCCGCTGCCCACTGCCGACTACTACTCGATGGCGAGCGTGTTCAAGAACACCGTCTACAAGGAGTACCCGCAGGTCCCGCAGGGAATCGTCGACGAATACAAGGTTGCCGAAGATCGGCTCGAAGCGAAGGAGAAGCTGCTCGGAAAGATCCAGCGCGCGGGCCGCGAGCAGCTTTCCTGGTCGCTCGCCTTCGAGACCGCTCGCTATCTGCGTGCCGCGTGGAAGGTGACCGGCGAGCCGAAGAGGAAGGCTCACGCGGTGGTCGACGAGGACAAGCTCGATCCGGAGCTCTTCGCGCGCTGGATCGCGTTCCTCGCGAAGCCGCCGAAGCACTACCACTATCTCGACAAGTGGCAGGCCATGATCGCGAGCGGCGGCACGAGCGAGGAGGCGGAGAAGCTGGCCGACGAATTCCAGGGTCAACTCGTCGACGTCGTGCTCGAGCACAACGCGGTCGATGAGGAGAACGAGATCATCCGCGCCAAGGCTCTGCCGACGACGAAGCCCAAGAAGCGCGCGAACCTGCCCAACGAGTTCGTGACCAACGACGACTTCTGTCCTGGCTGCGGCCTCGAGCTGAAGAGCATGGCCGACGAGAAGGTCGCGCTGTGGACCGACGTGTTCGAGCGCGATCTCGACACCGAGCTCGAGCTCACGAACGAGTCCGGAGACTCGTTCAAGCCGGGCGTGCTCGCGTTCATGGGCAACGATCTCGAGCGCTGGCTGGGCGAGCGGCGCAAGGCGCAGATCCAGTCGTTGCGCGACGACGTCAAGAAGGCGCGCAAGGAGCTCGGGAAGAAGTACCCGTACGTGCACGGCGTGGCGGACGTGCCGAAACCGACG
The DNA here is from genome assembly GCA_044228955.1 of Planctomycetota bacterium. Lineage (GTDB taxonomy): Bacteria > Planctomycetota > UBA1135 > UBA1135 > JAEUIA01. The sequence goes on along the minus strand of JBGATY010000002.1, from coordinate 34,569 downwards.
CCGATCCAGGTGCACGTGCGCGGCAGCCCCTTCCGCCTCGGCGTCGAAGTGCCCGCGCGCTTCCCGGCCGTCCTCGACACCGAGGACCGCCACGCGTTCACGCGGGGCAGCGGGCGCCTGGAGCTGGCCGAGGCGATCGTCGCGCACCCGCTGACGCTGCGCGTCATCGTCAATCGCGTGTGGAAAGGCCACTTCGGGACCGGCATCGTCGACACGCCCGGCAATTTCGGGATGAGCGGCGAGCGGCCCACGAATCCGGAGCTCCTCGACTACCTGGCGAATCTGTTCGTCGAGGGCGGCCTGTCGCTGAAGAAACTGCACCGCGCGATCCTGCTCAGCGCGACGTACCAGCTCAGCGACACGGTCAGTGAGAAAGGCCAAGCGGTGGATCCCGCGAATCGCCTGTACTGGCGCGCGACACCGCGCCGGTTGACCGCGGAGGAGGTGCGCGACTCCGCGCTCTCGGTCAGCGGAGCGCTCGATCTGCGCATGGGCGGTCCTTCCGAGAAGCTCACTCCGTACGCCACACGACGCACGTTGTATGGCCACATCAGCCGCTATCGGCTCGACGAGTTCCTCGCACTGTTCGACTATCCCTCGCCCAGCACGACGAGCGAACGCCGCTTCACGACTCAAGTCCCGCTCCAGCGTCTGTTCCTGATGAACAGCGACTTCATGCAGCAGCAAGCCGAGTTGCTCGCGGAGCGGGTGGCGAGCGAGACCGGCGACGCAGCGAAGATCAAGAAGCTCTACGTCCTCGCGTTCGGGCGTGAAGCGACCGAGCCGGAGATCGAAGTCGGTCTCGCCTACCTCGCGGCCGAACCGATGAAGGAGTACGAGGAGCGCAAGGCCGCGCGCGAGAAGGAGGCCGCGGAAGCCGCCGCCGATCCGGCGAAGGCGAAGGTGATGGCTGCAGCAGCCGCCGCCGCGAAGAAGGAGGCCCTCAAGCCGAAGGACGAGGGCGACGACGAGGACGCGGAGATGTCGCCGGCGCCGGTTCCGGGCATGATGGCCGGCGTGAAGGACGACGATCCGAGGAAGAAGAACAAGGAGCAGCGCCCGACGACCGTGCTCGGCCGCTATGCGAAGGTGCTGCTCTCCTCGCACGAGTTCCTGTTCGTGCGCTGATCGCGAGGACCATCATGTTCCAGCCGTTCACCCGACGACCCCTGACGCGCCGGGATGCGCTCGTGCGCATCGGCTCGGGGTTCGGAATGCTGGCCTTCGCGAGCCTGTTGAACGAGTCGATCGCGCGCGCCACCACGCGCCTGGACGACGACACTTCCCCGCGGCCTTTCGATCATCCGCCCAGAGCGACGTCGGTGATCTTCCTGATGATGAACGGCGGCCTGTCGCAGGTCGACAGCTTCGACAAGAAGCCGATGCTCGACAAGTTCCACGGCCAGCCGCTGCCCGGCGGCCAGATCGCGACCGAGCGCAAGACCGGCGCGCTGATGCGCTCGCCCTTCACCTTCCAGAAATACGGTGAGTGCGGCCGCGAGGTGAGCGAGATCTTCCCTCACGTGGGTTCGTGCGCCGACGACATCGCGTTCGTGCACTCGATGCACACGGACATCCCGAACCACGAGCCGTCGCTCCTGATGATGAACACCGGACACACGCAGGCGGGCCGGCCCTCGATGGGTTCGTGGCTCACCTACGGGCTCGGCACCGCGAACAAGAACCTGCCCGGGTTCGTCGTGCTGTGTCCCGACATGCCGACGACGGTCGGGCCGGGTCTGTGGAACAACGCCTTCCTGCCCGCGGTGCATCAGGGCACGTTCATCTCCGACAAGACCGAGCGCCAGACCGAAGCGGAGCTCGTGGGCAAGGAGTTCGACCCCAAGAAGCTGGTGCAGTTCCTGCGCAACGACAAGTTCTCGCTCGCCGAGCAGCGCCGCGAACTCGACCTGCTCGTCGAACTCGAGCGTCAGCGTCGAGAACGCGAACGCCTGCGGGACCCGCAGCTCGACGCGGCGATCGAATCGATGGAGACCGCCTACCGCATGCAGACGGAAGCGCTCGAAGTCTTCGACATCCGCAAGGAGAGCAAGGCCACGCTCGAGCTCTACGGCCGCGGCAGCACCGCGCGCGGCTGCCTGATGGCCGTGCGCCTCGTCGAGAAGGGCGTGCGCATGGTGCAGGTCTACTACGCCAACCACGATCCGTGGGATCACCACGGCGACATCCTCATGCACCGCGACACCGCGCGTGACTCGGACCAACCGTTCGCGGCGGTCATCAAGGACCTCAAATCACGCGGCCTCTTCGACAAGACGCTCGTCGTGTGCGGCTCCGAATTCGGTCGCACGCCCGTCGTCGAGACCGGAACCGGCGGCGGTTCGGCGCGCAACGGCCGCGATCACAATCCCTTCGGCTTCACGATGTGGCTCGCCGGCGGCGGCATCAAGGGCGGCATCGCGCACGGCTCGACCGACGACTTCGGCTTCAAGGCCGTCGACAAGCCGGTGCACGTGAACGACCTGCACGCGACGATCCTCTACCTGCTCGGCATCGACCACACGAAGCTCACCTACCACTACTCCGGCCGCGATTTCCGTTTGACCGACGTGGCCGGCGTGGTGCAGCACGACTTGATCGCCTGATGGCACCGGCCCCGCTGGACAGGCGATTCCCTGGTCCGTCGCGTACACGGCGCGGATCTGGAGTGCGCTCCGCATGAACGAGTGCATGAGCGTGGAGGTCGATCCGTGAACGTCGCGTGGTTCGCCGCGTTGGTCGCCCTGGCTGCGCGAGATCCGATCGCGGTCTCGCAAGCGTCCGCTCCTCCGCCGTTCCAAACGACCATCGTCCGCGAATGGCTCGTGATCGCGTCGCTCGAAGTCGCAGGTCGCAGGCCCTTCCGCCCGGACACCGTGTTCGCGCGCTACCTCCTGGATCGCGCGGCCGCCTCGCCGAAGGTAGAGGACGCGCTGACAGGCGAGCTTCGCGTCGAGAAGCGCTGGCAGACGCTTCGTGCCGGCGACGACGGACGCGTCGAGGGCGAAATCGGTTGGGCATACGCGAGCATCGATTCCGAAGTCGAACGCGTCGTATTCGCTCGACTCGACGGCGCGGCGCGCCTGTTCGTGAACGGCGCCGGTTTCACCGGCGACTCGTACGGCTACGGCTTCGGCGGCGTGCCGATTCCGCTCCAAAAGGGCGGCAACGATCTGTACGTCACCGGTGTCCGCGGCGCGTTTTCGCTCGAGCTGTCGGCACCCGCAGGGCCGATCGTGACCGCGACGTGGGACGTCACGCGCCCCGATGCGATCGCCGGAACGAAGGCGGGCGAGATCGTCGGGCCGCTCGGCATCGTGCTCTTCAATGCGACGGACGCGCCTCTCTCCCCGTCTTTGCGGGTCGGCCACGGCCCGATGACATGGACTCGCGCGCCCCTGTTCGATCTCGTCCACGGACTGCCGGTGTTCACGGGGCTCGAATGGATTCCCTCGTACGGCGATCCGGGTCCGTTCGCCGCTCGCGAATGGTCCGGAACGGTGCCGCCGCTCGCGCCGCGACAGGCGCGATTGATGATCGAACCCAGGTCGGACGTGGCGGCTCAGGTGGGGAAACTCGACACGGTGATGCTGCTCTCCGGCGGCGATGCAATCGAAAGCCAGATTCCCCTGTCGATCGACGTGCGCTCGCCGGCCGAGGCGCGACGCGTCACGTTCGATTCGAGCATCGACGCGTCGACTCAGTATTTCGCGCTCTTGCCGGCCGCAAGACCGGGGAACAAGCCGCCGAAGATCGTGCTCAGCCTGCACGGCGCCAGCGTCGACGCGCTCGCTCAGGCGCGTTCGTATTCGGCGAAGGACGACTTCTGGATCGTCTGTCCCACCAACCGTCGTCCATTCGGATTCGATTGGCAGGACTGGGGCCGGCGCGACGCGGGCCAGGCACTGATCCGGGTCGAATCGCTTTTCGAAAGTCTGCGCTTGTGGCGCGGATCCGACGCGCCGACGACGTATCTGACGGGTCATTCGATGGGCGGACACGGCACCTGGCACCTCGCGGCCAACGATCCGTGGAGCTATACGGCGATCGCTCCCAGCGCGGGTTGGTGCAGCTTCGACACCTACGGCACGCGACCAGCAGGAGCGCTGCGTGATCTGTGGCACGGCGCCGACGGCTCATCGCGCACGCTCGATCTGATCGGCAACCTCGCGCGAATTCCGGCCTACGTGCTGCACGGAACGGCGGACGACAACGTGCCCGTGGGCGAAGCGCGGGCGATGGTCGCGGCCCTCGAGGCAGCCGGAGCGAAGCCCGCGGTCCACTATCAGGAGGGCGCCGGCCACTGGTGGGACGGTGACGCGGCACCCGGCGCCGACTGCGTCGATTGGCCGGAGATCTTCGCTCTGTTCCAAAAGACTCCGCCGCGCACATCGTCCGCCGATGTCGACTTCACGGTCGCTGATCCCGGCGTGAGTCCGCGCTTCGATTGGCTGTGGATCATGCAGCCGATCGAGTACGGCAAGCCGTGCCGCTGGCGTTCGCACCTCGGGGACGCGGGAGAAACGCTGCGCGTCTCGACCGAGAACGTGCGGCGCGGGCTGATCCTCGACGCCGTGCCGGGATGGAAGGGATCGAAGCTCGTGATCGACGACACGACGCTCGAACTGTCGAGCGTCGTGCGCGTGTACCTGCTGCGCGACGGTGCCGGCTGGCGCGTCGACGAACCGCCCGCGGACGAGAAAAGCCCCGCGCGCAGTGGACCGTTCAAACGCGCGTTCGATCACGATTTCGTGCTCGTGTACGGGACGATCGGGACACCGGCTGAGTGCCGCGAACTGCGCGAGCGCGCGCTCTCCGACCTCGAGACCTGGTGGTATCGCGCGAACGGGACGCCGGAGCTCGTCTCCGACGTCGACTACTCGAGGTCTCGCCAGGGATTCGTCGGGCGCAACGTCATCCTGTACGGCAACGCCGACACGAACGCGGCGTGGAAGAGTGTGCTGCCGGATGCATGTCCGATTCGAGCGGCGCGCGGGAGCCTGAAGCTCGGCGAGCGCGAGTGGAAGGGCGACGACCTGAGCGCCGTGTTCGTGACGCCGATGCGGCCCGCTCCCGGGCAGGAGCCGAATCGTTCCACCGCGCTGGTCGGCGTGTTCGCGGACTCAGGGGCGCGCGGCACGCGCCTCGGCTACACGTTGAGTCCCTTCGCCTCCGGCGTCGGCTATCCCGACTACGCGCTGTTCTCGAGCGACGTGCTGTCGTTGGGTGACGCGGGCATCCTCGCCGCTGGCTGGTTCGATCACGCCTGGAAGCTCGATCCACGCCAGTACGTGCGCGAGGACAAACGCTGATTTCGTCCGGTATCGCCGGGCCAGGCACCAGGCAGCAGCGTTTCGCGGCTACGAGATGCCGTCGAAGGCCTGGACGAGCTTCTTCGGAGCCGTGTTGCGCCAGGCCAGGATCAACGCCTCCCTCACGCTGTGCTTCTTCACGGTCGCGAGGCGGATGATCGTCGAGCCGCCGCGACCCCAGGCGCCGCTCGCGGGTTCGAACGCGCCCGGGTGGGCCGTCACGAAGAGCGATTGCTGATCCGGCCGAAGCTTGGCCATGCCCCACTCTCCGTCCGGCCCGAGCGTCGCGAAGATCCGGCCACCGACCCGGAAGTCGGGGTGTCCCATGTGCGACTGCTCCACCACCTCGGGCAGGCCGAGTGCGAGTTCGCGGAATGCGTCGGCGTCCATGCAGGCCTTCCGCGAGCATTGTGCGCGACGCGCGTCCTCGTGCCATGGACGACTCACCAGATCCAAGGTCCCGATCGACCGCGGCCCGCGCCTGCTTCAAATGGGCAGCGGGGGCTGCTCCAGCGCGCCGAAGACCGCGTCCGCCGGAACTCCGTGCCGCGCGACGACCGGTGCGAGCACGGCGCGATAATCGATGGCCCCCGGCAGGTCGCCTGGCCCGATCAGGTTGTCGGCTTCGAGTTCGTGAAGGCCGGTGTGGAAGCCGCCTTTCACGCCGCCGCCGAGGACGAGCATCGCAAAGCCGTGTCCGTGGTCCGTGCCCAGCCCGGAGTTCTCGGCCACGCGACGGCCGAACTCGGTGTAGACGACCACCGAGGTGCGGTCGAGAAGTTCGCCAAGGTCCGTGGCGAAATGCGCCAGTCCAAGAGCGAGCTGTCGCATGAGCGGCGCGAGGATCTGCGCCTGCGCCACGTGCGAATCCCAGCCGAAGAGATCGATGCACACGGCGGCAGGCCGCACGCCGCGCTTGATGAGCCGCGCGGTCTGCGCGAGCTGTTGCGAGAACTCGTCGCGCTCCCAATCGACGCCGTCGGCCGGCCGATATGGCGCGAGCTCCAGCTCGCGCAGTTGCTTCAACGCGGCGCGTGTGCTCGCCGCGGGCGTCGCGAGCAGATCGTCCTCGGCGTAAAGAACGGACAGCGTTTCGGCCAAATGGGCGACTCGAGGTCCGGGATCGAGGTCGCTCAAGCTCTGCAACGCCGTCGCGGGCGCACCGCCGCGCAGGCTCTCGGGCAGCGCGGAGCCGAACGCCAGCGCCGGCACCGCTCCGCCGCGCGCCATCGCATAGCGCGCGATCCAGCCTCCCGCCGCGTTCGCGCCGCCGCGTTCGAGCAGCGGCTGCGCATAGAAATGGGAGCGCGTCTCGTCGCTGCTGGCAGCATCCTGCACGACGGCGAGGCGTCCTTCGCGCCAGAGCGGTTCGAGCGCGGAGAGTTCCGGAGCGAGCGCGTAGACCTCGTCGAGCTTCACGCCCGTTCCCGCGTTGACTCCGCTCGAAGGACGCGCACGGCGGTAGTTCGGATCCCCCACCGCCGGGACGAGCGCGAGCCCGTCGGCCGCGCCACGCAAGAAGACCGTGACCAGGGTGTCGTTCAGCATCGCTGGAATCCCGGGCACGCGAGGATCGCGGCGAGCCCCGCGGCGTCGTCGCCGTTCGTGAACGCGTCCAGTTCCAAGGCCGTCGGCTCGCGGCCGAGGCACGACTTCGCTACTTGGGCTCGTCCGCCGGCGCGGCTGACTATCTCAGCGGCGTCGACGTGCACGCCCCGCAAACGGCCCTGCGCCAACTCGTCGGCGAAGCGCCAGCGACCGAGCAGTCCGGCGCGCCAGAACACGGCCGTGTCGGGGTAGCCGTCAGGCGTGGGCCACAGGTACGGCGCATGGCCCAGCCGCTCCAGCCGCTGGAGCAGCGCGTCACTCGGCTCGCAGGTCGCGTCGCACGCGCGGATGGCCGAGACCACGAAGTGCAGCGGCCGCTTCAGCTTGAGCCCACGGGCGGCACGGAATTCCACGCTGGAAAGCAGCGTCAAGAGCGCGATCCGAACGTCGCCGTTCGAGCGTTCGAAGCTCGCCGCGACCGCCTCGACGACGCTACGCGGCGGATCGTCGGAGACGAAACGCGCGCACAGCTTGCGAGCGACGTGCCGCGACGTCGCCGGATGCGCGCAGACGATGTCGAGCACGCGTTCGACTTCGTCCTCGCCCAGGGCCTCGGGCAACTCGACCCCGAGCACGTGCTTCGACCGCGCGTCGTGGCGTTTTGCCTCGAACGAGACGCGCGCTTTCTGCCTCTCGCCCAGTCCGCGCGAGCACCAGCCGCTGAGTGCGCGTGCGACCTCCTGCACGTCCCCCTGCGTGTATCCGCCGTCGAGCCCGAGCGTGTGCAATTCCAGCAGCTCGCGCGCGTAGTTCTCGTTCGGCGAGCCGCTATCGGCGCGGTTCATGCGACCGTCGAGGAACCACAGCATCGCCGGATGCAGGAGCACGGCGCGCAGCAACTCGCGGAAAGCCCCGAGTGCGTGCGGACGCAAGGCGTCCCTCTCGAAGCTCGTGGCGAGCCATGCGCATTCGCCCTTGCCGAGGCTCAGACTGAAATGGTCGCGCCACAGGTCGAGCACGGATTCGCGCAGGCGTCGCTCGCTGTGCGTGGCGGCGAGGAGCACGACGGACTGCAGCTCGCCTCGCACGACGTGCTCCTGGAATTCGTACAGCTCGCCCACCGCCATGTACCACGTGTCGAAGCGCCGCAGGCGTGACTCGAAGACCCGATCTTCGATGCCCTCGCAATCGATTTGCCGCTCGATCCACTGCTCCGCGGTGTCGCCCGTGTCGCGCTCGCCCGGCCGTGCACCGAAACCGCAACGCGCGAGCAGGTGTTCGAGGTCGGGGCTGCACGCACCCTCGGGCCAGGGCAGCGCCGCCTGGCGCGAGCGCCGCAGCCACGTGACCGCGGGCGCGGCGCCCAGGCTCGCGAAGACCCACGCACCGAGCAGGGACGCGAGCAGTTCTCGTCGAGAGGCGGCCACGGCTCTCAGTCCGCCGCTCGCAGCGGCTCGGACGTCGAAGCCAGCACGACGGCACGCGGCGCGCGCCCCGCGAGCGCCCACGCGCCGAGGCCGCTGATCAACGTCCACGGCAACAACACGAACCAACCCAGGAACGGCATCAGGAACGCGAGGCCGAGCACGATGCCGCCACGCATGACGCGCCGCCACGGCTGTTCGGCGTCGCGCTGCGACGGCATGCCGAGTCCGATGCGTTCGACGAGACCCGCCGATCCGACCAAGGCCAAGAGGCCGACGATCAGCAACAGTCCCACCGCGAGTGACTGGACCGCAGGATGCGGGATCGTCTTGGCGAGGACGGTCGCCACGACGACGTTCGGGATCAGGATCGCGAGCCCGACGAACGTCGCTTTCACGGGCGAGGTCACGTATCGCTCGCGCGCGCGTCGAACGACGTCGGGGAACAACGCGTGAGCTCCCATCCAGTGCGCGTTGAGCGTGAGAATGGCGCCGAGGATCAACAAGAACCACTGCAGGATGTCGGCCAGGATCATGGCGTGAGTTCCTTCCAGGCCGCACCGGCCCGGGCGAGATAGTAGGAAGGCGATTCCAGGGACGGTGGCGGAGGCAGATCGGGCGGCGAGAGGTCGACGACCGTCGGCGGCAGTTCGACGCGCTCGAACGCGAGCGGGGCGAGGAAACAGGTGACGACGGCCGCCGCAATGCCACACCACCACGCCGAGCGCGCGGACACGAGCGGCAACGCCTCGGGCTCGCGCCGTCGAGCCCGGCGCGCGATCTCGAGCGCGAAGGGCTCCGCTCGCGGCCCCGTGCGCGCGGTCCGCGCGAGCTCGAGCCAGCGACGATCGAATCCCGGCTGGTCGATGTTCATCCATCCCTCCGCTCGAGCCGTTCCGCCACCGCGCGCAACCTCCGGCGCGCCCGGAACGCGCGCACTTTCACCAGCGTACGGCTCCAGCCCGTGAGTGCCGCGATCTCGACCGTCGAGCGACCCTCGATGTCGAGCAGCGTGAGGATCATCCGGTCGTCCGCCGGCAGCCGCGCGAGCAGTGCCTCGACGGCCTCGCGTGCCGCGTGAGCGTCACCGACTGCTTCCTCCCCGCCGCTCGCGAGCCACGCCAACACGCGCTCGCCGTCCGGCGAGAGCGTGCCATGGGTCGGCTCGCGTTTCTCGCTGCGCAGCTCGTCGCGGCACACGTTGACCGCCAGCCGCGACAACCAGTGCTCGAACGGCACGCCGTCGCGCTCCGTGTACCGCTCGCTGCGCGCGAACATGGTCAAGAACACCTCCTGGACCAGATCGTCGACGCCGCACGAACGCGGCCGGTACGCAGCCGCGATGCGCATGACCAGCTGGACGTGTCGCCTGCACAGCTGTGCCCCCGCGTCGTCGTCCCCCGCTCTCCAGAGTGCGAGCAGTTCGGCTTCGGTGACGGGCGGCATCCGGTGCAGAGTAGGTGCTCTTCCACGCAGTCCGAAACGACCGCGGCGCCCGTGCGGTTACGAAATCACCCTATTTCGCTCGGAATGGGCCCGCCCAGGTCCTCATTCCCGCGCGTCGGCGCGCCGAGCGGGCGGCCAACGCCGGACGGTCACGGGCCCGTCACAGCAGTGAGTTCGCTTCGAGCAACGCGATCCACTTCCGCAGCGCATCCACCGTCGGCTCTAAATCGCCGAGAGCCCAGGTCGACTTGATCAGGCGGTAATCACGCTCACGTCTCCACTTGCCTTGAAGGAACGCGTGCAGTTCCTCGCGGCCGTTCAGGAACCTGCTGCGATTGCGCCCGTCGCAATCCTCGGTGTACCCATGCACGACACGATCAGGATCGCGCGAGTTCCAGGTGTCCTCGGCCAGGCGCACCTTGGCGCGCGCTGTCGCGAGCGCGAAGGGCGGGACGAGTGCGACGAGGGTCATGGTCGAGTGCGTCTCTTTCGCGCGGTCCAAGAACAGCCTGTGCCTGACCGGAACTCGCGCCCTGGCCAGGCTGCGCCGGTCTCACTGGACTTGCTTTCTCACGCGGCCGGGCCAGTTCTTCTCAGCCTTGCCAGGCTGCCGGCGAAATCGGCGTTGAGTCCTTTGAGGATCTCTGGGGCGAGGTTGAGGTTGGCCTTCCCGCGCGGACCTGCCACGTGCCGATGCGGGAAGACATGCGGCATGGACGGCGCCGCTGCCTTGCTCGGCGTCAGAACCACGCCGCTCGCCTCGCGCATGAAGGCCCTGCGGCCCCGACGACCGCAGCCTGCGCCCGACGCATGCGAGTGACCTCGCGTCGCCAGATGGAGCAAGGTGATCTGCTTTGGCATGCAGCGTCTCAGCCGCACCCCGCGCGGAACGACGCGACGTTGGGCTCCCCGGCCCACAGGCCTTTTTTCGCAGTCATGGCCACCATGTGATGGTCAAGCCCTGTGTCAAATCGAAGTTGTTCGCGCTGCAGAGTCCCGGCTGGGAGCGGTACCAGCATTGATAATGCCTTGTGCTTCCCGCGGTGAGGGGAGCTCCGGCTACGTGGATGGGATTCGGAGTGAGTCCGCCCGGATAGGACGCGCTGCCTGCGGCTGGGAACACGACGCCCAGTCGAACGATTCCGACAGATGCGCAAAGCAGTCCGTCCCCGAATGGAATCGGGGCCGCCGCCACGCCGATCGATTGGAAGAACAGACCTGGCCCGGGGATGTCCGTCGCGGTCAGCACGAGGCTGTCGGTTCCGACTGAAGCGCCTGGATTCCCCGATGCGGCGAGGAGCGCCCCACCTGAGAAGGCGCTGCTTCCGCAGCCCCGCCCGGCAGCGCCCGGATTGCCGCAGGGACACGGAGACTGGGTGCCGTCACCGAGGCAGAAGGACGCCGGAACAGGGTCGAGCGTGAACACGTAGGCGGCGCCCGAATCGAAACCGGTGTTGTTCAGACCGTTCCCGTTGACCCCGGTGGCGTTGCTGTCTTCGTTGGGAGCACCGATCAGGGCCGTCGCACCGGACAAGGACGCGGCTTGACCGAAACTGTCGCCCGCCCCCGTGTTGAAGGCCTTCAGGTACCCAATCTGGCTCCAGACGGAGACTGTCCGGACGAAAACGTAAGCCGCTCCGGACGAACTCGAGAGGTTGCTGCTCTGATCGCCATTCACGCCGGTGGCCGAGCTCTCCTCGAAACTGGCTCCGGCTACGAGCAGGTTGCCCGAAATCGACACGGCGTTTCCGAAGTGGTCGGAAACGCCCGTGTTCGACGCTTTCAAGTATGCCTGTTGGCTCCACGTGCTCCCGTTCCAGTGGAATGTGTAGACGGCACCGGAATCGGCCGCGGTGTTGTCTGCCTGATTGCCGTTCACGCCGCTCGCGGCGCTGTCTTCGTAGGGCGCCCCCACGGAAACGGTATCACCCTCTACCGCGACCGAGCTGCCGAACGCGTCGTACGCCTCCGTGTTCGAGGCCTTGAAATAGGCCTGTTGCGTCCAGGACGCTCCCATCCGCGCGAACGCGTACGCCGCACCCGCCAAAGGTGTGTTTTGCAGGGACTGATTGCCATTGACGCCCGTCGAGTCGCCGAATTCATGGTGAGACCCGACGACCGCGATGTCGCCGGACAGCGCGACGGCGTTGCCGAACTCGAATCCCTGCGTGGCATTGGATGCCTTCAGATAGGCCTGCTGACTCCAGGACGTTCCGTTGCGCACGAACACGTACGCGGCACCTGCTTGCGGAGCGTTTTCGTCGAGCTCGTTGCCATTCACTACAGTCGAGCTGCTGTCCTCCTTCGGCGCTCCGACCACGATCGTGTTCCCGTCCACCGTGACGCTCCAGCCGAACTGATCGTCCGCGTTCGCGTTCGAGGCTTTCAAGTAGGCTTCCTGCACCCATACGGTGCCCGTGCGGACGAACACGTACGCTGCGCCGGCCTGGTTGGCCGAATTGTCGAGTTCATTGCCGTTGATGCCGACAGCCGCACTCGACTCGAATGGAGCGCCGACCACGAGAATGTCCCCTGACACCGCGACCGACGCCCCGAAGAGATCCACGGCATTCGTGTTCGAGGCCTTGAGGTACGCCTGCTGCATCCAGCTCGACCCATTGCGCACGAACACGTAGGCAGCTCCCGCGTAGCTCGCCGAGTTGTCGGCTTGATTGCCGTTCACACCGATGGCTTGGCTGGACTCGCCAGGGGCTCCCACGACGACGGTGTCGCCGGAGATGGCCACGGCGCTTCCAAACGAGTCGCTGAAATCGGTGTTGGAGGCTTTCAGGTACGCCTGCTGGGCGACGGGATCGACCGTGATGGGATACGCCGCGTCGGACTCCTCGATCTCGACCCGAATCGACGCGGGCGCGGCTTCGACGAAACGTGCTTCGAGCTCGCGCCCCTTCGCGTCGAAGACCGTCAAGCCCATGTAGTCGAGGACGGCAGCTCCCGGCTGCGAAGAGAATCGAATGAGCCGGCCGCCGTCTAGCACGCGGGGAAGCAAATCTCCGCGGATGGAGAGCGTGATCGAGAGAGGTCCGCAGATCTCGGTCTCGGGCCGCTCGAGCACCGTGTACCCGTGCTCGATTCCGCGCGCGTCGTTGATCCACGACTCTTGCAGCGTCTCATCCCATGTGTAGGTCACGCGCGAGTCCGCGCTGCACACGGACGACGGGTCGTTCACGTGTCTCTCGCAACCTGCGAATCCGAAGTGTTCCAGTTGGAGGCCCCACGTCCATTCGCCGTGTTCAGGCCGAATCGTGAAGCCCCGGCGATCGAACCGAGTCACCCACTGCTGGCAGGGGTTGTACGCGATGAAGTCGTTGCCCTCGGTTCGCGCGACATATCGATCGGCCCCAACCAGACGACGGATCGTCGCCCAATCGGACGAGGCGAGTCCTTGTGGTCGTGATTGCGACGTGCCGGCGCTTGCTGGCCAGGACGCGAACGAAACAACGAGGGCGAGGAGCGGAATGGCACCGCGAATCGAGGCAGGGAAGCACATGGTCGCACCCGATGGGAAGTGGAGAAGGAAGCGCGGCGCAGCAACGCGGACCGCGGCGGACGCATCCTACTGCCGATACCGTTCCCGTGGCCGATTACGCCGGAAACGCTAGGCTCGTGAGAGTGACAGTGCCGCCGTCCCGCGCCCAATTCGAGACCACCATGCTTCGATCGCTGCTCTTCCCGTCGTTGTCGGCCTTGCTCGCGCTCGGGGCTCCGGGCTGCGCCAAGACGGACCACGTTCCCGCCGCGGCCGCCCCCGCGACTCCCCCCGCGGTGACCGCTCCGGCCAAGGTCGCAGAGAAACCCAAGGACGTCGCCATCACCGGTGTGCACGTCGGCTCGGGTCGCGGTCAATACGATCACGTCGCCGTGGAGAAGCATGTCTTCTCGCCGAAGGACACGATCGCCGTCTCCGTCTACTCCGACGGTTCCGCGAAGACGGCCAACATCGGCGTGCGCTGGCTCGATGCGCGCGGCGACGTGCTCGGCAGCGAGATGCGCCTTGTCACCTACAACGGTTCGCTCGCGACGCTGTTCGAGTTCGCGGACCCGAAAGGTCTGCCCGTCGGGACGTACTCGATCGAAGTGCGCCTCGACGACTGGTTGGCGGAAACCGCGCACTTCGAGGTGAAGTAGCGGTCCCGTCGACGCGCGGGTCGGACCCGGCTCGCCGCCGCGCGCGAGGCCGGATCGTCTCGCTCAGCGCTGGACGTACTCGACGATCGCCTGCGCCACGACTTTGGCTCCGCTGCGAGACAAGTGCGCGTCGTGCGCGAGATAGTCGTGGTACTTCAGGCGGTCGCGTACTTCGACGACCGGAATCGAAAGTCGCTCGAGCTCGGAGACGTAGCGCGCGACCGGCGCGAACTGTTGCTCTCGCGCAGCCTCGCCGCGCCCGGGGATCACCACCACGACGAATGCTCCACCCCGCTCGCGCGCGAGGGCCTGCATCGCGACGGTGTTCTTCACGGCGGATGCGAGCGAGGTCGCGTCGTAGTCCTCGGGGGGGCCCTCGGCGAGCGCGACAGCGGGATCGAGCAGCCCGGCGACGCGTCGTCGCAAGGTGTTCAGGCCGAGGAATCCTCTCCACTCCGTCTGCCAAGCCGGCTTGTCCATGCGCTCCGCGCACGCGATCTCCGCGCGCCACTCGGAGGGGTCGCGTGGAGATCCGTCCGACCGGCGGCGTGAGACGATCATGCCCTCGAAGGCCGTGTGAACCGACTCGTCGCGGTTGTCGCTGCGCAGGTCGTTCTCGCACATCACGAAAATCGTGGTGGTCGGCACGCAGGCTCGGCTCTCACGCAGGCGCTCGAGGGTGTCTGCCGGACCGTAGCCGGGCACGCCTATCGTGTAGCTCGACACGCGGCCTTGCGAGACAGCTTCGATCTGCGCGTCGATGGTGTCCTTGGCCTCGAGTCCCCAACCGAACGCGAATGAATCGCCGATCAAGAGGACGCGCTGCTCGGCGCGCGCGTCGGAGGCGTCGGGCGGATCGTCGCGGTCTCCGAACGCGTTGATCGCGACGTCGATCGAGAGGATCCCGTCCTCGAAGCGGCCGTGCCAACCGGGCGTGAGCTCGTAGCCGCCCCAAGCCGCCGGTCGAACGTACCCGCGTAGCGAGAAGGAAGGGTTGCGCGTCGCGTGCGGGGTGAGGAAGAAGTAGGTGATCGCCTCCGCCAGGAACAACATCACGCACGCCGATGCGCAGACCAGCGCCACACGCACACCGATGCGCCGCGCCCTGCCTCGCACGAACCCGAGCACGACGACGAAAGATCCGGCGGCGAGCAGCACTCGCTGGCCGTTGCCGAACCCCGGCTCGCCACCCGTGCCCAGCGAGTCGAAGAAGATCGCCACAGCGACGATCAGAAGTCCCAGCGATCGAAGCACCCAGTCCACGCGCACCGCCCGTTTGCGACATCCTAAACACGACAGGCGGAATTCGCCTGTGAATCTGGGGCCTTCGACCTGGAGCGGCTGCTATCCCAGGGCGGCACTCGTCAGGAAGCCCCGCCGAGCACGAGGCGGCAAGATGGTGTCGTGAACGCTGATCCCGCACCGCGCTTCCTCGTCGACGGCATGGCCGTGCGGGTCGGCAAGTACCTGCGCTGTCTCGGCTACGACGCGACCTGGCACGAACACGAAGGCACACGCGCGCTGGCGCGCCGTGCCGACCTCGAGGAGCGGATCCTCCTGACTCGCAATTCGCGCCTCGGCGGGGAGATCCGCCCGCCCCGGCGCTGCCTCGTGCTCGCGGGCAACGACCCGGTCGAGCACTTGCACCAGGTCGTGAGCGCATTCGGGCTCGACAGTGCCGCGCGGCTCTTCACGCGCTGCATCCGCTGCAACGTCGAGCTCGCCGCCGCCAGCGCCGAGGAGGCCGCCGCCCGCGTGCCCGACTGCGTGCGCGAGCGTCACGAACAATTCTTCACCTGCCCGCGCTGCGGCACCGTCTTCTGGCGCGGAACGCACGTGGCGAACACGTGCCACAAGCTCGGCCTGCAGCCACCGCGCGACTGACCAGGCACGCTCGGAACGGCTCCGCCAGGTCGCCCGCACTCCGTTCGTGAGGTCGAAGGTGCTCGCCGTGCAAAACGACGCCGCGTCGCGCGACGTCCGCGGAACGATCCGTTCAGGGCCGACTCAACTGAGCCGACGCAGCGCGCCGATCCTGACGATCCTCGCCGGCACGCCCACCACCGTCGCGTAGGCCGGGACGTCGTCGATCACGACGGCGTTCGCTCCGATGCGCGCGTGCTCCCCGATCACAACGCCGCCCAGGATCTTGGCCCCCGCCCCCACGTCGACGTGGCCGGCCAGCACGGGCACTCCGGGCTTGGGGCCGCCGGGACCGATGCCCACCTGCTGAAAGATCAGACAATTCGGCCCGATCTTGGCCTCGGGGTGGATCACGATGCCGTTGGGATGCGGCATCTGCAGGCCGCCTCCAATCTCGACTCCGAGGTTGATCTGCGAAGCGGTCACGATCGACCACCAGCGATACCCGAGCACGTGCCAGCGCCGCATGACCTGCGACACCAGTCCTCCGCGCCGCTTCCACGCCTGGTACCCGCGGATGTGTCGCAACAGTTGTCGCTGCGTGTCCCAGAAACAGCGGACCCGCTCGCGCGACCAATCGGGGACGATCGCAGAGACCGTCGTCGCGCTCGCCGCGGCCGGTGTTGCGGCCTTCGAGGAGCTGACATTCCCCCGCTCGGGCGGAAGACGAGATGCGTCGACCATGGTGTTGTTCGAGCGAGTCCCCTGCTTGCAAACCCGATCGATGTCCGGGTCCGAACTCCGGGGACTACCCTCCTCAACTCTTCCCCACGAACGAGCCGCGGGAGATGACCACTCGATAATCATCGACGCGAACGTCGAGAGATCGACCAACTGCGCCGGAAAAAGGTTCGCTGCCGACGAAGCATCGGGTCCCCGTCCCACGCGCGGCCCATGTGCTGGTGCGCCCGGGCAGGTTCGAACTGCCGACCTGCGGTTTAGGAAACCGGAAGCCGGGCTCGGAAGCCCCCGGGAATACGCAGGTTATGAACGCGGGGTCCGCGTCCCCAGCAGAATCCCCAGCACACCGAACTGGTGCAAAGCAGTGCGAGCCTGTGCAAGAGCGTGCGTTGGACCACGAACTCGTGCTCGTCACGGAAGCGTGGCCAACCCTGCAAGAGCCGATGAAGGCCGCGATCCTCGCGATGCTAAAGGCAGCAGCCGTCCAGGTGTTCTCGCCACCACAGCATGAAGCAACAGAGACGTGATCTGAGTGACGTTTGGTATCGGAGGACGCCGGACGTCTCAACGCATCGAGGTACCGCTCCGCACAGGGTGCAGCGCTTCGACGTCGACCTTCGACCAACTCTCGATCGCGACCAACGCCTTCTCGCGCTCGACCCGGAGCATGGCGAGGGTAAGGCGCGCGTCGAGCGCCGCGCGCTGAGCTTCCACCACATCCATCAGCCGCATTCGGCCCGATGCGAGTGAAGCCTGCGCAGTGCGAGCGACTAGGTCGGCGCGTGGAATGATCGTGTCCTGGAAGAGGGTCGCCTGCCGTTCCGCGTTGTGCAGAACGTAGAGGTCGAGTACCAAGCTCGCGGCGAGATCGCGGGAGTACTGAATCCGCGCCGCTTCTGCCGCGCGCAGGTCGGCACGTGCCTGTTCGATGCCTCCCTGGATCGCCTCCCTCCGAGTAGGCAGTACCACCATCCCTCCCAGCGCTTCCGAAACCGTCCCTGTGATCGAGAAGGAGAGGTTGACGTCGGGCAGACGGGCCTTGCGCGCGAGATCGAGCCCCTCCTTCCGGCCGGCCACATCGCGCGCCAACGCCGAGAGCTCCGGGCTGCGCTCGGCCGCGAGGTGGACGATTTCCTCGTCTGTTGCAGGGAGCGGCCTTGGATCTGGCAGCGACTCTGGCAATGGCACACGGGCATCCGGCGCTCGGCCGAGGAGCGTATTCATCTGCGCCACCATCGGAGGAAGTTGAGCATGGAGGTTTGCCAAGTCATTGCGTGCGAGATCCAGCTCCGTGCCAGATCTAAGTACGTCTTCCTGAGGCACCGCACTTGTTGCCAGGCGAGCTGAGGCCTCGCCCGCCGTTACGGCCAGCAAGGCAATCGTCTCCTGCTGAATGCGAATCTGTTCGGCGTGGAGAGCGAGGTCGTAGTACAGCGCGAGGACCTGCGCCTGGAGACGAAACTTGGCCGCTTCGAAGCGCAGGCCGGTGGCCCGAGCATTTTCGAGTGCCCTGCGACCGGCAATGGCCAGCTTCGGAGGCAACGGGATATTCGTCATCGGGTCATTCGAGATCCCAAGCGTCGTGCGGTCCCATGCCTTCATGCTCCCACCGCTCAAGAGATAAGAGAAACTCAGCGCTGCGTTTGGCGGGCTCGCATCCTGCGGGATGCGTTCGAGCGCCGCTCGCCATTCCCAGTAGCGAGCTCGCAGCTCGGCGTTGGCAAGGAACGCTGCTCGCAAGTAATCGTCAGCGCTTGGATTCTCGGGAAGGCTTGGAGCTTCAAGATGCTCGTCGAACTCCCGACCTGCCGCCAGCGCACGATCTCGCTCCTCGCGCTCGCCAGCCGGATGCGCCACGCATGCTGAGAGAGCGAGCACGGCCGTTGCCCAGACCGTCGTTCGGCGAATTAGCTTCACGCGTGGCCTCCAAGTCGCGGCATGGTGAGCTTGGAGACATCGACGGTGCCGCGCTTCATGACGAAGCGCCATTTCCAGACTGCATAAACGGCCGGGTAGACGAGTAGCTCCAGGATGAAACTCGTCACCAGTCCGCCCATGAGCGGTGCCGCGACGCGCTTCATCATGTCGGCACCAGTTCCTGTCGACCACATAACCGGAACAAGGCCAATAAAGGCGCAAGCGACAGTCATCAGCTTCGGACGAATGCGCTTGACCGCGCCGTGAACGATAGCTTCGGTCAGATCTTCGAAGGTTTTCATTTTGCCCTCGCGCACCCGCTCCCAGAAGGAGAGGTCGAGGAAAAGCAACATGAAGACGCCTGTCTCCGCGTCGAGGCCCATAAGAGCGATGAGGCCGACCCATACCGCGATCGAGAGGTTGTAGTCGAGCAACCACAAGAGCCAGAAGGCGCCGATCGCTGAAAAAGGCACCGCGAGCATTACGATTCCCGCCTTCACGGCCGACTTCGTATTCATGAACAAGAGCACGAAGATCAGGAAGACAGTGATCGGCAGCACAAGTTTCATGCGCTCCTGGATGCGCAGAATGTTTTCGTACTGACCGCTCCAGGTGAGCGAGTACCCGACAGGGACCTGAAGCCTCTGACGTACGGCGGCCTTGGCGCGATCGACGTACCCGCCCAAGTCTGAATCAGACGTCGTGACGTATACGTAGCCCGCGAGCAGGCCGTTCTCGTCGCGGATCATCGACGCCCCCTCAGTCAGCGAGAGCTCAGCGAGTTCTTCCAGCGGGATTTGCGCGCCGGACGGGGTCGGGACGAGCACGCGCCGCAATCCATCGACATCGTCGCGCAGCTCGCGCGCGTAGCGCACGTTCACGGTGTAGCGCTCGCGACCGTGGATGCTCGTCGTGACAGGCTCGCCTCCAACCGCCGACATGATCACCATCTCTGCGTCATCGACAGTGAGCCCGTAACGCGCCAGGTTCTCGCGCTTGAGTTTGAAGTCGACGAAGTATCCGCCCGCAGTACGCTCGGCGAAGGCGCTCGATGTGCCGGGAACATCTTTGATGATGCTCTCGACTTCGACCGCCACTTCCTCGATACGCTTGAGGTCGTCCCCCAGCACCTTGATGCCGATGGGTGTTCGCACGCCCGTTGTCAGCATGTCGATACGGTTCGAGATCGGCATCAGCATGGAATAGGTCGTGCCCGGCACCTGGAGTCTTTGTTGAAGGTCCGCGTGCAACTCTTCCTTGCTGATGTGGTCGGGCCACACGTGACGCAGCGGGGTCTTCATCCAGTCCGGCCAGTCCGAATAGAAGCGCGCTTTGGACCGCCACTGTGATTCGGGCTTCAACTTGACGACCGTCTCCAGCATGGAAAAAGGCGCTGGATCCGTGGAGGTCTCAGCGCGCCCGGCCTTGCCGTGTACGCGCTCGACTTCCGGAACGCTCATAAGGACTTGATCCGTGTTCTGGAGAAGTGTCCGTGCCTCCGTCACCGAAATGCCCGGAAAGGTGATCGGCATGTAGAGCAGGTCGCCTTCCCAGAGTGGTGGCTTGAACTCTGAACCGAGGGCGCGGTAAACCGGAATCGTCGTCAGCACGAGTAGCAACGATCCAATGATCGTGATCGCGCGATGCCGGATCACCCATCGACAAGGACCTTCGTATAGCCGGAACAGTATCCGGCTGATCGGATGCTTCTCCTCGGGCACGTAGCGTCCGACTGTGACTTGATTGAAGGACCACGAGAGCCAGCGGGGCCGAAAGTGGACGAAGTCCATGCGTGTGAAGAGCATGCGCACGGCCGGGTCGAGCGTGATCGCCAGGATCGCTGCCATCGCCAAGGTGAGGTTCTTCGTGTAAGCGAGTGGCTTGAAGAGCCTTCCCTCCTGCTCCTCCAGCGCGAAGATCGGTAGGAAGGCGACGGCGATTACGAGCAGCGAGAAGAAGACCGATGGTCCGACCTCCTTCAACGCCGAGAGACGTACTTCGTGGAAGTCGCCCACACGCCCGCCAGCAACCCATCGCTCAAGTTTCTTGTAGGCGTTCTCCACCTCGATTATCGCGCCGTCGACCAGGACGCCGATCGAGATCGTGATCCCCGAGATCGACATGATGTTCGAGCCAACCCCCAGGAAGTACATGGGGATGAAGGCGAGCAAGATCGCGACGGGGATGGTGATGATCGGCACGACCGCCGAAGGGATGTGCCATAGAAAAATCAAGATCACCATGCTGACGACGATCAGCGCGGCGAGAAGCTCGTGCTTCAGCGTGTCGATAGATTCAGTGATCAGCTCGGAGCGGTCGTACGTCGTGACGAGCTCTACGCCTTTCGGAAGCGACTGCTTGATGTCTTCGAGCTTCTGCTTGACACGTTCGATAACTGCAAGCGCGTTCTCGCCGTGACGCATCACTACGATGCCGCCTACAGCGTCGCCCAGTCCGTCAAGATCGCCGATTCCCCGGCGAATCTCAGGGCCCATGCTTACGGTCCCGAGATTCTTGACTAGTACCGGTGTACCGCGCTCATCCGTGGCCACCACAATGCTTCCGATGTCTTCGATGGAGCGGGCGTAGCCACGACCGCGAACCATGTACTCTGCCCCCGCAAGCTCGACCAGCCGACCACCGACATCGTTATTACCAGCGCGTACCGCGTCCACGACCTTGGCAATCGGAATGCCGTATCCAAGCAACTTCACAGGGTCGAGATTCACTTGGTACTGGCGCTGGAACCCGCCGAAGGTGGCTACCTCGGCGACTCCGGGAACGCTCTGTAGCCAGTATCGCAAGCGCCAATCTTGGAAGGAGCGCAGGTCCGCGAGATTGTTGTTCCCGCTCTTGTCGAGGAGAGCGTATTGGAACACCCAACCCACACCGGTCGCATCGGGGCCAAGCTCGATCTTCACCCCTTCGGGTAGACGGGGCAAGATCTTGCTCAGGTATTCAAGAGTGCGGCTGCGAGCCCAGTACAGGTCCGTCCCGTCTTGGAAGACGATGTAGACGTAGGAAAAGCCGAAGTCCGAGAAGCCGCGGATGGCCTTGACGTTCGGCGCACCGAGCATCGCCGATACGATCGGATACGTGACCTGATCTTCGATGACGTCGGGGCTACGATCCCAACGCGAATAGACGATGACCTGCGTGTCAGAGAGGTCGGGGATCGCATCCAGCGGAACGTGATTCGCGCTCCAGATGCCGCCGACCACGGCCACAGCAGCAAAGACAAGGACGAGCCAGCGGTTCCTGGCACACCACTCGATGATTCGTTCGATCATGGCAGCCTTCCTGCTCAGTGGTGCTCGTGTTCGCTGCCAGTGTGCTGCGAGATGGCTGCCTTTAGTCGGCTCTCGGAGTCCACGAGGAAGTTACCGCTCGTGATCACATGCTCCCCTTCTTTCAGGCCCGAAGTCACGACCGCCTGACCTCCGCCCCGATAGGATAGCGTCACTTCGCGTGGCTCGAAGCGGCCCCCGCCGAGGTCAACGAACACGAGCTTGCGCTGCCCGGTGTCAAGGATCGCGTTGTCGTCGATTGTGAGTTGCTCTCCGAGATTGACTCCGACTGACACGGTTGCGTACATCGCCGGTTTCAGGCGACCGTCGCTGTTGTCGACTTCGATGCGAACCCGGGCCGTGCGCGTGGTCTCGTTGAGGTATGGGTAGATGTAGACAACGCGCCCCGTAATGGATTCGCCGGGCAAAGACTCAAACTCGATCGACGCTTCAGCTCCCACTTTCACTGCGGGGATCTCGGTCTCGTAGATGTCGGCGTGGATCCATACCGTTGAGAGGTCGGCGAGCTCATATAGAGGCGCGCCTGGCTCCACACGCGCGCCGGTCACAACGTCTCGGCGCGTAACCACCCCAGTCGTCTTCGACATGATCGTGGTCCGCAAGTCAGCTTGGCCTTTGGACTCAAGGTCACGAACCTGTTCTTCGGTCATGCCCCAAAGGAGCAGTCTCTGACGCGCGCTCTCGCCGAGTTCACTAACGAGCGAGTCAGTCCCGGCAGTCTGTTTCCACGGCGCGCCCGGGAATGCGGCGCGAGCGAGCAGATAGGAGTTCTGCGCCTCGTAGAGTTCCGGGCTGTAGATGGAAAGCAGTCGCTCGTCTGCGGCGACCGATTCACCAGTCGACTTCACGTAGAGCTCTTCGATCCACCCTCCAAACTTCAAGCTCACGGACGAGAGCTTTCGCTCGTCGTACTCGACCCGTCCCATGGCGCGAATAGTTCTCGTCGCGGCCTTCCGTTCGACGAGGGAGCTTTGCACGCCGATGAGTTGCTGGCGCTCGGGCTTGATGGTCACGGTTGCGTGGCCCTCGACCCCCGATGAGTCGCTCATCTCCGCGCGTTCCTGAAGCGGGATGAGCTTCATGTTGCAGACGGGGCAGTCGCCGGGATGATCCGAGCGGAAGCTCGGGTGCATCGGACAGTAGTAGGTCGTCGCCGACTCGTCCGCTGGCACCTTCGTTGAACTCGATTCCGGTGCTTCGTCTTCGTAGACGGGCACGAGATCCATCCCCATTGGACTCTTGCCAGGCTTGTCCGAGATGAATGGTGGATTCATCATCGGATCCCAGAAGTACTTGACCTTGCGCTCGCTGCTTGTCTGGGCACCTGCTCGATGGAACAGTTGCGTGAGGGAGTCGTGCCAGACCACGCCGGAAGCGGTCCCGAGGACGACGCCCAAGATCAAGAGCGCGACCGCTAGCAGGCTGCGGCCATGACGCGCACGGCGGCGAGACTTTGGTTGCCTGGAAACAGGAAGAAAGCGCATCTGAACTCCGCACGAAGAAGCCTTCGGAATGGGCGGAGCTACAAGGGCTCCGCCGCGCCAAGGACGACGGAGTTGCGGCTAGATGCGCAGCGGAACGCTAGCGAATTTCCCCGGTGGACCGCGACTGCCACACAGGCGCGACGGTCGTTCACAGAGGATGACCCTGGGCGGAACTACAGGCGTTGCATGCACGGCCGGCAAGGCCACATGCGAGAACTCCAAGCCCGCCGGAGCGGAGAGCGAGGCCTCACGCTTGCCGGTTGTGAGCGTGCGGCAGGCCCCGCAATCCTTATGCGTAGGCTTGGCGATACGCGGATCTTGAGGCGCGGGCTCGTGAGCCACCTCACAACACACCATCCCACAGCTTCCGCCGCGTTGACCTGGCAAGGTGGGAGCGTCAGGGCAGAAACAGACGGTCATCGCCAGCCCGCCCGGAACGACCGTGAAGATCGTCACGAAGACGAGCATCAACATGCGGAAGTAGCGGGTGACGGAGGGCATGGGCGAGTGCGACCTATGGTATCGGCAGGTGGCTGTCAAGTCTCGTAGGCGTCAAGCCTCACCCGCATGCACGGGCATACGGCCGACGACGGTGGACCGTTTGGACGGGCTCCGCAAGGGGGGAGCCCGTTCTGGGCTGGACCCGGAACCTGCCATCCGTGATGGAGCCTGGCTGAGTCTCCCGCAGCCATTGAGTTCGGCGATCCTCGCGATGCTGGACGCAGCGCAGTTGTCGCGCTGATTGCCGCGGGCGGACCGGTGGGTCAGCTCGATGCGGCTCAGTGACCACGAAAGCCGCCCCCGAGGACGTGCACGGCGAGCGCGATGACGACGAGCCCGACGGCATGGAAGCCGACCACGAGAGCCCAGCGTGGCGTGCGGGGTGGCATAGTGACCTCGGGCGCAACGCGCGCGCGAGCAGGAGGCGGAATAGACCCACGGGACTCATGCTGTCTGTGCTTGCCGTACGAGGTGAGCCCCCAAGGCTTGTAGATCGAAAGTGCCAGGGCAAGGAGAACGACGCACATCCCCCCGACCGCGTGCACCACAAGCTGCACACGCTCCGCGGTCAGTTGTCCAGGAACCAGAGCCTCCTCTCGTGCGACGTGCGCAATTCGCTCCACTGCCGCGAGGTGGAAGACCAGAACGACCAACGCGCCGATCGTCAGCAGCAACTTGGTCACGACCCAGTAGTGCCTGAAGAGTCCCCACGGACTGCCGAGCGATTGCACGATACCGGTGAGAGCAGATGCAAAGGCACACGGAATGATGACGAACCGTGCGACCAATTCCATTGAGATATAGGAACCCCGCACTGTCTGAACGTCGCCGCCAGTCAGACCGGCGATGGCCATGGCAAGGTAGGCACCGATGGCACCGAGCCAGCCGACCGACACTGCCACATGCGCGGTGAGGAGAAGTTTGCGTAGATGGGAAGTCATTGATGACTATCTTCCTGTCGTTCGTGAGCTCGATCTTCTCGGGATATCCTAGCCACCGCTCTTACAACTTTGCGCGTCGGAGACGCAGGGCATTGCCGATGACTGAAACGGAGCTCAGGCTCATCGCGGCGCTCGCGAACATCGGGCTGAGGAGCAGACCGAAGGCGGGATAGAGGGCTCCGGCCGCGATCGGTACTCCGATCGTGTTGTAGACGAAGGCCAAGAACAGGTTCTGGCGGATGTTCCGCATCGTGGCGCGGCTGAGACGCCTCGCGCGCGCGATGCCCCGGAGGTCGCCCTTTACGAGTGTCACCCCGGCGCTTTCGATCGCGACATCCGTCCCCGTTCCCATCGCGATGCCGACATCGGCAGAAGCGAGTGCGGGTGCGTCGTTGACGCCGTCGCCCGCCATCGCGACACGGTGCCCGGCAGAGCGCAACTCGCCGACGATGGACGCCTTGTTTTCGGGGCGCACGTCAGCGCGGACATCGGTGATACCGAGCTGGCGGGCAACAGCGTTCGCCGTAGTTTGATTGTCGCCGGTCAACATGATGACCGTCACGCCTTCCTGTGCGAGGAGGGCGAGCGCCTCACGCGTCGACTCCTTGATTGGATCAGCAACGCCGAGGATCCCGGCAACGCGACCATCGACAGCGACTGACACAGCGGTCTGTCCTTCGGCTCGCAACTTGTCGGCGCGGGCGGCGAGTTCTGTGGAAGTTGCCCCTTCCTGCTCAAGCAACGCTGCGTTTCCAACCGCCACCCGCTTTCCACCAACGCGGCCACAGACGCCAAGTCCGGTGATCGAGCGGAAGTCTTCAACCCCCTGCAATGCGATGCCGCGCTCCGTCGCACCGGTCACGATCGCCTGTGCGATCGGGTGTTCGCTGCTGCGCTCAAGGCTTGCTGCCAGAGAAAGGAGCTCCTGTTCGTTCTGGCCGGGCGCAAGCTCGATGGTGACCAGGCGCGGCTTGCCCTCGGTGAGCGTGCCGGTCTTGTCGACGACGAGAGTGTCGATCCCCTGAAGGACTTCGAGTGCCTCAGCCGACTTGAAGAGCACGCCGACACCCGCTCCCCTGCCAGTTCCGACCAGAATCGACATCGGCGTCGCGAGGCCGAGTGCGCACGGACATGCGATCACGAGCACGGACACAGCAGCGAGAATTGCGTGTGCGAGCCGCGGCTCCGGCCCAATGCTCATCCACGCCGAGAAAGCAATGAGCGCGACGACGATCACGGCTGGAACGAAGATCGCCGATACCGAATCGGCCAGCCGCTGGATGGGTGCGCGACTGCGTTGCGCTTCACTCACCATGCGCACGATGCGCGCCAAGGTGGTGCCTTCGCCGACACGGTCCGCGCGCATCACGAAGCCGCCCGCGCCGTTCAACGTGCCTCCGGTGATTGGACTGCTTGCGTGCTTTTCGATTGGGATCGACTCACCCGTCATCATCGACTCATCGACGAAGCTTGTGCCTTCGATGACGACGCCGTCTACCGCCACGCGCTCGCCCGGCCGAACGCGGAGCTTCGCGCCCAAGGGAACCTGGTCGAGCGACACATCCTCCTCCGATCCGTCATCCTTGATCAGGCGAGCCGTCGCTGGTGCAAGCTTCAGAAGCGCGCGAATGGCAGCGCTCGTGCTCTGTCGTGCTCGAAGTTCAAGAACCTGACCGACGATGACGAGCACCGTGATGACGGCTGCCGCCTCGAAGTAGAGGGCAACATCGCCCTCAGCTCCACGCACTGCGGGAGGAAGCGTGGACGGAAAGAGCAGCGCCCACACGCTGTACGCGTAAGCGACTCCTGTTCCGACTGCGATGAGCGTGAACATGTTGAGGCGACGGTTCAGAACCGAAGCCCAGGCCCGAGCGAAGAAAGGAGCTCCGCACCACGCGACAACAGGCGTCGCAAGCGCGAATTGGATCCACGCGGAGACCAGAGGCGATACGAGCGCATGCGCGCTCATACCGAAAACGTGCGGCCCCATCTCAAGCAAGAGCAGTGGCGCGGTCAGCACGACTCCGATCCAAAGCCTGCGCCGCATGTCTCGAAGTTCAGGCGCTTCCTCTTCATCAAGAGCAGCCTCTCGCGGCTCCAGCGCCATCCCGCAGATCGGGCAACTACCGGGACCGTCGCGGACGATCTCGGGATGCATTGGGCACGTGTATGTGCGAGCGTGAGCTCCGGGAGGTGCGGAGGACTGGTGTGTGGCTTCCTCCGGCATCCGACCGGACGGCGCATGCCCGAGATACTTCGCCGGATCCTCTTCGAAGGACGCGCGGCACGATGCACTACAGAAATAGAGAGTCCGCCCGTTGTGTGCATGCTGATGCGCGGTGCGCTGCGGGTTTACGTCCATCCCGCAGACGGGGTCTCTCTCCAACAGGCTATCTGATTGCTTCAGCATCGGCCGAGCTCCTCATCGTCGTCTGGAATGGAAACGAAGGATCTTGCGCATTCAGCGGTGCGGCTGCTTCGCTCGGGCCGCGCTTCAGTACACCGCGTACGACGCGGATGCCTACAGTTGCCTCGCTGAGAAACATCCAGCACTACGGGGCTCACGTCAGAGTCCTAGCAATGGCCGCAACGGCTTTGAGGCCGTGCCCGAAGCGCGCCATCGCCTCACGGTGCTTGGCAAGCTCGCCGTAGGGCAGATAGCGTGGCGCAAGTTCACCGATGCGTGAGAACGCCGGTCGGCGTATTTGCTCACGCACATCTTCCTCGCGAGCGTCCGGTGCCACGATGAAGAGGGCTAGCGAATCATGAGGAGATCCGTATGCGAGGTCCAAGAGTCGGACGATTCCGGAATGAATCGACGTTGTGTGCTCGACCTCGAAAGCAGCAGCGACCCTCGGCATTTCTGGATCGACCCAGAGCACATCGATCAACCGAATGGCATCCGCGCCAGGAACTCCGTCGATGGGCGCGGGCAGGTCCTCAAGACAGCCTTCGCAAAGGCGCCCGCCATTCCACGTGCGATTGCGGTCGTTCGAAGCGATCCACACGCGAAAGCCGCACGCTCGCCCCAGGTCACGTAACCAGCCTTGAATCTCAGTGTGGGTCCGATCGTCTTCGTCGGCGCGGAGCTGCGCTTTGCTTTGTGCCTGGCCTTCGTCGCGCATATTGGCGAGATCCGCTTCCCATGCAGACCGCGCAGCGGCATCTCCGTCAATCGGAGGCGCGACATACCGTCCATTCCCAAGATCGAATAGGAGTCCTCCTATGGCGCCAAGATCGTTCGACAAATCGTTTCGGTGCTCTTCGTTGAAGCGCAAGATCCCTTGGCGCATGGCGAGGTACTCATTCCAACGGCCGAGCTTCACGTTGGCTCCAGTCAGCGCGTTGTAGCCCTTTACGATCGCAGTGTTAGATGGGGGCACGAGCGTGGGATGCAGGAAGTAGAGGATATTGGCCGCGGCAGGACCGAGGCCTTTGATCTTGTGTCCATCGAGGCGACGCACGGCATCGACCACGCCCTCGCCGTCCTTGCAGCACACACACGCGCTTAGAAACTGTCCAAACGCGCGCTGATTCTGAGCGCTCTCGTAGATGTCGGGGATCCGAAGCTTCGGCTTCCACAGGAAGGCGTGATCCGCTCCCTTGAAGACCTGCCGCTGTTCTGCAATCGCGCCGACTACCGTCTCCAAGGATGAACCCTTGTATGCGGTACCAAATGTCCCCTCTTCGATTTCGCGAATGACTTCGTCCAACCCCCTGCGGATCGAACGGAAATTCTTCAGGCGCTCCTCCCAGAGGAACCAGCCCCGGTACGCTCCGCCGGAATCCTCGCGCCACCTGCCGATGAGCTGCTTCAGGGCTTGGTGCGCCATATCGCTCCTCTCTGTTGACAAGTGGCAAGGGAACCTGGAGCTGGGTCACAGCCCTCGGCCCCCTTGCCCACTCTCCCTCTTTGCCAACTCGCGCTCGGGGCTTGCAAGGTATCGCACATCACGGCTGGCTCCCGGCTTCCTTGCGCGCGTCCATCATCACGCTCCCTGGAGCATCGACCCAACCGCCAACCGCGTACTCCAACGCATGGCGTGCGTCGGCCATGTCGCCTTCAAGTCGATTCAGACTGCGACGCGCTTCGATGAGCTCGCGCTGGGCTTCGAGCAGCACCGTCTGATCCGTTGTTCCGGAGCGCACCGCTGCTTCAGCACGAGCCAGGTTATCCTGGGCAAGGGTCAGCACCTGTCCGCGGTAGAATTCGATTAGTTGACTCGCGCGTCGAAGTTCTGCGAGAGCAGATCGCGCCTCGCCAACCGCGCTCTGTTCAACCTGCTCGGCACGTGCCTCTGCGGCGCGCACAAGAGCCCTCGCCTTCTCCACCTGAGCAGACCCGGTATCGAACAGCGGGATGGTTAGATTGGCCGCGGGCCCGAGTTCGCTGCCTCCGCTGTCGGACTCGAAGCTCGCGCCTGCATCGAGGCCGACTTTGCCCTTGCGCCACTCACTTGCCTTGAGTTCCTGTCTCCGTGTTTCGACGTCATAGCGTGCGGCGAGGATGTCGAGACGTTGCTCGCGAAGGCGCTCCACGAGTTCGCTCTCCGACAGACGAGTCCACTGTTCGGAACTAGGGGTCGTGTCTATTTCTGCCGCCCACTCCGTAGCCCCGTCAGCCAGGCCCATCTCTAGCAGGAGTTCGCGCTTCTGCCTCTCAAGCGAAGCCTGTTCTTGCTGGAGCTCTGCCTGAAGTCCGAGAAACTGCTGCCGCACGCGATTCACGTCTAGTGCTGTCGCCTCGCCCGCGCGTACTCGACCCTCCGTCGTTGCGATCGAACGTTCGAGCAGATCGAGATCCTGCTTGGTGAGCTCAATGGCCTGTTGCCCGTACACGACGCGCGCGTGCGCTTGGCGGGCTTGAGCTACAAGGCGAAGCGCTCTGTCGGATGCCGAAAGCACAGTCCGATCGAGCCCTGCCTTAGCTGCACCTTCGCGATAGGGTCGAAGCCACATGTCGGTGAATTGCTGGGTGATCCCCGCGTCGAACGTCGGGACCCCGCTTAGAAGCGGAAGTCTGAACGCGAGACTCACGACTGGGTTGGGAAGAAGGCCCGCCTGAACCAAGTCGGCTCGCGCCGCGGCAATCTCCTCCAGCTCAGCTCGAAGTTCTCGGTTGTTTCGAAGCGCGACGGTCGCCGCTTGCGTAGAGGTTAGCGGTGAGCGTCCATCCCACACCGGTGGCGCGTCGTCTTCACCCCAAGCCGTCTTGAGCCCTGAACGGGATTCGACGAGCGTCGATGCACGCGGCAGATCGCGTTCGAAGTTCACGGTCGAGCACCCCGCCAAGAGCAGAGCACTCAGAACCCACGCACTCATCACCACTCGTCGAATCATGATCCCTCCGTTCGGTCGAGCGGGCTCGGCTGCCAAATCAACCCAGCCCGCGCGATCTGGCCTCAGTGCTTGTGACCGCCGCCTTCTTTGCTCGGCGTGCCGCTGCCTTCCTTCACTTCCATGATCACGGGCACGGTCAGAATCTTGCCCATGTGCTGGAACTGTCCCCACCCCTTGTAGAGCCCCGGCGCCTCGAAGTGCGCGTGGAAGTGGATGTCGGGACCTGCCGCCGCGGCCATCGGCTTCGCGTCGTGGCCGTCGTGCTCACCGCCACCTTCAGGCTTGCCGTCATGCGAGTGCCCGGCCTCTTCGCCCTCCTCGTGTGGATGGCTGTGCACGAAGTTCTTGAGGTCCTGACTGATGATCACGAGGTGTCCCATCGCACCGAGATAAGGCTGCAAGTCCGTGATGGGCTTGCCGTCCTTCGTGACCTCGAAGATCAGCTCCGACTCCTCTTCCGTGCGCAGCGGGGCCTTCGTGCTGAACTTGAACGTGTAGCCGTCGACTTGCTTCAGTTTGTCGGAGTCGACGACGAGTGCAACCGGAGCAGCGGCCTTGCCGGGAACCGTGATCGGCACCTGCACAACTTGCTGACCGACCGCAGGCGGAGTGAAGTCATGGTAGAGGACATAGTCACCGGGCGCGGGGAAGGCGAAGGTGAGCTTGAACGTGCCATCGGCCTGCATCTGCGGATGCTCGTGCGAGTACCACGACAGATCTTTCGACACCATGAGCAGGTGCATGATCTTCTCGTGGACGGTTTCGAGCGTCTTCACGGTCTGACCCTGCGGATCCTTGATCGTGAAGACGATTGTCGTGCTCTTCCCGGCCTGGAGTGCTTCCGCCGGTTTGACATCGACGGTGTACTTCTCGCCGTTCAACTTCTTGAGGTGCATGTGGCAGACGGGGCACTCTCCAGGCTTCGAGTAGGTCTTGTCGCCCTCGCACTTCATCGGGCACTGGTAGGCCTCGGGCACGTACTTCATGAGAGTCGCCTGGAGGCCGACCATCTCCTGGTAGACCTTCTTCGTCGCGTCGAGGTTGCCCGAATCACCGGCCTCGTCGATCGCTTCGAACTTGTCCGCGAGCGCCTTGGCCGCGACGTTGATCTCCTTCACGGCATCCTTCGGCACACCTGAGTCGGCCTTGAGCGCGAGCTGCGCCAGGCCTTTCGCCACATCGCGGATGACCTCCGCTTCGGCATGCACCGCGTCGAGCTTCTTCGTGTCGATGAGACGGCTGATGTTCTTCATCCGCCCGTCGATGGCTTGGACAGCGGCTGCGTAGCTCGTCGGCATCGTCGACGCTCCACCCTTCTGGCCTTCGTGACCATGATCACCTTGAGCGAACGCTCGCTGTGTGACGGCAACCCCGGCGACGAGTGCGATGAGCGCACCGACAACGATCAGAGCGAGCGGGAGTTTCTTCTTCCCGCTCCCCTGGGATTCACTGGTCTTGCAGCACGATTTCATGAGAATTCTCCTTGATTAGGGGTGGATGGAACATCCGCTGTGATCTGGCCATCAGTGCTCACGACGTGAGCAACGGTCTGAACGCCGGACCCGACTTCGGACGTGGATTGAGAAAGGGACACCTGGCTCTCGCTTCGGTGGAGAGCGACTAAGCGCTCGGCGGCTTTGCGGCCGAAGCGCAGGAACACAGTCGGGGTGACGAAGAAGTCGAGCGCCGTGCTCGTAAGCAGGCCGCCGAGCACGACAAGCGCGACAGGGTGAAGAATCTCGCGGCCCGGCTCGCCTGCCGAGAGTGCCAGCGGTATGAGCGCGAGCGACGACGTAAACGCCGTCATGAGCACCGGCGCCACGCGCTCCTGACTTCCGCGCACGACGAGTTCCCGGCCGAACTCCATCCGCTCTTCGGTCATCAGGTGGATGTAGTGGCTAATCATCAGCACACCGTTGCGAGTCGCGATGCCCGTCAAGCTGATAAATCCCACGAGGCTCGCAACGCTGAATGCATTGCCCGTGAAGTAGAGAATCCCGACGCTCCCGATGAAGGCGAACGGGATGTTGAGCATGATCTGAGCCGCGACCATGCCGGAGCGATACGCGCTGAAGAGGACGAAGAACATCGCGATCAGGCTGCCGAGACCGAGCACGGTCAGAATGCGCGTCGCTTCTCTTTGGCTCTCGAACTGACCACCAATCGTGAGCGCGTACCCCTGCGGGAGCTTCACGTCCATTGCGATGCTGCGCGTGATTTCGTCGACCGTGCTTCCGAGATCGCGACCGCGCACGTTGCTTTGGATCACGATTCGGCGGCGCAGGTTCTCGCGCAGAATCTGGTTCGGGCCACGCTGCTCGACGATGTCGGCGACATCCGAGAGCAACACTACGGCGCCGGTTGGCGTGAGGAGGCGTACGTCTCCAAGGCGCGTCAAGTCCTGAGTCCAGTGCTCGTCGAACATGAGCACGAGGTCGTAGGAGCGCAGGCCATCGAGCACTTGGCTCACGACCTTTCCCTTCATCGCAGCTTCGAGCGTGTCCGTGAGTTGCGCCGGATTGAAACCGACGCGTGCCGCGGCCTCGCGCTTCACGCGAAGGTGTACCTGTGGCACGAGGACCTGCTGCTCGACCTGAAGATCCACCACACCTGGGATTCCCTGCATCGCGGACTTCGCTTGGTCAGCGAGCGAGCGCAGCGTCCCGAGATCGTCACCCGAAATCTTGACCGCGATTTGAGCGCGAACTCCGCTCAAG
Source organism: Planctomycetota bacterium (assembly GCA_044228955.1). GTDB lineage: Bacteria > Planctomycetota > UBA1135 > UBA1135 > JAEUIA01. Next base: position 1,878 of record JBGATY010000002.1, on the reverse strand, counting down.
AGGTGGTCGATGCGGTGACTGATCGGTTGACCAATCGACGTGACGACACCAGGAATTTGTTCTAGCTTCGCCTGCATCTCTGCGAACACGTCGGTGCGCGAGCGCACCGCCTTCGGCGGCTTCCGACCTCCAGGGGTGCTGACTTTGTTCGCGTTCTTCGCGTCCGCCTCTGTCCAGAAATCGACGTCCATCTCGGAGTAGTGCACTCCCTCGGCGTGCTCGTCCTGTTCTGCACGCCCAGTGCGGCGCCCAGTGCTTTTGACCTCCGGGATCGTCAGCATGAGTTCTTCCGCGATCCGGCCATATTCGTCGCTTTGCTTCAGCGACACGCCCGGATCCGCCAGCACATTCAACGTGGCGGTGCCTTCGTTGAACGGTGGAAGGAACTCCACTCCGAGACGAGTCACTAGGAAACCGGCGACAACAACTAGAGCGCTGCACGTCGTCAGCACAGCCTTCGGATGTGGAAGCGCAACGTCGTATGCTTTCGCAGCGAGTCTCTTGAAGAATCGGAGAACGATTCCGTCTTTCTCGCCCTCCATGCGCTTCATCGTGGGCAGCAGGAAGGAGCACAGCACCGGTGTCACAGTGAGCGAGACCACCAGCGACGAGAGAATGCTGACGATGTAAGCAATCGCCAGTGGCCGGAAGAGGCGTCCTTCGATTCCGGAGAGCGCGAAGAGCGGGATGAACACGAGCAAGACGACAACCGTGCCGACGACGATCGCGCTTCGGATTTCGCTCGATGCGTGGAAGATCACATCCAGCATCGGCAGCGGGTCGCGTCGGTGCCTGTTCTCGCGCAAGCGTCGGTAGACGTTCTCCACGTCCACGATGGCATCGTCGACGAGCTCGCCAATGGCGACCGCGATCCCGCCGAGCGTCATCGTGTTCACGCTCATGTCGAAGGCCGCAAAGACGAGCGTGGTAGTCAGGATGCTGAGCGGAATTGCCGTCAACGTGATCAGCGTTGTCCTGACGTTCAAAAGGAACAGGATCAGGATGATGACGACGAAGATGCTTCCATCTCGGAGCGCGATCAGAACGTTGTCGACCGCCTGTTGGATGAAGTGCGACTGGCGGAACAGTTCTGCATTCAGCACCAATCCCTCGGGAAGCGTCGCGCGCAGAGTGTCGAGCTCCTTGTCAATGCGCACCGTGAGTTCGCGCGTGTCGGCAGTCGGCTGTTTCTGAACCGCCATGACAACGGCTGGCGCGCCGTTCATCGATCCCTCGCCCCGCTTGATGACGGCTCCGGCTTCGACGACGTTCGCGACATCCTTCACGAGAACGGGGCGGCTTCCGCGTCCATCCTTTCCAACACGCGTAGCGACGAGTGAGTTCTCGATGTCTTGAACGGTTCGCACGCGGCCGATGTTGCGAACGACGATCTCTTGGCTCGCCGCGACGAGAAAGCCGCCGCCCGTGTTTTGATTGGAAGCCCCGACGGCCTTCTCCAAGTCCTCCATCGAGAGATCGAAGAGGCGCAGCTTGTTCGGATCTGCCTTGACCTGAAACTGTTTGAGCTCTCCGCCCATCACCGTGACTTGGGCTACGCCTGGAATCGACAAGAGTGCCGGTCGCACGACCCAGTCCGCGAGACTGCGAGTCTCCATGGCTGACTGGGTCTGACTCTTCATCCCAATCATCATGATCTCGCCCATGATGCTGCTGATAGGGCCGATCACCGGCACGACGCCGGGGGGCAGCTTTTCAGCCGCTTGCGCGAGACGCTCTTGGACGGTCTGTCGAGCGACGCGCACGTCTTCCTTCCAGCCGAACTCGACGTACACGATCGCCAGACCAAGACCGGAGACGCTTCGCACGCGATCGACTCCCGGCGATCCGTTCACCGCCGTCTCGATTGGAAACGCGACT
>JBGATY010000029.1:0-25307 GCA_044228955.1 Planctomycetota bacterium | reverse complement strand
CCCTCTTCGAAGGAGAGGTTGCCGGTGCACGCGGGGCACTTCAGCTTGTACTGGGACACGTTGCGCGGTTGCGCAGTGGACGGGGCCGAGGCGACCTTCGCGGCTTCGGTGATCTTGGTGAAGCCCGTCTTGGTGAGATCCGGTTGCGCTCCGCCGAGCAGGAGTGCGTGCAAGCCGTGCTCCTCCTTCGCGGCCAGGTAGCGTTCCAGCGCCGTCGCGAGCCCGTCGGCGAGCGACATGATGCGCCCGTCCTTGGTCGGCACGCTCATGGACGAGCCGATGCCTTCGAGTTGCTTGACGGCCATCTTCAGCGAGCCGTTGCTGCGCAGCCACAAGGACAGGATGCGGCAGATCGCCTCGAGGTCCGAGTTGGCCACGTCGCCGCCCTTGCCGAGCTGCGCGAAGACTTCGCGCTCGCGGCAGGAGATCGGATCGACCGACACCTTCACGTGCATGTTGCCGAACGGCGTCATCTGGCGGATGCGCAGGCAGCTCATGATCTCGGGGAGCTTGATCGGGTTGAGCTCCTCGTCGCCCCGTTCGTTGCGCGTGAAGCGCAGGTCGTTTTCCGGCACCGGAGCAATCTCCGCCTTGGGCGCTGTCTTGCCACTGCCCTCCGGCTTCTTCGACGTCGAGAGCGCCATCGGCTGCATGTCACGGCAGCCGTCGCGGTACACGGTGACGCCCTTGACGTCCTCGTCGATCGCGAGCTCGTAGATCGTGCGCACGTCGTCCGCCGTCGCTTCGTGCGGGAAGTTGATCGTCTTGCTGATCGAGCTGTCGCAGTGGCGTTGGAACGCCGACTGCATCTTCATGTGCCAGAACGGGCTGATGTCGTGCGCCGTCACGAACACGCGCTTGACGTCTTCCGGCACGTCCGAGCGGTACTGGAGCGTGCCCTTCGCGACGACGTCGTCGATCAGCTCGTCCGTGTAGAAGCCGCGCGAGCGCGACGTCTGGTCGAACACGTAGTTGACCTCGCGCATGATCGTCGGACGACCTTGCGTGTCCTTCATGACCTGGCGGATGAAGGCGAGGCTGAACATCGGCTCGATGCCGCCCGAGCAGTTCGCGATGATCGAGATCGTTCCGGTCGGGGCCACGGTCGTCGTGTAGCTGTTGCGCAGGCGACGGCCTTGCTTCTCCCAGTCCGAGCCCTCCCACGCCGGGAACACGCCGCGCTCGTCGGCGAGGAACTCGCTGGCGAGGTGCGACTCGTCGTTCATGACCTGCATGACCTTCTCGCCGAACGCGCAGCCCTCGGCCGAGTTGTAGGGAATGCCGAGCTTGTACAGCGCGTCGGCGAAGCCCATCACGCCGAGCCCGATGCGGCGCGTCGTCTTCGACATGTTGTCGATCTGCGGCAGCGGGTACTTGTTGACCTCGATGACGTTGTCGAGGAAGCGCGTCGTCGTGTGGATGATCGTCTTGTATTCGTTCCAGTCGAAGTGCGCGTTCTTGCCCTCGCCCTTCACCAGCACGCCGAGGTTGATCGAGCCCAGGTTGCACGAGTCGTAGGCGTGCAGCGGCTGCTCGCCGCACGGGTTCGTCGCCTCGATGAGGCCGACGTTCTTGATCGGGTTCTTCTCGTTGATGCGGTCGATGAACACGACACCCGGTTCGCCCGAGCGCCAGGCGTGTTCGATGACGAGCGTCCAGATCTCGCCGACGGTCCAGAACTGGCCGGTCTTCTTGCCGTCCGTGTCGAGCTTCTCGAGCTTCGACCACTGCTTCGTGCGCGGGTTCTGGACCTGGTGGATCGTCTCCGGCTTGGAGCGCAGCTCGCTGATGAAGCGGTTCGTGACCGTGACCGAGATGTTGTAGTTCGTCAACATCCCGAGATCGTCCTTGATCGTGATGAACCGGATGATGTCGGGGTGATCGATCCGCAGGATGCCCATGTTCGCGCCGCGGCGGAACGCGCCCTGCTGGATCGCGTCGGTCGCCTTCGAGAACACCTGGATGAAGGAGAGCGGACCTTCCGTGGTGCCGCCCGAGCTGCGCACGAGGTCGCCCTGCGGACGCAGGCGCGAGAAGCTGAATCCCGTGCCGCCGCCGGCCTTCTGGATCATCGCCGTGGCCTTGATCGAGTCGAAGATGCCCTCGATCGAATCCTCGACCGGCAACACGAAGCACGCCGAGAGCATGCCCATCTCGCGACCGGCGTTCATGAGCGTCGGCGAGTTCGGCATGAACTGGCGCTTCGCCATCAGCGTGTAGAACTCGCGCGCGACTTCGAGCGCGCGCTCGGGGCCGCCGCCGGGGAAGTTCACGTCCGCGCGCGCCACGCACGCGGCCACGCGCCAGAACAGTTCACGCGGCGTCTCGCACACCTTGCCGTTCGACGGGTCCTTCTTGAGATAGCGGCGCTCGAGAACGGTGATCGCGTTCTCGGTCAGATCCGGCTCCGGCAGGTCGGCCGGCGGTGCGATGGCCTCGAGTTCGGCGAGTGCGTCCACGGTGCTCCGGGTATCAGCCTGACGGCTGCTCTTTTGGATCGACGGCGCGATGGGGTTCACGTGCTCTCTCTTCCGTTGACGACTGATTGAATGGGGCTGCGGGCATCCCCGGAACCTCGGCGCCGACGGGCGAGCGTCCGGCGGGGGGGCTGCGGAGTGGAATTGGAAGGTGATAACTGCCGCTTTTCCAGAGGTTTAGGTTCAGCCTCCGAGGCGGCGCCACCCTCGAACGACACGTTCGGCGGTGGGGAGGCGGATCTGACTCCCGCGCCCAACACTTTTCAAAATTGCCTGACCATCAAGCCACTATAGGTTGTGGGTAAGAGGCTTACGACGCCACCAGCAATTGCGGAGGCCTTCGCCTGCCGCCGAGCTCGTCACCTCGGACGCAGGCGGCTCAGGAGGTGCTCGGCTTCGGGCAGGTGCAGGAGAAGTGCGCAAGTCCCGTAGCTGCAAAGAGCTACGCCGATGGCCAGCCCCAGGGCGAGAGCCGAATCCGGCCCGCGTCCGAGGGCCTGATGGGTGAGGAAGGCCAAACCGACGGAAAGGGCCGCCGCGAGGACGATCCTGGACAGGCGGAAACCGGGTCCCGGGCGCCCCACCGCCCGCTCGGCGGGAGGGACGCCGAGGCGCCGGCGCAGGAGCGGGCCGAGCAGAGCAAGGTTCCCCCACGCCGTGATCGCGGTCGCGAGCGCCAGCCCGTCGGCGTCCATGTGCAACCCGGCGACGAGCACGACGGAGAGCACGGTGTTCAGGACGAGCATGACCACCGCGCACCTGACGGGGGTGGAGTAGTCGCCGATCGCGTAGTACGCCCGCGCGAGCAGTCCGGTGGCGCCGGCGGGCAGGATCGCGAGCGTCAACCACTGCAACGCAGCCGCCGTCCGCGCGACACCTTCGTCTCCGAACGCGCCGTGACCGAAGCACACGGCGCACACGGGTCCCGCGAACACGAACAGTCCGATCGTCGCGGGTACGGCCACGAATGCGATGGCGAGGTGCGTCTCGTCGTGGAGCCGCTTCAATCCCGCTCGATCACCCACCTGGCCGAGCGCGGCGAGTGAGGGAAACACGGCGCTCGTCGCCGCTGCGGAAACGATCGAGAGCGGGAACTGCTGCAGGCGCGCCGCGTAGTAGAGCGCGGTCGGCCCACCGTTTGGGAGCAGTCCCTCGGCCAGGAAACCCGAGATCAAGACGTTGATCTGGAACACCGCCGCTCCGAAGGCGAGCGGCAGGGTGCTCCTCAGGATCGCCCACACCTCGCTGCTCGAAACGCGCGCCGCCGGCGCGGCGCCCGCACGCGCGCCCCACAGTCCGCGGCGAGCCAGCGGAGGCAGGTGCACGAGCAGGAACACCGCGCCCGCGCCGAGGACGAACAGCCCGATCATCCGCGCCATGTCGAAGTGCCTCGCGAAGCGCTCCGGCGGCGTTTCGTCGGCGCTTCCGCCCCACCCGTACGTGTGCGCGGTGAAGAAGAGCGCGCCGATCCAGCACAGGTTCATCAGGCTCGGGGCGAGCGCCGGCGCGAGGAAATGACCGCGAACCTGCAGCGCTCCGCCGGCTACCGAAGCTCCGCACATGAACAGCACGAACGGGAGCATCCGCGCCGTCAGGTCGCGCACCGGTTCGGGGTCCGCGCCCAGCCAGCGCCAACCCGTGATCGGCATCGCATCGGGCAGGAGGAGCGCGATCGCCACCGCGATCCCCGTCACGATGACCGCGAACACCATCACCGTCTTCATGATGGCGTGGAAGAGCCGCCGGCCGGCCTCCTCGCCGCGCTCGTGGTCCGTACGGGTCAGTGCCTGCTGCAGCGAGGTCGTGATCGCCCCTTCGCCCATCAGTGCCCTGAACAGGTTGGGCACGCGCCAGGCCGTCACGAAGGCGTCGTTGATCGCCGAACGATCGCCGAAGATCGCGGCGGTGAGCGTCTCGCGCACGAGTCCGACGATGCGCGAGATCAGGGTCAGGAACGAAACGAGAGCCGTGCGCCGCAGCAGCCGGTCGTGGCGTTTCACGACGTCGACCCGCTCGGGAGCGTCGTGTTGCCCCCCGTCGGGATGGTGTCGTGACTGCATGGTCGGCGCTCAAGGTGCACGCGGCGTGTGTTCGCTGCAAGAAGGCGTCGAACGACTCGCGCCGATCACAGCCTCGGACATAGACTCCGCGGCATGATGCGAACCCTGCGAATCGTCGCCCTTCTGTGCGTTTCCTCCCTGGCGGCCTGTTCCACGGCGCGCGATGCGGCCAAGGAGACCAAGGCGTGTTCGACGCTGCAGCTGGACCTCGACCGCTACAACGAACGCTACCGTGAGCTGTCGACGGCCTCGTCGGAAGCGCAATGGGTGTCGCAGACGCACATCGTCGAAGGCGACGACACGAACGCGGCTCGCACGCGCGCAGCCGACGAAGCGATGGCGGCATTCACGGGCTCGGCCGAGAACATCGCCATGGCGCGCAAGTATCTCGAGGACCGTGATCAACTCGACCCGCTGCAGGCGAAGCAGCTCGAGGCCATCCTGTTCAAGGCCGGCAACAATCCCGCGACCGCCGCGGACGTCGTGAAGGCGCGCATCGCGGCCGAAACGGCGCAGACGGAGAAGCTGTACGGCTTCGAGTTCAAGATGGACGGCGCGCCGCTGACGCCGAACGACATCGACAAGGGTCTGAAAGAGGAGAAAGACCTCGGGCGTCGCTTGAAGATCTGGGAGGCCTCGAAGGAAGTCGGCAAGGTCCTGCGCCCCGGCCTCGTCGAATTGCAGCGCTTGCGCAACGCGTCGGTGCGCCCGCTCGGCTACCACGACTTCTTCAGCTACATGGCGAGCGAGTACGGCATGACCACCGCCGAGCTCGCGACCACGATCGAGTCGATCAACAAGGAACTTCGACCGCTGTTCCGCGAGTTGCACACGTGGACGCGCTACGAGCTCGCCAAGCGCTACGGTCAGCCCGTCCCGGATCTCATCCCGGCGCAGTGGCTGCCGAATCGCTGGGGGCAGGACTGGTCGTCGCTCGTCGAGGTGCCTGGTTTCGATCTCGACGTGCCGCTGCAGGCGAAGGGCAAGGAGTACTGCATCGAGCAGGCCGAGCGTTTCTACGTGAGCCTGGGTTTCGCGCCGTTGCCGAAGACGTTCTGGGAGAAGTCCTCGCTGTACCCCGTTGCCGCCGATGCGGGCTTCAAGAAGAACACGCACGCCAGCGCCTGGCACATCGACCTCGATCGGGACGTGCGCTCGCTGATGAGCGTCGAGCCGAACACGGAGTGGTACGAGACGACGCACCACGAGCTCGGCCACATCTACTACTACATGTCCTACTCGAACCCGCGCGTGCCGTACTTGCTGCGCGAGGGAGCCAACCGCGCCTATCACGAGGCGATCGGCTCCCTGATGGGTCTCGCCGCTCGCCAACCGCGCTTCGTGAAGGCGATCGGCATCAACATGGACGGTCCAAAGCCCGACCCGATGCAATTGCTGTTCAAGCAGGCGCTCGAGTACGCCGTGTTCATCCCGTGGTCGACGGGGACGATGTTCAACTTCGAGAAGGAGCTCTACCACGACGAGTTGCCCGCCGCCCAGTGGAACAAACGCTGGTGGGAGCTCGCCGCCAAGTACCAGGGCATCGCGCCGCCCACCGTGCGGGGCGAGGAGTACTGCGACGCGGCGACCAAGACGCACATCAACGACGACCCGGCCGGCTACTACGACTACGCGCTCTCGTTCGTGCTGCTCTTCCAGTTGCACGACCACATCGCGCGCGAGATCCTGCACGAGGATCCGCGCGACACGAACTACTACGGGCGCAAGGAAATCGGCACGTTCCTGAAGTCGATCCTCGAGCCCGGCGCCAGCGCGGATTGGAAAGAGCTGCTCGTCCAGAAGACGGGCAGCCCTTTGAGCGCGAAACCGATGTTGCGTTACTTCGAGCCCTTGATGGGCTGGCTGAAGGAGCAGAACAAGGGCCGAAAGAGCACGCTCGCGGACCTTTGAGCGCGGATCACCACGACCAGGTCACATCGAGACCGTTCGTCAAGTTGTAGTTGCTGCTCGTGCAGAACGACGCGGCATCGCGATACCAGATCTGGTAGTAGCGCTTGCCGCCGGAGAGCGGGACGCCGCCCGCGGACCACACCGCGACCGAGGGCATCCCATAACTCGACGCACCGCTCGGGTCGTTGAACACGACGGCGAGGCGGATGATGCTGCCCGACAGGCACAGCAGTCCGTCGCCGAACGTGACGCCCGCCGTCGCGCCCGTCGTCGCGATCGCGGTCCCCTGGAAGTAGAGGCACGGCGAGGAAGACGGCATCCCCGAGCCTTGGAGCGCAAATGTGTTTGCGTTGGTGCTCGCCCGGCCGGTGCCGGCGATGCGCGCGCCGAGCGCGTCCACCGAGTTGGCGCACCCGCGCGTCCCCTGGCCGCTGTTGCCGCACGGGCACGCGGTGTTGGAACCGTCGCCGGAGCAGAACGACTGGTACTCGCCGCCCTCCGCGCACGTGTCCCACAGCCCGCCCTGGATGTCGTTCAGGTTGTTGATCGACGCGAATTCCCACGCGCCGAAGAAATGCTGCGCCGCACCGCCGCCCGAGTGCATCGACGCGATCACGGGCGCGGTCTCCGCCTGGGGGGATCCGGCGAAGTTCGCGTGTGTCGCGCAGGGCGTGAGCGACGAGCCGGACATGTAGAGGTCCATGACCCACACGTCGAAGTTCGGGTTCAGCGTGTTGATCTGCTCCATGAAGGTCACGAGGAAGTGGTTTCCGTCGGAATCGACGCTCGGCAGGACCTGGTTCCAGTACCAGTACGTCGGATCGACCATCCCGATCAGGTTCGTGCTCGTCAGCACGGTCGTGGCCTGGCCGACGGCGCCCATGATGTCGTGGTCGCCGTAGTCGCGCTCGTAGACGACGAGGTACGGCCGCTCGCCGAGGAAACCGTCACCGCGATTGTCGAGGATCGTGGAGACGACCGGGCGCGTGTCGTCGGCCGATAACGTCGTGTCGATCGGGTAGCGCGGGTGCAGGACGCCCGCGAACGGCGACACCTGCGCGGCATAGATGTCGTGGTTGTTCGTCGTCGTGAGCTGCTGCCACACGACCGTCCACACCATCACCTGCGCGATGCCGTACGGACCGACCGAATTCGAGATCTTCGGGTATTCGCACTTCTCGACGCCGTTCTCGAGCGCGACGACGCCGCCTTGCGGAGTGCCCGCGCCGTTGAGGATCTGCATCTCGATGTCGGTGTTGTTGGCGTTGACGTAGCGCTGCCACACGACGCAGAAGTTCCCGATCGCGCCGAAGCCGGTGTTCTGATCGCCGCCGATGTCGGGTTCGTTGCGGTAGACGCCGTCGTTCGGGCTGAGCCTGTACTGCGGCGTGACGCCGTCGTTGATGGCGTCGATGCCGAGGAAGGCGATCTCCGACGTACTCGAGCCGAACGGAATGCGCGCCGCGACCACGATGTAACGGTTGGTCACGTTGCTGCTAGCGATGTGCGGCGTGTACCAGGAGTCGGACGTGAAATCGACCGTGATCGTGCCCGGCTGCAGCGCGCCGTTGCCGCTGCACATCCGCGCCAACACGTCGTTGTCCGTCGCGCTGTAGCGGTCGACCCACACGATGCACCACTTGTCGTACGACGCGTCGTAGGCGACGTCGGGAACGGATTCGTAGTGCGCCGCCTGCTGCACGGTGAAGAACGTGATGAACGGATCGATCGTGAGCGGCAGGGTCGCCCGTGCGATGAACTCTGCGGGCACGACGAGCTGGATCACGCCCTCCACGAGCGTGCTGTCGATCGCGATTCGCCTGCCCGCGGCATCGACCGCGAACGCCTCGCCGTAATCGACTCGACCGAGTTCGTTTTCGAAACGCAGGCTCGTGCCGAGGTCGCTGCCCGTGAGTTCGCTCGCGGCGTTCATGCGCACGACGAGATCGCCCTGGCACGGCAGGGTGTCGAACACGAAGCGCTGTTCCAGTGAATCGAGCGCGACGTCGTAGGCCTCGACGAACGCTCCGCGGTCGATGCTCACGCGTTGTCGCTCTCGAGTGGCCTTCGCGTCGTGCGTAACGTTCAGCGCTGCGCCTCCCACCGTCGCGGTCTCGACGCGCAGCTCGACCGGGAAGTTGCGCGGTGCGTCGGACCCGAAGAACGGGATGACCGTCGCTCCGCCGCCGTCGATGCGCGCCTTGAAGTTCGCGCCGCGCACCCACAGGGCGCCGTCACCCGGCTCGCTGAATAGGATTTCGTCGCGGGGCGCGAAGGTGGCCCCGCGCAGCGAGGCCGGAGCCTGCGTCGTGTCCAAGGCGGCCGCGGGTGACCCGGCTCGAGCGGATGGCGAGAGGAGGGCCGTCGCGCAGCAGGCGACCAGGGCCAGGCGTCCAAGCGATTGGTGGTTCATGTTCTGAGTTCCGGGTGGGGGTGTGGGAGTCGGGATCACGCCCTGGCGTCGAACGGCGACTCCCGGGTCCAGAGGCAAAACTGCGGCCGGACCGCCCGGAGGACAGCTATTCCCCGGCGTTTGCGCAGTTCGTCGACAAGACTGGGCCCCTTGGCCGACGATTGGCCACGGGGACGGCGTCCCCCTGACGAAACCGCAGGCCGCGCTCGCCCCCGCTTGGAGTTGGCCGGCGAGTGGCTCGCGTGGTCCTCGCAGGACCCAGGCTGACGGAACGAGGAAGTTCAATGGCGACGAAGAAGAAGGTCACCAGGGGAAAAGCCGCACCGCGGAAGTCGGGCGTGAAAAGCGATACGCCGAGCCTGTTCCGCCTGAACGTGGAGGTCGGCGATCTCGCGGCCGCGGCAAAGTTCTACGGCGCTCTTTTCGGCGTGAAGGCCCGCGTCCAGCCCGGCTCGCGCCTCTACGTGAAAGCCGGAGCGGTGACGTTGCAGGTCGTCGACGTGTCCTCCGTCGGCGAGCCGCACACCGCCGCGAAGGCGCTCTACTTCGTCGTGCGCGACCTCGACGCGGTCTTTGCGCGCGCCAAGAAACTGCGCTGCCTCTCGAAGGCGGACGTCCACGGCACATCCGGCGGCGCGATCGCGGTCCGGCCGTGGGGCGAACGCTCGTTCTACGCCGAAGATCCGTGGAAGAACCCGCTGTGCTTCGTCGAGGCCGGGACGATCTACGGCGGCTGACGGAAACGGCGGACTCGCCGGGCGAGGTCGCCTGATGTTTCCCGCTCCGGGCTTCGCAGTGGCGAGGGCGCATTCCCTAGACTGCGCCCCCCACCGCTTGCATGCCCTCCTTGCGGGGCAGCCACGGACGCGAAACCAATCCACTCTCGGCCATATGACCCACACGACCACCCGCATCCTCCTCGTCCTTGCCGGACTCTCGCTCCCCGCGCAGGCGTTCGTGCGCTCCACTCCGAAGGACGATCTGTTCGCCGCAGCCGCCGCGGGTGACGCGCGCAAGGTCGCCGACGCGATCGCGGCAGGCGCGGACGTCAACGCCAAGGACGGCACGGGTCGGACGGCGCTCATGCTCGCGGCCGCCGCGGAGGCCTTCGCTCCGTGCCGCGAACTCCTGTGGGCAGGCGCGGACGCGAACGCCAAGGACAAGGAGGGCCACCTGGCCCTCGAGCACATCGCCGCGGAGACGAGCGGCAACATTCCGCTGCGCTTCCTGCTGCGGAGCTACGCCTATCTGCAAACCAATGCACGGCGCGCGACGGCCAAACCGGAGCAACCGACCCTCGTGATGATCATGGAGGACACCGTCAACTACCTCCACCCCAACCTGAAGGCCGCCTACCAGGTCAACAACGTCGAGAGGCTCGGCAAGTCAGGCGTCGACGACGACAAGGACGGTTTCGTCGACGACGTGTACGGCTGGATTCCGGTATCGAACAAGCCCTACACGATCCGCGCGGGGCAGCTCGAGGCCTACAAGAAGCACAAGGACGCGATCGCGCGAATCATCCAGATCGACGACCAGCGCGTCAGCGGCGCCATCAGCAAGGACGAGGCGGACCTCAAGCTCTCCGAGTACACGAATCCCCTGTCGGACATCATGGGGCCGCTCGACGGCCTGTCGGACAAGCACTTCCTGAACATGCTCAAGCAGGCCGCGCACGGCTCGCACGTCGCGGGCATCGTCGTCGAGGCGAGCGAGGGTTCGGCCCGCCTGCACACGCTGGGCCTGAATTTCAGCGAAGAGACGCGACGACTGCTGGGCGAGAACAGCGACGGCATCTTCGACGAGATCCACAAGAGTTCGTTCGTGCCCGAGATCGTGATGAAGGACATTCGCGCGCGATTGCTCGCCTACTCCGTCGAACGCGGCCGCGTGACGAGTCGGTATCTGCGCGCCACGGGCGCCGGCATCGCGAACCTGAGCTTCGGCGGCGGGCTCGGCTTCTGGAATGGCATCGCCTGGCAACACGTCCAGCGCTGTCTGAACGACCATCGCGACATGGATCCGACGGCGAAGCTCGACGAATCGATCGACGACATCGCGACGCGCTGGGGCATCGAGCTCTACACGGCCGCGGTCGCCGAGTGGGCGCTCGTCATGTACGAGAATCCGGAAGTGCTGTTCGTCATGGCCGCGTGCAACGAGTCCGTCGACAACGACGTGACGCTGACGAGTCCGGCCTACCTCGCACGCTTCTTCCCGAACGCGATCACGGTGGCCTCGGTCGATTTCCTCGACAACATCAGCGATTTCTCGAACTACGGCCCCGCGAGCGTCGACATCTGCGCGCCGGGCGAGGAAATCCTGTCGACCGTCATACCCGAGGCCTCGATCCACATGAGCGGCACGTCGATGGCCGCTCCGTACGTCTCCGGCGTCGCGGCGTTGATGCGCTCGCTCGCGCCGAACGTGAGCGCGGGTGAACTGCGGCGCCTGATCGACTACACCGCGCGCGACGTCGAGGACCTCCACCCGTTCGTCACCTCGGGCGGGATCATCGACAAGGACACGCTGCGCAACTGCTTCGCCGGGGCGCCACGCGAACAGTCCAATGCGCAGGCACGCATAGCGTTCAACGCGGCGCTCTTGGCCGACGATTCCTATCCTCGCCACGCCGTCGACGCCGACCGCGCCTCGAAGAAGGCCATCGAACTCGACGCGACGAATCCCGAGGCCTGGCGCGCGCGCGCGGTGACTTTGAACGTCGCCGGCGATGCGAAGCAGGCGCTCCAGGCGATCGAACACTGCCTCGAGCTCGAACCGGGTTCCGAACCCGCGTGGATGAACCGCGCCGAGATCGCGTCCAATCAGCGCGACAACAAGGGCGTGTTCGAGGCCCTCGGCAAGGCGATCGACGTCCTCACCGCCGAAGGCGAAGGCAGCAACTACCTGCGCGCTCGACGCCTGGTCTTGCGCGCGAGCCTGTACTTCCAGCTCCAAGACGTCGAGAAGGCGCGAGCGGACGTGCGACTCGCGCGCGAGCTCAACGAAGGCGTCGAGATGCCGAGCGAGTTGGAAGCCCTGCTCTGACCAGGACGCGGCCCGCTCGAGTCGGTCAGCGCAGCCCGCCGCCCAGCCGCGAATCGAGCTCGCGCGCGCGCTGCAACTGCTCGCGCGCACCGGGCGCATCTCCGATGCGCTGCAACAACTGCCCCAGGTTGAAGTGCGCCAGTGCGTGCCCGGGATCGGCTTCGACGGCGAGCTCGAGCATCTTGCGTGCGCTCGCGAGTTGCCCGGAGTCGAGGAGCAGTCGTCCCAGATTGCTGAGCAGATCGGGATCACGCGAACCCTGGTCGACTGCGCGCTGCAGGACGTCGATCGCCTCGCTCGTCCGGTTGCGCGCGGCGAGGATCACGCCGAGCGCGTAGAGCGCGGAGGCATGCGTCGGCCGAAGTTCGAGCGCACGGCGCAACAGGCGCTCGGCCTGCTCCAGATCACCGTCCTCGGCGCGCATGTGAGCCAAGACGGTGGCCGCGTCGGCGACCGTGACCGAACTCGGGCCGAAAGTGTGGCCGGGCTGCAAGGACAGGTCCACGATCGACTGCAAGAGGCGCGCCGCCTCCTGTGAACGTCCCCGAGTCGCGATCACACGGGCCAGCGCGAACGCCGTCTCGATCTGTCCGCCGCCGCGATCGTATTCAGCTGACAGGATTCGCTCCGCGCGGGCGAGATCGCCACTCAGCTCGGCCGTGCGAGCTCGCGACCGCGCGACCGTGGACGTTTCGTACAGGCCGAACCGCGCACGACGCTCGAGGTGCGCGCTGGCCGATGCGAGTTGAACGGATCGTTCTCCAGGACCCGTCTCCGCGGCGACGAGCGCCGCGAGACCGCGCGCTTCCTCGATGCGAATCCATGCGCTGTGCGCCAGGAGCCCGAGACCAGCGACCGCCAACACGAGGAACACGGCTCCGGCGCCGGAAAACCGCCCCTCGCGCCTGAGCTGGAACGGCACGAGGCGCAGATTGGGCCTGCAGCAGAGGCGCAGGAGATGCACCGTGCCGAAAGCGAAGATCACCGCGATCCCAAGCCCCATCAGGAACGGGATCACGCCGTACAACCCGCGCACGACGACGATCGTGACGACGAACGTCGACGCGAGCAGTGCTTCCTCTGGCCAGGAGTAGTCCCACTTCGGGCGGATCGCGCGTTTCGTCGTGAAAGAGGACAGGCCGGGCGGACGACGGAAGGCGAACCCGGCGGCTCCGTTGGGACAGACCGCCACGCAGTCCAGGTCCTTCAGGCAATTGGGATTGACGACCATGCCGTGCGCCGCGAACTCCTCGTGCACGCGCACGTGCGAGGTGCACACCGCGGTGCAGCGGCCGCACGCTTTGCAGTCGCGGACCATGGCCAGGCGACCGGGCGCGAAGCGGTCGAGCAGGTTGAAGAGCGCGCCGTACGGACAGGCGTACGTGCAGAATGATCGTGATCCCAGCACCCACACGATGAGGAATCCACAGATCGCGAACGTCGCGAGCGCCACGCCGGGTGGTGGCAGGTTGCGCCAGAAGTCCGTGGTCAGGAACGAAGCCCAGCCCTGGGCGTCGCTGGCCAGGTGCAAGCTCGGCAGCGGCCGCCCCTCCACGGTGCGCAGGATCTGCGGCAACACGAACATGTCGAAGAGCGCGAAGAAGGGCACCAGCAAGAGCACACGGGCCCGCACCGGCTTGGGCTCGATGCGGACTTTCCCGAGGAGCCAATGACACAGGTCCTGGAGCGCGAGGATGTGACACGCCCACGAGCAGAAGAAGCGCCCGAACACCGCGGTCCCGACGAACGCCACCGTCATGAACAGGAACCCCGCGGTCACGATGCCGAGTTCGAGCGTGTACATCAGCTCGTTCAGCTCGAGCGGCGCGAGCGTGCGCCCGGAGATCCTCCAATGCGCGATGTGCAGACCCGCCAGCAGATAGATGCTGCCCAGCAACAGCGCTCTTCGTCGAGAGTAGTCACGCGACCGACGGGGCGCTGCGGCGAGAGTGGACGTCATGGAGATCCGCGCGCGATGGCACGCACCCTTCCAACCATAGAGCAACCTCGGAACGCGGCCAGCCGCAACCGGTCAGCCGTGGTGCGTACCCGGCGCACGCTTCGTGCGGGGATCCGCTGCGGGCCCAACGTCGGGCCGCTTCGCGCACAGGATCCACGCAAAAGACGGGACTTCGTCCCGGCCGCGAGCGCGTCCAGCCGGAAGCTACAATCGGCCCGCGCCGGAACGTCCCCGTGCGTGCTCGCTGACTCAGGCCCCCCCATCGGCCCCAACGGCCGCCGACATGCTCTTCGCACTACTGCTGACCGTCGCGTCGACGACGCAAAGGACCTTCACCGACATCCAGGCGCGCATCGAGAAGACGCCCTTCGTCGTCTCGCTCGCGCTCGATGACTGGAAGGAGGTGCCGGCGGATGGCAACCCGCTGGGCGACAAACTGCTCCTCTCCGGTTCGATTGCCCCGAGTGGTTCGCTCCTGACGGTGATCGTCGAGCCGAACGAGCCGCCGATCTCGCCCAAGACGTGGCGCGAGCGCCTCGCGCCTCCGGGCAAGCCCTTCGATGTCGAGTTCACTCCCTGCATCGACTCCTCGCAGGAACTCGTGCCGGGCATGCGGCAGTCGGATTACCACGCCTACTTCGCTACGCGCACGCATGTGCTCGACGTCCACGTGTCGCGCATGACGGACGGGCAGGGGGCTTTCCCGCGCGAAGAGTTCGAGCGCATCGTGCGCTCGTTGCGCGTGCTCCTCTTGCGCCGGGGATGGAACGAGGATTATCCGAACGAGGTCGCCGTGCCGATGACGCTGGCTTCGATTCTCGGCGTCGATCAGAAGCAGTGGACCGAGAGCTACTTCGTCAAGCACGCCGAGGAATGGCCGGCGAACTTCGCCAACGCAGAGTTCCTGCACTACCTGAAGGCCCCGCTCGAACGGCAGCTCGCTGCATACGACAAGGCTCTGGCACTGATCGCCAAGGTCGAGAAGCCGGACGCGAAGGTGCGCTTCGCCGCGGCGATGCTGCACGAGGGTCGCGGCCTCGCCCTCTATGACGCCAAGCGCTACGACGATTCGATCGCCCCGCAGGCAGAGGGGTACAAGATCCTGAGTGAGATCGGGCGCAAGGAGCGTGGCGCACTGGCTTACAACCTCGCCTGTTCTCATGCTCTGGCGAAACACCGCGAACCGGCGTTGGACTTCCTGAAGAAGGCCGTCGAAGTCGACCCGCGCTTCCGCGAGAGCGCGGCCAGGGACGCGGACTTCACCACGCTCGCGGGCGAAGCCGAGTTCAAGAAACTGATCGCGCCGCCTGCGCCGGCCCCGCCGCAGAAGAAGAACTGAGTGCGAGGTCGTCGTACGCGGCGTCGACTCATTTCCGCCGCAGGAGCTTCTGTATTTCCCGCCATGGACGGGTGTTGAGCACGTCCTTCGCTTCGAGCCATCCGCGCCGGGCCTGTCCGACGCCGTATCGCATGAAGTCGAGCTGCGGCGCGCTGTGTGCATCGCTGGAGATCGAGACCAGCACGCCGGCTTCACGCGCTGCGCGGCAGTGCACGTCGGACAGATCCAGTCGCTGGGGCTGTGAATCGAGCTCCAGGATCGCGCCTCGTTCGGCCGCGTGAGCGATCACGCGTTCCATGTCGACGGCACACGGCGGACGCTCGCCGAGGAGGCGGCCAGTCGGGTGCGAAAGGACGTGGAACGAGGGATGGTCCATCGCGCGCAGTATCCGCGCTGTCTGCTTTTCCAGGGAGAGACCGAGGTGGTCGTGCACTGCGCACACGACGATGTCGAGCTCGCGCAGGAGGTCGTCGGACGCGTCCAGCGACCCGTCCTTCAGGATGTCGACTTCGGCTGATGCGAGCACCTTGATCCCCTGGGTGCGTGACCTCAGCCGCTCGATGCGCTGCAAGTGCCGCCTCATGGCGCGCGCTCCGAGACCGCCCGCCACGCGCGCGTTCTGCGTGTGATCGGTGATCGCGACGTATTCGTAGCCGCGCTGGGCGGCGGCACGGACCATGTCGGCGAGGGTGTCGCTGCCGTCGGTGGCATCGGTGTGGACGTGCAGATCGCCGCGAATCGAGTCCAGCGTCACGAGCGCCGGCAGCCGTCCTGCTTGCGCCGCCTGGATCTCGCCTCGATCCTCGCGCAGTTCCGGCTCGATGTAGCACAGCCCGACGGCGCCGTAGACCTCGGCCTCGGTCGCTCCGGCAATCCGTTTCTCCTGGCGGAAGACGCCGTATTCGTTGATCTTGAGGCCTCGCTCCACGCCGCGCTTGCGCACCGCGATGTTGTGCGCCTTCGAGCCGGTGAGGTAGTGCAGCGCCGAGCCGAAACTCCTCGCCGGCACGCTGCGCAGATCGACCTGCAGCCCCGAGCGCAGGCGAATGCTCGCGCGCGTCGGGCCGTGGGACAGCACCTCGTCGACGTCCTCGTGTTCGACGAAGCGCTGGCTGACGGCCGCGCTCTCATCGCCCGCCACGAGGATGTCGACGTCGCCCACGGTGTCCTTGTGGCGGCGGAAGCTGCCGGCGATTTCGACTTTGTCGACGCCAGGAAGCTCGCGCAGCGAGTCGGCGATCTGTCGCGCCACCGGTTCGGCTTCGGCCCAGGGCACCCGCCTTTCCTCGCGGCTCAGGCGCTGCAGCACGGAGGCCAGGACCTTCTCCTCGGTCTTCGCGCCGAAGCCGGGCAGGGCTCGCAGTCGGCCCTGCTTCGCCGCCTTTTCGAGATCTCTGAGCGACGAAATCCCGAGCTCGCCGTGCAGGGACTTCACGCGCTTCGGCCCCAAACCCGAGACCTTGAGCAGCTCGGCGAGACCCGGCGCGGCGTGCCGCTCGAGCTCGATGAGCGCCGCGAGCTTCCCCGTTTTCACGATCTCCTCGATCTTCGCGGCGATGTGTTCGCCGACTCCCGCGATGCGCCGCAGATCCTCCCCTGACGCGATCATCTCGGAAAGCGGGCGAGAGAGGCCGCGGATCGTGCGGGCGGCGTTGCGATAGGCGCGTACTCGAAACGGGTTGTTGCCTTCGATGTCGAGGAGATCGGCGACCTCGTCGAACTTGTCGGCGATCTCCGCATTGTGGACCAACATTCGGAAGCTCTCCTCTCCCGCGATCGATCACCGCGGCGAACGAGTCGCATCCACGACAAGCCCGGTTTCCAATGCCGGACTTCGCTCCCTGCTGCTCGATCCTCCGGATACCGCGCTCGTTGGCGGGACTCCAACCGCGCGAATCGCTGCTGCAGCTCATTCTCGCGCCGGCGGAAAGAACCGGAGTCAGCCAGACCGGGCAGTTCGATCACGCCGATTGCGTAGATCCGTCCCGACGAGAAGCGCAGCGTGCGCCTGAGCGGGCCGCGGCCCCCGTCAGCGCACGCGTTCGAAGAGCAGGTTCTTCGTGCGCCCGGTGCTCATGCGAATCCTCGTGGGGCGTCCGCTCGCATCGCGCTCGAATCCGAGGTCGAAACCCGACTCGCCGAAATGGTCTGGACCGCTCGGCGGGATCGCCTGGGTCGCGAGCCCCACTTCGCCGATGAAGAGCTGGCCGTCGCGCGCGGCCAGTTCGTAGGTGACGCCGAGTTCCTCGCTGTGGAACAGGCCCGCGAACGGTGTCGGGTCCACGGTCGGGGCGGGGACTGCTGTCGCTGATCCGCTCGGCGGCTTCGTGGCCTTGCTTTGCGGCTCGGGCGCGAGCTGGTCCTTCAGGACGATCTCCGCGACTTTCAGCGCCAAGGCCGACGGGTTCATCGAGCCCAGGTTGCAAAGCACGACCACGCTCGTCCTCTGATCGGGAAAACGCATCAGTTGAGCCCGATAGCCGGCCCACGCACCGCCGTGCGAGACGCACTTCAAGCCGCGTACCTGCGAGACTCCGAGTCCCGCGCAATAATCGAGCTGCTTGCCGTCCGAGAGCCGGCCGTGCGTGTGCAGGAACTCGTGCAGCTTCGGCCCCCCCACTCTGGAGCTGTAGAAATTGGCGTCCCAGAGCGCCAGGTCCCCGACGGTCGTCATGACGCTGCCGTCGCCCGTCTGCTCGAAGTCGGACATGTCGATGCCGAAGCCGCCGCCTTCGCGCGGCGAGTAGGCCTGCGCGCGGTTCTTCACGATGAGGCGGTGGTCGTCGTGGATGTGCGTCGAGTTCATGCCGAGCGGTTCGAAGATGCGCTCGCGCGCGAAGATCGGCAGCGTCTTGCCACTCGCGCGCTCGACCACGATCGAGAGCAGGAAATACCCCGTATTCGAGTACAGGAACTCGGTTCCGGGCGTGAAGTTGAGCTCCTTCTGTCTCGCGATCAGCGCCAGGGCCTGTTCCTTGGTCGTGTAGTTCTCGGTGTCCTCGCCGGCGAGGGCGAAGAGCTCGCAGTAGTCGCGCAGGCCGCTCGTGTGGTTCAGGAGGTGACGCAACGTGATCGTCGTGCCGTAGTCGCGGAGCTCCGGGATCCACTTGCGCACGTCGTCGTCCACCGTGAGCTTCCCGTCCTGCTCGAGCAGACCGATGCAGCTCGCGGTGAACTGCTTCGAGGTCGAGCCGATGTCGAACACGGACTTGATCGTGATCGGAATGCCGTGCTCGAGGTTGGCCTGACCGAAGCCGCGCGCGTGGACGAGCTCTCCGTCGCGGATGACGCCGAGCATGCAGCCTGGCGAATCGGGCTTGTCCCATGGAGCGAAGAGTGCGTCCACCGCTGCGGCCCACTCAGCCGCGGGCCGCGCCATGCTGCTCTGCTCCGGAGCGTTGACGAGCACGGAGTCTCCCGAGGCCTGGTGCCCGAGCCGGCAGCTCGCGAGCAGGACACACGACAGGATCAACGTGATCGACTTCATCTATTCTCCTGGGCACCGAATCGGCCGCGCAAAGCGGACAGGTTACACGCCTTCACGCTGCTTGGGCATGCACGCCCAGGGACAATCGACGCTCTCGCTACTTGCGGAACGCGTGGCGGGCATGCCAGCTCTTGATCTCGGACAAGAGCCGGCGCTCGGTCGAGACCACGACATGGCGCGTGGACGTCCAATCGGTGCAGGTCGATAGCAGGCGCTCCTGCTCAGCCAGGAAGTCCGCGAGCCGCGACTGCGTCGCGGTGCGCGCCGAAAGATCGAGGAGGGCGACGAAGGAAACGGCCGCCGCGCCGAACGCGGGACCGAGGATCGAGACGAGCGAGCACGCTCGGTCGAGCGCGCTCCAGTGCTCCGCGGCCCCGAACGCGCGCAGACCCAGTTTCGTGAGCACCGCGACGAGCGTCGCGGCGATGCAGGCATAGAAGATCGTGTTCAACGTGCGCCGGCCGCTGCGCGCGCTCCGTGCCGTTCGACTCGCGTAGTCGCGCTGACCGGCGAGACGTTCGGCGGCGTAGCGTGTCTTGAATCCGGGCAGGTCGTCCGTCCGGTCCTGCGCGCGATCGAGTCCGTGCAGCAGCGCGAGATCGCGCCCGTGGCTCGCGAACTCGGACGGCAAATCGTCCTCGAGCCAGTTCGCCGGACCGCGCAGCCCGCGCACGGCAGACCACGAGCGCTGCAATTCGGCCGCGAACCGCCGGCCCGCCCAGCGTGTGTTCACGCGCCGTCGCGAAGCCCACGCCGCGATCCCGCCGGCCGTGAGGATGACGACGAGCTTGGCGACGAGCGAGGGCACTTCCCATTCCTCTCGCCCGTGGGTGAGCACCGCGATGAGCGTCGCGGCGAGTTGCAACCCGACCGTCCACGCCGCGGCGCGGACGATGAGGTGCTTGCTGCGGCCGGCTTCGGCGCTCGCGGTCGCCTTCCACGCCGCAACCGTGGCGCGCGGATCGGGTGTCGGGAAGGGCAGCGGACGCGCGTCGGCGCGGCGCGCCAGCTCCGGCGGGAAGACGATCTGTGCATCCGCCGCCGGGTCGCGTTCGAGGCGCACTTCGATGATCGGGCGACCCATGGCTCGCGCGAGCGAAACAGCCTCTTCCGTTCCGCCGCGTCCGCTCTCGGCGTCGAAATGCCGCACGCACAACATCGCGTCCGCGGCGCGCACGATCTCGGTCGCGCATTCGAAGAAGCGCTCGCGGCGGTCGTTCGCGCTCGAGACGACGCGCACTTCCGTGAGGCGCTCGTGTCGAGCGAGAACGGCGAGCCGCTCGCGGTCGCGCTCTTTCGGGAAATCGGTTTCGTTGGCGAATCGGTCGATGGGCTCGGGCAGGAACGCACGCAGGACCGCGCCGTGCGCGAGCATCGTCTCCGCGATCGCGAGGTCCGCGCCCTGCGCGAGCGCGCCGACGAGACACAACGGACGTTCCGGAGAGAGACGCGCGCGAATTTCCCGCGCGACGATTTCCAGTGCCGTTCGCAGTTGCCGTTCCCACTCGACGCCTGAGTCGTCGCGCGAACCGAGTCGTCGCGGACCCGCATAGCCCAGACACCAGGAAAGCGGTCCAGGAACCGTGGCGGAGGGAAGGTGCTCGTAAGTGGACATGCGCCCCGTGCCTCAGCCTTGGAGGAAACCGGTGAAGTGACTCAGCCGCACCTGCTCCCGCGCATAGCGCTCGCCCGCGCTGCGAATCATCGGGATGAGCGGGATCGCGTCGAGCGCCCAGGCGCAGCGCTGTGCGCGGCACGCGGCCTCGATCTCCTCCGTGGAGTAGGTGTGGTTGTAGCGCACGTATGCGAAGCGCCGCGGCGAGGAGGGGTCCGGTGTCGTGAGGTCGCCGAGCTCGCGGTCGATCGGCGCGCCGAAGCGGCACCGCCCCAGCACGCGGCAAATCGTGTCCTGTTCGACGCTGACCTCGTCCATCAGGGTCTGGATCACGGAGATCGCGTGCGTGAGGATCGACATGTCGTGGATTTCGCCGCTGCCGTAGCGCGCATCGCGCCGCCCCGTGCCGACGGACACGAGGAGCAGCTTGTCCTCGCCCGGCGCGAACCGAATGCCGTACTCGGGTAGCAGCGCGAAGCTGGCCGCGATCAAGGCGGGATTGTTGTAGGGCGTCACGCCGCCGTCGATGAATTCCTGCGGCTTGCCCATCACGACGATCGTCTGCGCCGGGAAGAAGGTCGGCGCCGCGGTCGAGGCGCGCACGATCTGCCACAGCGGGATGTTGAGGTTCGACTTGTCTCCGCGCGTCGCGCGATCGTTGTATCGACTGTGCGGATGGTTGCAGATCGGCCACGCCGAGCCGGTGGTCCCGTTTTTCATGGTCACGAGCAGCAATGTGCGCAACTTCTCGGATCCGAGCAGCGCCGGAGTCCCGTCGTCCTCGCTGAACATCTGGCGCAGCGTCGCGCTGATCGGATCGCTCGAGAACTTGAACTTGAAGCGCTGGTACCAACGCGCCTTGACGAACACCTGTTCCGCGCTCGCCAGGTAGAGCTCCTGCACCTTCGAAACCGGGAAGCCCCAAGCCAGCATGGCCGCGATGATGCCGCCCGTGCTCGTGCCGGCGATGAGGTCGAAGTAATCGCACAACCTGTAGTCGGCGCGGCCCTTGCCGTGCTCTTCGCGCAATCGCGATTCGAGCTCGCTCAAGACCTCGAGCGTGAACAGACCATGGATGCCTCCACCGTCGAGCGCGAGCACGCGGCGGGTCGGGCGATCGGGGTGAGGAAGCGGCATGGCGGCGGATGGAATCGTGAAGGTCTACTTCGGTGCTTCCGGTTTCGGTGTCAGCTCCGGGTGGCGCTGCAACGTGATGTCGAGGGCCGCCAGCAGCGCCGTGCTGAAGTCCGGCATCAGCGGCAGTGCCTCGATCGCGCTGCGTTCGGCGGCACGCGGCTCCTTTGCGATCAGGGTCTGGAACGTGGCGACAGCCGCGTCCGCGCTTCCGCTGAGGTGCTGGCTGATGATGAGCTTCAACAGCGTGTTTTCACTGAGCGCCCCGCCCGCTGCGCGTTCGCGCGCGGCCTCCGCGTCGAAGAACACGAGGGCCTCCTTCGGCCGGCCGAGGCAGATCAGCATCTCGGCGCGCTCCTCGGGCTTGATCGCCGGGTCGTCGAGGATCGCGGCGAACTCCTTCTGTGCGGACGTGCGCTCGCCACAGCGCCAGCGGTTGTAGCCGAGGCGGCCGCGGTGCTTGAGGACTTCGGGTTCGAGCTCGCGGAGGCGCGTGAGCACGCGGAACTCGGCCTCGCAGTCCTTCACGCTGGAGTAGACGTCGCTCGCCTGGTTCAGGATCTCGCGGTCGTCGGGCGCGAGGCGCAGCGCGTCGTCGATGTACTTGCGCGACGCGTCCATCTCTCCGGCCGTCTCTCTCTGCAGGCTGAGCCACAGGCACGTCGACGCGTCGTCCGATGCGCCGCGGGCGGCCGTCTCGGACAGTGCGTTCACCGTGCCCTGCAACCTTCGCAGTTCGGCCATTTCCTGGACGGCGTCCTCGCTCTCCGGATCCATCGACTCCAGGGCCTTCAGGCGCTTCTTGACGTTCTCTTCCCTCCAGAAGCTCATCGCGGCGCGCACCATGCTCACCGCCGGCATGGCCGAACCCGTCTGGTTGATGCCGATCGCCTCGTGCTGGATCCAGCGCAAGCTCGACGCCGTGAAGGCCGGCGAGATCGAGCGCCGAGCCGGTGACTGGAAGAACCACGACTCCGGCATCGCCGCGCGGAAACGTTCCCAACCCGCGCAGGGGTCGCATGCGACCGGCAGTCCTGTCGTCGACACCTTCAAGGCCGTCGCTGCTTCCGTCAACGCGACGAGATCGAGTTGCGAGCCCTGCGGCGGGCAGATCTCGAACACGCGCGCGAAACCCTGCGACGCCCCGTCCGGATTCATCGAAGCCGTGACGAGGCGCGTGCCGTCGGGCGAGAAGGCGAGGTCGACGAGATTGCTCTGCACGTCGAGCACCTGCGATACCGGACACGCCTCGCGCCAGTCGTACACGCGCAAGGTCGCATCGCCGCAATGGACGGCGAGCAGGCGGCTGTCCGGGCTGAATCTCATGCTGCGCACCACGTTGCGCGCGACGAAGATCGGGTTGCACTCCGGCCGGCCCGATTCCACGTTCCACACTTGCGCGACCTGACCCTTCGTTCCAGTGGCGAGCCAGCGGCTGTCTGGACTGAACTGCAGGTCGAAGATGCGATCGGCGTGAACGAGCTTTTTCGGCGGCGATTTCGGCGCGCGCAGGTCCCACAGGCACGCGTCGAATTCCATGATCGTCCCCATGCCGACGCCGGAGGACACGAGCCAACGCTCGTCGGGGCTGAAACGCAGCGCGAACGTCGACGTGCCCGCCGTGTCCAGCGTCGTGTCCGCTCCCGTGACGAGATCGTGGAGCACGACCTCTCGTCCGTCGTGCGTCACCGCCGCGGCGAGACGTCCCGACTGCCCCATGCGCAGGTTCGGGTCGGCCGTGGGCAGGACCCACGGCTTGCCCACGGGCTGCGCCGTACTGGTGTCGAGGAACGTGACCGTCGCATCGGCCGCGACCGCCAGTCGCGAACCGTCGCCGCTGATGGCCCAGAACAGCACACCCTCGGGCGGGCTCCAGGGTTCGCCCACGAGCTTGGACGCGCCGAGATCGGCCACGACGATCGAACGATCCGGCAGGAGCGCGATGCCGCGCGTGCAATCTTCGTCGAACATGGCCCCGCCGAGTTCCCGCCCGGCGAGCAATGCCGGCCCTTTCGTCTCGAGAGAGAGGGCGTTCCAGGCCTGCAGACCGGAGCCGGCAGAGGCGGTCCACAAGGTCTGCCCGCTGGCGTCGAAATCGGCTGCGTAGACGCTCCCTTTCTGCTCCAGGGGCAGCGTGAGCGCGCGACCGACCGACAGGTCCCACACGCTGGCGCGGTTGCCCGTGCTCGTCAGCAAGTACCGCCCGTCCCACGAGAGGACCATGTCCTCGAGCCGCCCGTCGTGCCGAATGGGCTCGAACGCGAGCGAGCGCGTCTCGGTGTCGAAGATCCGCACCGTCCCATCCGAGCTCGCGGTCAAGAGCTGGCGATCGTCGGGGGAGAAGCGCACGAGCACCGGATACGTGGCGAAATCGAATTTCCGGTCGAGCGCCGCGTCATTGCGGTCGTAGATGTTGGCCGTGTCGACGAACGACGCGACCGCCACGGCGCTGCCGTGGAAGTTCGGCGCGAAGTCGAAGACCTCGGTCGTGATCGGAATCGTGCGCGCGTCGGGCAACGGTGCACCGGTGCCGGCCTCGACGAATACGAACCGCGTGCTGTTCGCGCTCGAGCGCGACGCCTGCTGGATCACACAGACGTCACCGGCCTCGGCGAAGCGCACCGCCTTGGACTTCCACTCGGGGTCCGCGAGACGTCCCCCTTCCTGGCCCGCCTCCAGGTCGAAGAAGACGGTTTCGTCGCCGGAGGTCGCGACCCACTTCCGCCACGTGTCGAAGGCGATGCTCTCGATGCCGCCCGTCTGCATCCATTCGTGCGCCGGCTTCGCGTCGGCGAGACTCCACACGCGGACGCGTCCCTGCGTCGAGCCCTCGACGAGCCAGCGCCCGTCGTCGCTGCAGTCGACCTCTGCGACGGCGTCGTCGAGCGCGATCCATTCGGTCGTGTGCTGGCCGTCGATCGAGAAGACTCGCGCGCGTCGATCGCGGTAGACGCACAGGAGGTGCGTGCTCGCGCGGTTCAAGACCGCCGCCAACAGATCCTTCTCGTCGGCCCACGGTCCGGACACGACGCTGCGCGTGTGGAGGTCGAACACCTCGGGCGCTCCACGTGAATCCAGGTACGCGCAGCGCTCGGGCCGCCCCTGCTCGCTCCCGCTGATGCGATGTCGCGTGCCCACGGGCCCGGCGACAGAACGGAGGCTGATCGCTTTCGGCAGGCCGTACAAGTGATAGGAGTACAGGCGATCGCGCGCGCCGACGTGCGTCGGATCGAGCGTGAGCGCCTGCGCCAGGCTCGTCAGGCCCTCGACCGTCTTGCCGCTCTCGAGCATCTCGATGCCGAGCAGGTAGGCGGCGCGCGTCTGGCTCGCGAGCGCTTCACGCGCGCTCAGTTCAGCGGCGTTCTTCTGCTGCACGGCGGTCGCGCGCTCACCTTCGGCGACGCCGCGTTCACGCCACGCGATCGCACCGCCGATCAGCGCGAGGACGCTCAAGGCGACCGCTCCGATCGTGATGCGCAAGTTGCGGCGCTGGCGTGCGAGATCGCGAGCGCGGGAACGGGCCGTGGAGCGCTGGATGTAGTCGATTTCCGCGCGGTCCAGGGCCTCGGCGTGCCGCGCCCGGAGGCTCTCCGCTTCGCCGAGCGCCGGGCCGGAGGGGATCAGGTAGTGCTCGCTTTGTTTCTGTTCGTTCCACTCCGCGAAACGCGAGGAAAGCCTCGAGCGAGCGCGCAGGAACTCGCGGTTCTCCTCGACCCAACTCACGACGCGGGGCCAGTGGCCGAGGAGCGCTTCGTGCACGACGGAGATCGCGCGTTCGCCGCCCTCGGCAGAATCGGCGGTGAAGAGCCGCGACGCGACGAGCGCGTCGACGAGCGCCGCGGCGCCCGGGCCGGAGGCGCGCG
>JBGATY010000299.1:0-3523 GCA_044228955.1 Planctomycetota bacterium | reverse complement strand
ACGTTCGCACCGGGCACGTACTTCCTCGCCGTCGGACGCTTCCAGACGGCTTGGAATCACCCTGCGCCGACCGACGAGGACTTCCCCACCGGCACGCTGATGGACTTCCCGAACTCCCTCGTGTGCAGCTCCACGCTGCCCACGACGGGGATCGATGACCGCGACGTGCGCATCAGCGGCTCGAACGGCACGTTGGCCGTCCCGAACCAGGTCGCCTCCCCGGATTCGTTCAGCATCCAGTGGTTCCAGTTCACGGTGGCTGCGGGCGCTCCGCCGATCATTACCCCGCCGCCGGCCAATGACAATTGCGCCAGCGCGATCGCGCTGCCGGCAGCCGCCGGCACGACGACAGGGACGATGGCGGGCGCCACCAACGACGGCGCCGCGTCCTGTGATCCGGGTGGACTCGCGTCCAAGGACGTATGGTACACGTACACCAACACGGCTGCTGCCGTGCGCATCCTGTCGGTTTCGACCTGTGGCACGACCGGCGTGAACGACACCGTGGTGTCGGTCTACGCTTCATGCGGCGGCACGGAACTCGGCTGCAACGACGACTGCGGCGGTTCACCCTGCAGCGGCGTGAGTTCATGCCTCGCCGGCCTGGCGCTCGGTCCCAATCAGAACGTGCGGATCCGCGTGAGCGACAAGGGCATCGGCGGCGGAGTGTTCACCTTGAAGATGAACTACGTCGCCAATGCACCGAGCAACGACGTGTGCAGTTCACCGATCGTCCTCGCGGGCCCGGGCGTGTATCCGTTCGACACGACGTGGGCGACCACGGGGACTCAGGGACAGGGGACGACGATCGCGTGCGCGACGACGAGTTCCGTCAAGAACGACCTCTGGTACACCTACACCGCC
The DNA here is from genome assembly GCA_044228955.1 of Planctomycetota bacterium. Classification (GTDB taxonomy): domain Bacteria; phylum Planctomycetota; class UBA1135; order UBA1135; genus JAEUIA01. The sequence goes on along the minus strand of JBGATY010000299.1, from coordinate 2,659 downwards.
ACCACGAACGGATCGGCGACCATCTCCACGTGCGGACTCACCACGAGCACCGGCACCGACACGAAGGTCACGATCTACAACGGAGCCGGTTGCCCGTCCGTCCCGACGGGGTTCGCCTGCGACGACGACGCGTGCGTCACGCCCACTTTGAACACCATCCTCACGACGACCGTCACGTGCGGCCAGGTGATCACCATCCAGCTCGGGAACTACGCCGCGGGCGGAGGAACCTACGGCACGTTCAGCATCACCGAGACAGGCAGCGCGTGTGCGACGCCTTCGACGGCGTTCTGCACGGGTGACGCGGTGGGCACGACGTGCGTCGGCTGCGGCAACAACGGCGCTGCGGGCCGCGGTTGCGCGAACTCGTCCGTGGGCAGCACCGGTGCGCTGCTCGCCAACAACGGCATCGCGTCCGTGAGCGCGGACACGCTGACCCTCACCTGCTCGGACATGACGGGCCCCGGCCTGTTCTTCCAGGCGAACGGCGTGCTGGCGAACCCGGCCACGTTCGGTGACGGCATGCTGTGCGCGGCGGTGGGCATCCTCCGCCTGGGCGTCGTGTTCCCGACGGCGGGGTCGGCGACGTACCCCGGTGGCCTGACTCCGAATCCGATCAGCGTCGGCGGCGGACCGATCGCCGCGAACGACGTCAAGCACTACCAGTGCTGGTACCGCGATGCCGTCGCGTTCTGCACGGCCTCGACGTTCAACCTGTCGAACGGCATCACGCTGACCTGGGTTCCCTGACATGAATGGCCCTGTCAACTCCCGTTGACGGGGCCTTGCGCTGAGTATCGCTTCGAGGCCGAGGCCGGGTTCGCCCCGGTCTCGGCCTCGGCCTTTCCTGCTTGTGGAGCAAGTACTGCTCTCGAGGAGCCGGGGCCGGCGTGGCTGGAAACTCCGATGGCCGTGCGCGTTCGTGTTATCTTTTCACGAGATTCGATCCCGGGTTTCCCGACCCGTTGTGAACCCCTCGGAGTGACCTCATGCTCGCACGCGTCCTGATCGCCCTCCTGGCCAGTGCCCTTTTCAGTGCGACTGGATTCGCGCTGCCCAGCGGTTCCGCCTTCGTCGTCGACCGTTTCGGTCTGCACGTCGACGGCAATGCCTTCGAGCGCGTCGACGCCGTGTTCCTTGCCGGCGGACCGGGCTCGACCTGCTCGGGCCCCGGACTGGCGGACGGGGACTACTACTTCCAGATCACGGACCCCGCTGGAACGGCGCTGCTCTCGCCGGACCCGCTCACCGATCGCAAGGTGCGCGTCGCCGGCGGCAAGTTCGCGCAGTACCTCGGGGCCAAGCACCTCTCGTCGCTGAAGGGACCGTGCAGCTCGCTGTTCCTGCGTCTCGCTCCGTTCCTCGTGTCGCCGTATCCGATCGGTGAATACAAGGTGTGGCTGACGCGCGTGCAGGACTACGGCGGCGTCGGTGCGAACCTGTTCGGATTCGATCCAGGGCTCAGCAAGAGCGACAACTTCCGCATTCACCCGATCGGGGCACAGTCCATCCTGCGCGGCCACAAGTTCTTCGATCACGATCGCGGCGGCACGTGGAACCCGCAGACGGATCCGTTCGAGGTCCCGATCGGCGGGTGGCGGGTCGAACTGCGCAAGAACGGCGTGCTCGACGGCGTGACCTTCACCGACGAGGACGGATGGTACACGTTCATCCGCGACCGCGATGGCAGCGCGTACGAAGTGCGCGAGATCTCTCCCAACGGGTTCGTCAACGACAGTACGCCGGGAGCGACCTGGCTGGCGACGACTGCGCGCACAGGCCTCGTGATGGCCACGGGTGAGTACGTGAGCGGACCCGATTTCGGCAACGTCAGCTTCGAATTGGTGGTCGGCGTCGGGCGTACGCCCGAGTTCTGGGCCGACACGAGCTGCCATTGCAACAACCCCGCGCCGACTTGTGGCGCGGCGCTGCTCCTGTCCTGCGAGCCGCAGTGGAGAATGGCGTTGAACACACGCAATGGCGTGCCCGTCAACCTGCGCAACCCGGTCTCGAACGACAACCCCTCGGCCTCGATCTTCAGCATGAACATGCCGCCGCAGTCCTTCTGCGGCGCCTGGGCGAACTTCAAGAGCTTCATGAACAAGAACTCGCACGACCATGCGGGATTCCTGCTCTCGCGCGAGGTCGCGGCGACGCTCCTGAGCACGAGCTGCGGCTACATGCCGGGCACGATCTACATCGACCGCCTGAACAACGGCGTGCTGGTTTCGCTCGACGACATGATCGCGATGGTCATCGACCTGCTCTCCCACGTCGGTGCCGGGCTGACCGGTCCGAACGATCCCTACCAGGATCTGCGCCACATGATGCAGATGTGCACGAACGAGTTCGGACGCATCAACGAAACCGGTGACCCGGGCGCCGCGCAGGTCGTGTATCAACTCAGGGAAGTCCCCACGCGCGTCGTGTCGCCGTACTGAGACGGCGCTTCAGGGCTTGCGCGCCACGAGACGCACGCCGTGGAAGCTCGCGAAGAGATCCTGGCTCGCCTCGGCGCGCCCGGCGCTGTGAAATCGGACCTCGACCGCCGTGCCCCAGTGGCCGCCGCGTTTCCAGTATCGCGGTGGCTCGCTCTCTCCGGCGCGGTCGCGAAGCCACTCTTCCCGTGAGCCGCCCAGCTCGCGCACACCGTACGGCG
>JBGATY010000298.1:0-3527 GCA_044228955.1 Planctomycetota bacterium | reverse complement strand
GGGGATACCCTTCGCGACGCTCTCCTCCGCCCACGTCGCACGGACGACTACTGCTCGCCCGCAGAGAGCGGCGCCACGACCCTGATCGACAGGTCGAACGCCCGCGGATCCAGCGACAGCACCCCCACCGCTCCCGTGATCTGCTCGAGATACGTGATCATGCGCTCCTGCTTCGCCATGAACGAGGGCACCTGCTCGTCCTTCAAGCGCCGCTCCATGCTGTCGATCTTCGGATCCACGATCCGATCGAGTTGCTCCTGCACCTCCGGCGTCAACGAACCGCGCTGCTGCCCGGGGAACTGCTCGCGCAGGACCTGATCCTCCATTCGCGCGCGTTCGCTCTTCCAGTCGATGTTCGCGAACACCGCATCCACCGCACTCTGCCTTGCACGGGAGCGCAGGATCGGCGCGAGCGTCACCGGGTTGATCCAGGCGAAGACGTTGCCCTGCTTCAGCGACGACTGAGTCAGCCCCTGGAACATCGGGTTCTCCGACAACCGCGGATACTTCGCGCCACCCTGGGTGCTCGTCTTCAGGATGTGCCCGAGCATGCCGAGGCTGTTCGTGACGATCGTCAGATCGTGTGCGTTCGACGTCGCGACGACGCCCGTGCCGTCGATGAGCTCCGACCAGAACTCGCGCGTCTCGAAACCCGCCTCGACGTTGCTGAAGTAGCCCAGTTCGCCCTCCTTGCGACCCTTCAGGCCGAACAACTGCCCGTTCTGACCGATGACCTCGCGGAAACGCACGATGGCCTCGACGTTCTTCGACCAGAACACCGCGGCGATGGCGGGGACGGGCACGTCGTTGTGAGGCGGTCCGTTCTTGTCGGGCGGGTAGTCGTTGGGGCGCACGATGATGACGGCGCGATCCTTGAGCGCGCCTTCGAGTTCGGCGACGACCGACTCGAGCGTCGGATACTTGCGCGTCTGCCGGAACAGGTCCTCGACGTTGCGCCGCAGGTCGGGCTCGGCGGCGTCGAGCATCGAGCGGATCGTGTCGCCGAGATCGCCCCGGACGTAGGCGAAGAGCGCCGTGTCGGCCGGCGCCATCTGCGCGGCCTGGAACAAGAGCTCGGTCTGGTCGAAGTGGCGCGACCGATAGAACTTCTGCATCTCGCCCGTGATCGTCTCGCTGGCGAAGTCCCCGTGCAGATCGACGGTCACGCCTTCGTCGACGCCGACCACGCCGACGACGTTCTTGACCGAGGGCAGCTGGAAGAGCCGGCCGAAGAAGGCCGGCGAGAAGTCCTGACTCGCGGGGTTCGGCACCTGGCCGTGGACGCCCAGGTTCTCGAGCAGCTTGCGCACGTTGACCCAGACTTCGAACTCGCGGCGCTCCTCCGACCGCGGGGCGTTCTGGATGTGATCGAGGTACATCGCGCTCTGATAGAACGAGTCGGCGTACGTGCGCGACGCGAGATCGTGGACAGCCTTCGCGAGCTCCATCTTCGTCGCCACGACGACGACGTCCTGCTTGCGTGTGACGAACAGCTCGCGCGGCAACTGTCCGCCGGAGAGGGCGACGATGTCGCCGGTCACGGTCGCCTTGAAGCCCTGTTTCTCGAGCCCGAGCCACGACGGGTGGAGCAGCGCGGCCGCGGCCAGTTTTCCGGCCCAGTTCGCCCGGCCGTACGCGGCCCAATCGGCGCGCGCGAGGTCGCTGCCCTTGAAGTAGCCGGCGACGACGAGGTCCTCGCCTCCGAACAGATCCTGGGGCTGGTAGCCGAGTGGGATCTGCGCAATGGCCTGCTTCAGCTCCGCCAGGTTCTCGTCGATCTTGAGTTCGCGCGCGAGTTCCGCGTACTCGGGCGACTCCATCCACGTCTTCCAGCCCTTGTTCTTCTCGAGCTGGTCGGCGACCGCGAGACGCGGGAAGCCTTCGAATGCCTCCGCGAGCTTCTTCCTAGACAGGAAGAAATCGACGTCCCGCGGCACCAGTGCCCCGGGAGGAACCTTCAGCGCGCCCTCCATGGGGTTGTAGAAGGCGGTGGTGAACGCCAGGTAGCCCGCGACGCCGAGGACGACCAGGACGATCAGCGTGATGCGGAGGGCACGGGACTTCAGATTCATGGTTTGGATCGTACCGAACGCCAGAGGCGTCACGATCTTCCGCCGTGCTTGAAGTCGCCCTGACGATCACGAGAATCTACGCCCATGCGCCTGAACGCCCGAGTCGAGAGAATCGCCCTTTCCACCACCCTCGCCCTCGACGCGCGCGCGAAGGAGCTCGCGGCGGCGGGGCGCGACGTCGTCAACATGGCGGTCGGCGAGCCCGATGCGAACGCCCCGGAGGCCGTGCAGGTCGCGGCCGAGCGCGCGGTGCGTAGCGGGAAGGTGCGCTACACGCCGGCGGAGGGCACGCAGTCCCTGCGGCGCGCGATCGCGGCGCACGTGAGCGCGACTCGGGGCGTGCCGTTCAGCCCGGCGGAGATCACGGTTTGCCACAGCGCGAAGCACGCGCTCTCCGGCGCGCTCCTCTCGCTGATCGAAGACGGCGACGAAGTCCTCATGCTCCTGCCTGCGTGGGTTTCGTACGTCGAGATCGTGAAGTACGCGGGCGGAAAGCCCGTCGAGATCGCCGCGCGGCCCGACCTCGGACCGGATCTCGCCGCCATCGAGCGCGCGATCACGCGGAAGACGCGGGGGCTCCTGATCAACTCGCCGTGCAACCCCTCGGGCTACGTAATGAGCGAGAGCGAGGTGCGAGCGCTCGCGGCCATCGCCGAGAAGCACGACCTGTGGATCGTCTCCGACGAGATCTACCGCCGCCTCGTGTACGAGGGCGCGCCGAACTACTCGCCCGTCTCGATCAGCCCGGCGATCCGTGCGCGCACCGTGATCGTCGACGGCGCCAGCAAGGCGTTCGCGATGACGGGCTATCGCATCGGCTACGTCGCGGGCCCGCAGGAACTGTCCGCGGCGGTCGGAAGGCTGAACAGTCAACTCACGGGATGTCCGAACGCGATCAGTCAGGCCGCGTTCGAAGCGGCGCTTACCAGCGAGCCGCCGGAAGTGGCGCGCATGTGCGGTGAATTCCAGACGCGGCGGAACCTCATCGTCGGGGGTCTGCGCAAGCTCGGGCTCCAGACGCCGGAACCGCGCGGAGCGTTCTACGCGTTCCCGAACGTGCGGCCCTACCTCGATGAGCGCGGGTCGGGCGGTTTCTGCGAGGACTTGCTGGAGCAGCAGAACCTCGCGATCGTGCCGGGGTCGGCGTTTGGATCGGATGACTACGTGCGCTTCAGCTATGCGACGTCGATTCCGGTGATCGAGAAGGCGCTGGAGCGTTTCGGGGCGTTCCTGGGCGGGCACGCGCGCAGGGGACTGGTGCACAGGGACAGGGTCTAGCGGGCCGGGCGCAAGGCGCGCGCGAGCGGCATTCCCCTCCGTGGCTGGACGCGGCGAATTCGCCGCGTTTGGGGCTCTTGGACGCGGCGAATTCGCCGCGTCAAACAGGATGGATGGACCGGTCGTTCCTGAGTGCGCGGGTTACGTTCGCGCTGGCATGAAACCCAAGCGCGGCGC
>JBGATY010000297.1:0-3577 GCA_044228955.1 Planctomycetota bacterium | reverse complement strand
CCATCGAGCGGGTGCCGTCCAGCGCGCGGACCGTCGAAGTCGATCGAGTCCGGATCGCTGAAGTAGAACGTGTTGCGCGCCTTCGTGATCGCGATGTCGACGGAGAAGAGCGTGGCGTCGACCATGCGATAGAGCCCGACGATCTCGCCCGCGGCGTCCGTGACCGCGATGACCATCGAAACCGGCGATGCAGCGGGCAGGCGGATCGCGGCGTGGGTGCCGAGGGCTTCGACGACCGTCGAGTCGATCAAGGTGCGGATCTCGTCCTCGGTCAAGCCGCCCGAGCCCGGCGTGGGGCTCGTGCTGTCGCGCGGCGAGACCAGGTAGAGATCGGGGTCCGGCTGTGCCGGCACGCCGCCGTCGACCGTGCCCAGCGCGCTGTAGGTGCCGTCGCCGTAGCCAGCCGGCCGGTCGACCTGTCCCAGGTACGGCAGCAGGATGCCGACGAGATACACGCCGCCCTCCGGCGGGATCGGACCGACCGTGTAGTCCTCGGGCGGAGTCGGCGACGGAACGCCCGTGCGGATCGTGCGCGATCCGGCGAACGCGGCGTACTCGGACGCTTCGGGGTCGGGCGTGCCGGCTCCGAGGGGCGCGTCCGTGATGTACACGCCGACGGCGCCAACGAGCCGGCGCTCGACGTTCGCGATCGGCGTCGAGGACGCGATGGCCGCCGCGGTGCGCTTGTACAGCGGCACGCCGCCGGGGAGCGCGGTGAAGCCCGGCGACGGCGTCGATCCGTCCGGGTTCGCGAGAAGCGGCAGTTCCTGTCCCGCGTCGAACGGGCCGTACACCACGCCGCGATTCGATGCGTCGATCTGCCAGAGCGGGCCCTGAGCCGTGTTCGCGATGCCGAGCGTCGGTCGCGTGGGGGAGGTCGCCGTCGGGTCGAAGGGAGCGTCGTAGCCGCCCATCCCGAACGTGACGGGGAAGTGGAACGTGCTGATGAACTGGCCGGTGCGCGAGGTGAGCGGTGCCTGGCTGTGCGACAGGTAGGCCGCGGTCCGTGCGACCGAGGTCGCGATCTCGTTGTCGAGGTCGCCCGCGGCCGAGGCCGGATTGCGGTTCCACACGCGCAGGATGTTCCCGATGCGGTCGACGACGGCGATCGCCATGTTGGGCGCGTCGATCGACTCCGCGGTGGTCTGGACGATCGCGTCGACCTCGGCCGGAGTCAGCACGTCGGAGCCGGTCACGGGAGCGAACGAGATCGGCGGGACGTTGGGACGCAGTCCGTCCTCGCCTCCCGAGCAGCTCCACGCGAGGAGCGCGCCGAGCGACACAGTCACCGCGACGCGCAGCGCGGCGGTTCCGGCACGCGCGCGCCCTGAGAGTCCGATCGGCCTGGAATCCGGATGATGCGCGCCGATCGAACGCGTGCGTGCGGACGGACTCCGCGCGGGGGGGCGGGATGTCATTCGAGCTCCTTCGCGGGGCGAGGAAGCGCCCCGAACTTGGCGCGGAGCGTACTCCCGTGCTCCGAACTCGTCCACGGGTGCGAACGAGCCGCAGAGTCGAAGGTCGCGCGTTCATCACGAGTCCAATCGAACCTCACGTGGGATGCCGGTGCGGAATTTCCGCCGGCGACAATTCCCCGCGTGCACCTTGTGGCCTCGAGATCGCCTCCATACCATCCCGACCCGGGAGGCCCCCCCCGATGCCTCGCATCCCCTGTGCGCAGACCCGTTCGTCTGCGCGGCTCACGCTCGTATTCCTCTTTTCGGTCCTCGTCCCTGTGCGCCGTGCTTCGGCTCAAGAGCCGAGTTCGCCGCCGCAGGAGCCGCCGCATTCCGAGCCCGACGAGGCGGAATTGCAGCATTTCGAGCCATTTCCGAGCCGTTGGTACGGGCCCGGCTATCCGCAGAGCGGAGTCGACACCGCCGGCTACGAGATCAACGAGATCGGTGGTCGCTGGTACAGCCCGTACACGCAGAACCAGCTCAAGGGCGACTTCCCGATCCTCGGCACCGACGACGTGTTCCTCAACGTGAGCGGGCTGCTGCGGCAGTTCGTCGAGACGCGCAAGGTGCCGACCTCGTCGGTGAACACGGGAGCCGGCGGTTCGGACTTCTTCGGCAACGGGCATCAGCAGAGCTACACGACCCAAGTCGCGGTGAGCTTCGACTTGTTCTCCGCCCCGCAAGCCTTCGAGCCCGTGCACTGGCGGCTCAAGCTCACACCGGTCCTCCAGCGTTCGCAGGTGAACGTCGAGCCCGACGGCGTGCTCTACGCCGATCCCACGAAGGGCAGCAACCGGGTCGACAACGACTTCGCCCTCCAGGAAGCGCTGTTCGAATACCACATCACGGACCTGTCGAATCGCTACGACTTCCTCTCCGTCGAGGCCGGCATCCTGCCGTTTCGCAGCGATTTCCGCGGGTTCGTGTTCGACGACGTGAACCTGGGGACGCGCCTGTCGGGGAACGCCGACGCCAACCGCTGGCAGTACAACCTCGTCTACTTCGACATGCTGGACAAGGACACCAACTCGGGGCTCAACACCTTCGAGGACCGCCAGCAGGAAGTGTTCATCGCCAACCTGTATCGCCAGGACTGGCCCGTCGACGGATTCACGAGCGAGGCGTCGGTCCATTACAACCACGATCATCGCGGCGTCGAGTTCGACGACAACGGGGGACTGGTCAGCCCCGCCCCGATCGGCCTCGCGACCGAGAACACCGTCGAGAGCGTCTACCTCGGCGTCGCTGGCGAAGGGCACTTCGGCCGGTTCAACGTGACGACGGCGTTCTACCAGGCGCTCGGTCACGACTCCCTGAATCCGCTGGCCGCGCGCGAGGTCGACATCAACGCGCAGTTCGCGGCGCTCGAGGTGTCCTACGACATCGACTGGTGCCGTCTGCGCGCGTTCGGGCAGTACGCGTCGGGAGACGACGACGCCCGCGACGGAGACGCCGAGGGCTTCGACGCGATCTTCGACGCGCCCAACTTCGCCGGCGGCGGGCTCTCCTTCTTCAACAGCCAGGCGTTGCGGTTGCTGGGCGTCAACCTGACCAACGCCGGCAGCGGGCTGCCCGACCTGCAGAGTTCGCAGAGCCAGGGCAAGTCGAACTTCGTGAACCCCGGACTCGTGCAGCTGGGCGGCGCGATGGACTTCGAGCTCACCCCGCGCTGGCGCGCGGCCGTCGGCGGCTCGTACCTGCTCTTCGACGAGACCGACACGCTCGAGGTCTACCTCGAGCTGCCGGACGTGGAGACCGACATCGGGGTCGAACTCTTCCTCGGCACGCAGTACCGGCCGTTCCTCGACAACCACGTGATCTTCTCCGTGGGCGCCTCGACGCTTCTCCCGGGCGACGGTTTCGCGCGCATCTACCAGAGCGACGACGCCGTCCACTCCGCGTTCTTCAACATGATCCTGGCCTTCTGAAACTCGCTGAACAGATGGGGCGCGGCATGGACCCGATGCAGACTCGCAAGCCCGGAACGAAGCGCACGCTCACGGCGATCTCGGCCGGAGCATGCCTGCTGTCCCTCGTCATCCTCGGTTGCGCGGAGCACCGCGAGTGGACGGCGTACGAGCGTCCGCCGATGCCGCAGCGCGATGTCGACGGCACGC
>JBGATY010000296.1:0-3584 GCA_044228955.1 Planctomycetota bacterium | reverse complement strand
GGAGTACCTGCGGGTCCAGTTCGTGGAGACAAACCGCCTGTGGTTTTCTTCGCCGGCGAGCCCGGCGTACGCGAGCAGCGTGCGCCATCCGCACGCCCCTTCGGCCACCGTGCGCGTCGTGACGCTCGTCGAGAAGACGCTCGGCGTCGATTACGCGCTCGCCGCGAGCACGGGGACGATCACGGAGCTCACCGAGTTCGGCGCCGGCAACGCCGTGATCGTCGACTACGTCACCGACTTCCGCCTGCCGGCGCGCTACCCGACGAGCGCCAACGGATCACCGGACCTGGGCGAAACCAGCGGAGAATGGGCTGGCAAGACGCTCGTGGATGGCACCTACCGCCTGGGCCTCTCGGCGTCGTTCGACAAGACGCACTTCGGCGCGGGCGGAGCGCAGGTCTACACGATCGCCTCGCCTCCCGCGGTGCGCGACTTCCTCGTCGGGAGCGCCTCCGCGTTCGTGGCGTACGACGGGATCGCGAGCGGCGCCGCCTGCAATGCCTGCCATCAGGAGTTGTTCTTCCACGGAGGACGTTCGCGCGGTTTCGACGACTGCATCCTGTGCCACGCGAACGCCGGAGCAGAGGACCGGCCACGCTACGCGGCAGCCAATGCTCCGGCCACGACGGGCGTCGCGATCGACTTCGGCACGCTGTTGCACACGATCCACCGTGGATCGAAGCTGGCGAACGCCGCCACGTTCGCGGTGAACGACGCGGGCAGCACGACCTACCCCGACAACTTCACGACCGAGACATTCCAGCACGTCGCGTTCCCAGCCGACCCGGGCGACACGGCTCAGTGCGCGAAATGCCACGGTGCGTCGAACACGGCGTGGAAGGAACCCGCGGAGCACGCTCACCCCCACGAGCAGATCGACTCGACGCGCTCGTGGGCGCTGGTGTGTTCCGCCTGCCACGATGGCCCACCCGCGCAGGCGCACATCGCGCTGCAGACTCCGGCGACCGGTGCCGAGACCTGCTCCGTCTGTCACGGCGTCGGCTCCGCGACCTCCGTCGAACTCTTCCACGAGACGCGCGAACGCTGAAGCGTCAGCGCACGGCGAGCATCTGGCAATTCAAGCCGCTGCCGATGCCGAGCCACGCGACGAGGTCGCCCGCTCGGATGAACCCGGCGTCGCAGGCCAGGGAGAATGACAGCGGCAGAGACACCGATCCGACGTTGCCGAACGTCTCGTACGTCGGGAAATCACGCTCCAATTCGAGTCCGAGCGATCCGAGGATCAGGCGCCTATGCGCGGTACCGACCTGGTGCGTGACGATCTTCTCGAACGCGCTCTTCGCGAATCCGCTCTCCTTCTCCAGGTCGAGCCAGGTCGCCTGGGCGAGCACGTTGCCGGCCTGGAGCAAGGCCTCCGCCTCCGTCTCCATCGACAAGCCGTCGCCGTCGACGTCGCCGCGACACAGGTCAACGTGCTCGGAGGCCGCGCGGGCCGCGGACGAGAGCAGTCGGCGCGAACCGCGCGCGAACCGCGCGTGGGTGAGCACGCACGCCGCGGAACCCGAGCCGATGGTGAGCGAGGCATAGGCGCTCTTCAGCGCCTCGCGGTTCGTGCGGGGATCGATCGGCAGCGCGAGCAGCTTGGCGATCGTGCGCTCGATCAACGGTTCGCCGTTCTCGCCGGCGACGATCAACGCCGCGTCGATCGCACCCGTCTCGATCTGCTGCGCGGCCACGACGAGCGCGTTGACGAAACCGAGACAGGCGTTGGAGAGGTCGAAGACCGCGCACGCACTCGACAAGTCGAGTGCGCGGTGCACGAAGGACGCCGTCGCGGGCTCGACGTAGTCGCGTGACACGGCCGCGTGCACGAGGAGGCCGATACGGGAGCGATCGAGGCCGCACTTCTCGAGCGCGGCCGCGCCCGCTCGCGCCGCCGCAGTGCTCGGCCGCGTGCCCGGCGCGAATGCGCGCCTCTCGCGGATGCCGCTCATCAACTCGAGTCGTCCGGGGTTCAAGCGCAGACGCGTGTACAACGGCGCGAGGCGTTCCTCGATCTCGGCCGACGTGATCACGCGTTCGGGGACGACGTGAGCGATGCTCTCGATGTGGACGTTTTGGAAGCGCACGGGGGGGGGCGGCCGAGTGGGGGCGCAGAACATAATGGCTCGGCGACGTTTCGGAACCACCCGTCCTGGTTTCGTCGGAAGCGGCCTCTGAGGCCCCTTCGTTGCGGCCGCGACGTTCCTGAGGCATCCTCACCCTTCCCCATCCCCATGCCCTCCGGTAACCCCACGATCCTGCACGTGGACATGGACGCGTTCTATGCGTCCATCGAGATCCGCGACAATCCGTCGCTCGCAGGCCTGCCCGTTTGCGTGGGCGGGCCCTCGGATCAGCGCGGAGTCATCGCGGCCGCCTCGTACGAGGCGCGCAAGCACGGCGTGCGCTCGGCGATGCCGACGGCCGAAGCGCGGCGCTTGTGCCCGGACCTCGTGCTGCTCCCGCCTGATTTCGAGCGCTACACGAAGGCGTCGCGCGAGATCATGGCGATCTTCAAGAGCTACACGCCGCTGGTCGAGCCGCTCTCGCTCGACGAGGCGTTCCTCGACGTCGCCGGGTGCGAGCGCCTCTTCGGCGACGCGGTCGAGATCGGGCGCGCGATCAAGCACGAGATCAAGCGCCGGACCGGTCTCGTCGCTTCGGTTGGCGTCGCGCCCAGCAAGTTCCTGGCGAAGCTCGCCAGCGATCTAGACAAGCCCGACGGGTTCCGCGTCATCCAACCCGACGAAGTGCGCACGGTCCTCGATCCGCTGCCGGTGTCGAAGGTGTTCGGCGTCGGCCCGCGGACGGCGAAGCGACTCGAATCGTTGGGCGTGATGACCATTGGAGACCTCGCGCGACGCGAGCGCTCGGAAGTGGAGCGCGAGTTCGGCGCGAGCGGCGCGTGGATCCACGATCTCGCGCACGGCATCGATACCCGCAGGGTAACGCCGCGTCGTGAGGAGAAGAGCCACGGCATGGAGCGCACGTTCGCGACCGACGTTAGTGATCGCGAGGAATTGCGCTTGGCGCTGCTGTCGTTCTGCGAGGACGTGGCCTTCGGCCTGCGCGACAAGGGGTTGCGCGGACGCACGGTCACGCTGAAGGCGCGCTACGGCGACTTCACGACCATCACGCGCACGAAAACGCTGACGGCGCCGACGAATCTGGGCCCGCGCATCTACACGACGGCGCGCGAGCTGCTCGACAAGATCCCGCCGGGGCCGCTGCGCTTGATCGGCGTGCAGGTGTCGGGGCTCTCCGACGTGCGCGTCGCGGTGCAGGAATCGCTCTTCGGCGAAGCGGAGGGCGAAACACGGGGCCCGAAGGCCATCCCGCAGCCGTCGCGGGCGAAGTTGGAGCGCGCGACCGAAGGCATCGACAAGCTGCGCAAGAAGTTCGGTCGTACGGCAGTTGTGCGCGCCAGTCTGCTCGGTCGCGAGCGGCTCAAGGGCCGCGACGGCAGCGACGCGATGCCTTGAGCGCGATCGGGATCGAGAGGTCCTCCCCCGGCGCAGCGCAACGACCAGCCGCTCCCGCGCCGCGCGGTATTCCGCGCGGGCGCTTTGATACGCAACGCG
>JBGATY010000295.1:0-3586 GCA_044228955.1 Planctomycetota bacterium | reverse complement strand
ATCCCGACGCTGCCGCCGGATCAGCGCAAGACCACCGGTCAGCGCGCGAACCAGATCAAAGCCGCGCTCGAGGCAGCACTCGCGGAGCGCAAGTCGGCACTCGAAGAGGCCTCTTTCGCGGCCGAGAGCGGCCGGTCCTCATTCGATCCGACGCTGCCCGGCGCGCGCGCCGAGCGCGGCACCCTCCACCCGATCACGCAGGTCACGCGCGAACTCGAGGACCTGTTCACGTCGATGGGCTACGTCGTGCTCGACGGGCCCGAGGTCGAGCGCGACTGGTACAACTTCGAAGCGCTCAACATCCCGAAGGACCACCCCGCGCGCGACTCGCAGGACACGTTCTACGTCGCCGGTCGCGGCGACCTCGTCCTGCGCACGCACACCTCGCCCTGCCAGGTGCGCGCGATGGAGACGATGAAGCCCCCGTTCCGCGCGATCGTGCCCGGCAAGGTCTTCCGCCAGGAGACGACCGACGCGTCGCACGAGCACACCTTCCACCAGATGGAGGGTCTCGTCGTCGGCCGCGACATTTCGGTTGGCCATTTGATCGGCGCGATGAAGACGCTGTTGCGCGGCGTGTTCGGCCGCGACATCGAAGTGCGCCTGCGGCCGGGGTATTTCCCGTTCGTCGAGCCCGGTTTCGAACTCGACGCGAAGTGCCCCTTCTGCAAGAGCGGCTGTTCGGTGTGCAAGCAGTCGACGTGGATCGAGCTCTTGCCGTGCGGCATGGTGCACCCGAACGTCCTGAAGTCGGGCGGCATCGATCCGGAACAGTGGTCGGGCTTCGCGTTCGGTCTCGGGTTGTCGCGCCTCGTGATGCTGCGGCAGAAGATCGACGACGTGCGGCACCTGCTGTCGGGCGACCTGCGCTTCCTGGAGCAGTTCTAGCCATGCACATCTCGTATCGTTGGCTCGGTCGCCACGTCGATTTGACCGGGATTTCGCCGCAGAAGGTGGTCGAGGACCTGACGCTTTCGACCGCCGAGGTCGAGGGGCTGACGCGCTTCCTCCCGCACCTGTCGAAGACCGTCGTGGGACACGTGGTGCAGCGCGACAAGCATCCCGACGCCGACAAGCTGTCGGTGTGCAAGGTCGACGTCGGCACTTCGGAACTGCAACAGATCGTGTGCGGCGCGCCCAACGTCGCGGCCGGACAGAAGGTGTGCGTCGCGCTCTCCGGCACCGAATTGCCGGGCGACGTGAAGATCAAGAAGTCGAAGATCCGCGGCGTCGAGAGCAACGGGATGATCTGCTCCGAGCGTGAACTCGGACTCGGCGACGAGCACGACGGCATCTGGGTCCTGCCGGCGAGCGCGCACGTCGGGAAGCCCGTCGCGGAAGAACTCGGCTTCGACGACTGGGTGATCGAGATCGACAACAAGTCGCTCACGCACCGGCCCGATCTGTGGGGCCACCGCGGCCTCGCGGGCGAGATCGCGGCGATGCACGGACTGGCGCTGAAGCCACTCTCGTTCGAAATGCCGGCGACAGGCAACGCCAGGCCGTACCCGGTGCGCATCGAGACGGTTGGTTGCTCGCGCTACCTCGCGCTGCCGCTCGACGGCGTGGCCGCGAAGCGTTCGCCCGACTGGCTGCGGGCGCTTCTCTTCGCCGTTGGCCAGCGTCCGATCGACGTGCTCGTCGACGTGTCGAACTTCGTCATGCTCGATATCGCGCAGCCCAACCACGTGTTCGACCGCTCCCGGTTGTCGCCGGAGGGCATCGTGGTGCGCAACGCCAGATCGGGCGAGACGATGAAGACCCTCGACGGGATCGAGCGCAAGCTCACCGTGTCCGACATGCTGATCACGAGTGGCGGGAATCCCGTGGCGCTCGCCGGCGTGATGGGCGGCGAGGGCTCGAAGGTCGAAGCGGGGACGCGTTCCCTGCTGCTCGAAGTGGCCGCATTCCATCCCGGCACGGTGCGCAAGGCCAGCCAGCGCCTCGCGCTGCGTACCGACTCGTCGGCGCGCTTCGAGAAGAGCCTCGATCCGACCTTGCCGCTCAAGGCGGCCGCGCATTTCGTGCACACGTTGAAGGAACTCGCGCCCGAGCTGAGCCTGCCCGCGCCGATCACGGACGTCGGCGAGTGGAAGGATCCCGCACGGACGATCCGCTTGCGCACCGAACGCGTGCGCGCGCTGCTCGGCGCGGACATCACGGACGCGAGGAT
Organism: Planctomycetota bacterium; assembly: GCA_044228955.1. Classification (GTDB taxonomy): domain Bacteria; phylum Planctomycetota; class UBA1135; order UBA1135; genus JAEUIA01. The sequence goes on along the minus strand of JBGATY010000295.1, from coordinate 1,413 downwards.
CAGCTCCATCCTCGCGAGCCTGTCGTTCGGCGTGAAGGGCTCGGGCGGCACGCTCGAAGTGCAAGTGCCGAGCGCGCGCGCCACGAAGGACATCACGATCGAACAGGACCTGGTCGAGGAAGTCGGCCGCATCCACCGCTACGGGAACATCCCCGAGCAGGTGCTCGTCGCGAACATCGCTCCGCCGCCGCGCGACGCGCGCTGGAAGCGCCGGATGATGGTGCGCGCGATCCAGGATCGCCTTTCCGGCGCGGCCCGTTTCCACGAGACGATGAGCTACTCCTTCGTCGGCGACGAGCTGCTCGCGCAACTCGGCGAGACGAACCCTCATGTCGCGGTCGTGAATCCGGTCGCGGAAGGCTTTTCCAAGATCCGTCGTTCGGTGATGCCCTCGGTGCTCGCCGCCGCCGCCGCCAATCGGCGCCATCGCGCGGACGTGCACCTCTTCGAAATCGGCAAGGGCTATCTGCCGGAGCACGCCAACGAATACGGCGAGCCGCGCGAGGTCCATGAATGCGCGCTCGTGCTGTGCTCGGCCCCGCCTGCGAAGGACGCGCGCTTCGACGACAACGCGCTGCTCCGGTTGCGCGGGATCGTCGACGACCTGGTGCGGGCTCTGCGGCTCTTGCCGATCGCATGGACGATCGACGCGACGCCCTTCTCCTGGGCTCACCCGCGCATGGCGCTCGTCGGGTCAGCGGGGGACGAGGGCCAGCAAGTCGCGCGGCTCGCCGCTCTCGAACCGAAGGTTCGGCGGACCCTCGGGCTGACCGGCGAACTCGAGAGCGACGCGGCGTGCGCTCTCCTCTCGATCGACGCGCTCCTCCAATGCACGCCTCGCGAAGGCGGCTACACCCCGATCCCGAAGTTCCCGGCCGTGAAGGTCGACGTCGCGATCGCCACCGCCAGCGCGACGAACTCCGGGGCACTCGTCGCCGCGATCGAGAAGAGCGGCAAGGGCCTCGTGCGGGGCGTGGAGTTGTTCGACCTCTACACCGGCGACAGGCTGGGGCCGGACCGCAAGTCGCTCGCGTATCACGTCGACCTCGCCTCGGACCAGAAGACGTTGTCGGAGGCCGAAGTGCAGAAATTCCTCGAACGCCTCGAGCGCGAACTCACCGCCCTGGGCGCCGAGCTGCGCAAGGTGTGACGGTCCGGATCGTCGAACGGGCTTTGCGCCCCAACAGTCCGACGCGCCCGCCCGCGCCTCAGCCGTGCAAGTCGATGGCCGGGCGGGCCTCGCGCTCGGCGCAGGAGAGGTAGGCGGCGAGCAGGGCGCGCGTCACCAGTTCGTCGGAAAAGCCAGGTTCGGTGGCGACGACGATGACGACCTGGTCGACGTTGGCGGCAATCAGCTTCTGCTTGATCTCGTTCGAGCGGTAGAGCAGGCTGGTGCGCGGCTGGATCGCCTCG
>JBGATY010000294.1:0-3590 GCA_044228955.1 Planctomycetota bacterium | reverse complement strand
AATTCGCGGACATCCGTGGGCGCGAGTTCGACGATGCGGATGTTGCGGAAGCGGCAGGCGTTGGCCGCGGGATCGTCCCGAAGGCGTGGCGCATCGAAATGCGGTGAACTCCTCTTCCGCACGACTACCCGAGCGTCACGTTCGAGTGACCGGTCGCGCTGCTTTTCAACGGGCCGCCAGGTGAATGGAGAATGAGCGATCGGGAGCAAGCACTACACTGAACTTGGAAGTCCAGTTATCCACATGCACGGTGATGTCCGTCACAGTGGTCGGAATCTGATCGAACTCGAGCATCGAACGGAAAACAGCGTCGCGCCGAACGTCGCCTCCCACCAGGTTGATGCCCGGGATGCGGTAACTGACAGAAATATTGCGACCATTCAGTGACGCATCCCCAGTGCATCTAACGGTCCCCACGGCAAGCTCGATCTGATGCGCGTCATCGACATTGACGACACGCAAGATCCGCTCGTCGCCCAATGAGTCAATCACCGCGACCCCCAGTCTCGGTGGTAGTGATCCGCGCAGCTGCACGCCAAAGCTGCCATCTCTAGCGACTGGAAAACGCCGGTGCGGCCCACCGCTGATTGGGACTGTTAAGGGTTCATGCAACGGCAATACGCACAGCTCAGACACGTCAAGCCCTCGACAATCGATCCGGCCCATCACCATCGTCGTAGCTGACCAGGCGGGTTGACAGTCGATGCGCGTCTCCCTACCGGATGCGACGATCGCGGAATAGGGATCGGTGCCCCAACGCTGGAGCAGTGGAGCCATTCGGATCTGGTCCAATGTGCCGACCAAGTAGCGACCAGCAGGCAGGTCGAGGAAGAGAATACTATCATCAACGATACAGCCTGTGCGGCATTCGCCATTAGCGCTCAGGCAGTGCAAGCTCTCTACGGGCAGAATCGGACAAGTGGCCCGAATGGAACCGCATGCATTGACTGTCACGATCGCAGTGTTTGTTGCATCTAATTGAACGAACGGAATCAATGCCAACGTCTGTGACCCAGGAGACGGCGATTCACGCACAAGTACGTCAGAGCCGACTATGGCAAAGGACGTACTGCCCGGTGACGTGTCAGCGGCGCTCGAAAGAACGGCACCGGAGGCGCTATCCACGAAGACAAAGTGCCCTGCATACGGTGTGCCCGAGCAGTTCAGCAAACGAACGGACTGCATGGGAGCACGGTCCATGTAGATGTCGAGTGTCCCGTCTGACGGTACGGCGCTGTACGGAGTCTCGACAAACCGCAACGTGTAGCCCGGCGCGTAAACGACGGCACGGGTTGGGGGCTCACCCTGTAGCATTGCATTCGACGCAATCGGGAGTTCGATAGCCCCATCGACAAGCTGCTCGGCTGAAGGAACACTCGAGGCCACCCACTTTCCATCGCGCGGTCGTTGCTGCTGAATCCACGCGCATCCGCGCTCGAGCGGTGTGCGTGTCAAACCATCTCGCACGACGATGCAACGCCGTGGCAGCAGGGCGATATCGAGCCAGAGTGGACTGTCTAGCGCTGGAAGGGAAACTATGGTGCTCAGCGATGTCGAGCCATCACTCGGCCACGACGATGCGGCAACAAAACGTACACGCGGACTTGTCGACTCGATCCTGTATGAGCCTCGCGGAAGGTCGACGGCAATCCAACCCGCATCATTTGTTGTGGACATGAAGTACGGTCGTGGATACGAATCAAGACGTTCGATTCGAAACTGTGCATTGACCAGGGGAGTTCCATCGAGTTGCCGCCTCATGCCTATCCCAGGTGTACAATCAGCGTCTAGGGTCAGCGTAATGAGGGGTTGTTCGGGCACGACTACATGCGATACCGCGCAACGTCCGTTCGAGATCGCGTACACGAACCCGCCACCTGGAATCTCGCCAAGCCATTTGCCATCGGCTGCCGTCCTACCGAGCGTGATTCGGGCGGGTGTGTCCTGTGGCTGAGTTCCGGCGGGGGCTAGTAACTCAAGTTGGCAGTCGTGGACAGGTCGAGAGTATGAGTCGTGGACTTGAACGCATGTGGTGCCGCAACAGCTCAGCCGGATGACGCCAATGTCGACGACTGGCACGCCCATGGAGGCAGAAGACACCTCGGCCGGTTGATAGCCGAGTGCTTCTACCCGGACCAACGTAGGTGCCGCATGAACAGGTAGACGAAAGATCCCCGTCGTGGTGTCTGTCCACGTTCCAAATCCATTAGCTTCCACGTGTGCCGCAACCGGAAGACCGCCGACGTTGGAGACGACTCGCCCGACGACCAGTGTCCTTGGATACGAAGGCTCGGATGGTCGCATTTCGGCTCGCGTCGCGTTGATACGACCAAGCCCCCCGTCGTCTGAAGTCAGTTCGTGTGGTGCCGTGGCGCCGGGGTATGCCCGTTCGGTAGTCTGCGATCTGTCGATCCGCTCCAGAAACGCGTACCATGCGGCCAGGCCGATTAGAAATGTAGCGACGATACACCAAGCCAGCATCTGGCGGCCTCGTGCGCGCGTGCCTTCAATAGCGTTCACCGTGACTGACTACCGGACGGCCGAGCAGCTAACTATTCGCAGGTACCCTGATCTACCGTGTTCCCGCTAGAGTCTTTGACGACCCAGTTGTATTTCTGCGGACTGCTCCCCTTTATCTCCGTGAATTCCACCGTGGTCCGGTTGGGAGGTTCGTCGATGTTCACATACTTGCCCGTCGCTTGATCCCACATCCACGAGGAAGGCCCATCATTGGGGTCCGGATCCGGCGGACCGTTGCTCGGCGAGTAGTCCAGGAACGCGCCAGCGCCGCTCGCGTTCAGGGTGCCGGTCGTGACTACGTCTCCGTTGATCGTCTTCTTGACAGTCTTGTTTGTCAGGATTTGGGCGCCAGCTAGCGCCACCGCCGCCAAGGCAACAACAACGACGACAGGACGTAACACACGAAAGACCATGATTGCCTCCGTATCGCTTGTTTCGTCCCGCCAAGCCGCCAGGGAAACCTGTCCGTAACGGTGCGCGACTCTTCGAACAAGCTACTGCACTACTTGGCCAGAAGTCAACGACCACGACGCCCGCCAGGGTGGCGGCATGGGGTATCTGGTATTGAACCCGCAACGCCCAGCTCGGGGCCATCGCACCTCACCGGAGGCGAGCGGGAATGTGGACGCGGTGCGCCGCGCTCAACTCGAAAGGAGCGGATCCGAGCGGAGATGAGCTGGTCGGCGCGATGTCTGGGGAGGCAGGTCTCGGCATGAATGCCGGGTCAGTTGGCCGCTCCCATGAGCCGGTCGAGGAGGCGCTGCTTGCGCGCCCGGACGTCGGCCTGTGCGAGTTGTAACGAAGCCTCCCTCGCCTCGGCGTAGTCCATCGAGCGGATGGGCGGCGTTCTCCTGGCGCCCATTCGGAGGCAAGGAGATGGTGATGGAAGGTACGAGGAGGCCGGTGCGCACACCGGGCAGTGAGTCCGGTACTCCCCCGAGGGAGCCTCCGCCGTCGCGGCCTGCGCTCGTTCAGTGGTCGGCGAGCGGGCGCACCCAGATGTTCCTGAACCAGGCGTAGGCGTCGCCCTGGATGCCGTCGGAAGCGTGGCGTTGGAGGCCGATGAAGCC
>JBGATY010000293.1:0-3624 GCA_044228955.1 Planctomycetota bacterium | reverse complement strand
GCCGCCGGAGAAGCGCCAGCGTTCGCGGAACAGGGCCGTCGCACGCTCGACCTCGGCCTGCATCGCCGCGACGCTCGTGCCCGTGCGCAGGAGCCAGGCCGCGAGCAGCACGCCCACGCTCGATCGCCTGTACCAGGGCTGCGAACGCCTCAACTCCTCCGCGGTCGCCGTGAGGCGCCGGGCCAGTTCGCGCGGATCGCCCGGGATCGTCACGAGCGCCAGCGCCGAATGCCGCAGCAGGTCCGCGGACTCCAACCAGCCCCGGCCGACCTCGAGCTCGGCGTAGATCTCGGCGAAACGTCCGACCGGATCGGCCGGCGCGTGGGTGTTCGCGGCGTTCATCGTGTGCATCCTCGGGCCTCAGCTGTCCTTCGGCGGTTCGGGCACGCTCGGCCGCTTGAACTCGACCGGCGCGACCTTCTTCCGCAGCCGCAGGTTCAGCATCTCGACGCCCAGCGAGAACGCCATCGCGAAGTACACGTAGCCCTTCGGGATGTGCTGGCCCAATCCGTCGGCCACGAGCAGCACGCCGATCAGGATCAGGAACGACAGCGCCAGCATCTTGATCGTCGGGTGGCGCTCGACGAACTCGGAGACCGCGTTCGCGAAGACGAGCATGACGCCGACCGCGAGCACGACCGCCGCGAATGCCTGCGCGATCGCGGCGACGACGAGTGACCACGCGAACAGGGACTTCGGCGCGGCGGCGGCTCGAGCGCTCCCCGACCAGAACGTCGCCACCACGTTGGCGCTGGCGCACGCGGTAGAAGCGCACAGGAACGTGATGCCGATGGCGCTCCACCAGACGCCCGATCCGTGCGTGATCGAAAAGGGCGCGTCCAACGTCCACCCCGTGTCCGGCCACGAACACGACGACTCCGACGAGGAACAGGTGGAGCGACAGCAGGTTCAACCGCGGCCACGCCATCGCGTCGACTCCGAGCAGGCGCGGGAGCAGCGCGTTCCCGAACACTCCCGGCACGACCGGGAGCGCGACCAGGAACACCATCACGATTCCGTGAAGCGTGTAGAGCGTGCGCAATTCGTCCTCGGACTGCCTGGCTCCGTCGCCCAGCGGGCGCAGGGAGAGGCCGAGCGCCAGGGACAGGCCGACGACCAGCGCGAGTCCGCAGAGAATCGCGAACGACCAGGCGATGCGACGGTGGTCGGAGCTGAAGAGCACGAACTCCGAGACGGCGCGATCAGCGCCGTCGCGCGTCATTCTCGGCGTCGAGGCAGGGAGTTCACGCGTCATTGGAGGCTCTTGACGTAGGCAACGAGTCCGGCCACCTCGAGTTCGTGGAGGCGGCCCTTGAAGCTCGGCATCACGGGCTCGAAACCCTCGATCACCTTGGCCTGCGGGTCGAGGATCGATTCGGCGATGTAGGCGTCGGTGGGCGCGATGACCGTGCCGTCCTTCAGCTTGTGCTCCCGCGCGAGGAAGCCCTTGAAGCTCGGACCGACGAGCTTCGATCCGTCGATCGTGTGGCACTGCGTGCAGCCGCGCATCTGGTAGGAGCGCTGTCCGAGCTCGATCGGCGGCAGGTCGAGCGGAGGACCGGAAATGTCCGCGTACCACTTGTCGTACGCGGCCTCGTCGTGCACGACGACGGTTGCCAAGAGCTCGATCGCGCTCGAGCGGGGTCGAAGCGTGGACCGCGCCTCGTATTCCCCCGCGAGAGTGGGCTGGACCCAGGCGGTGGCGCTCGCGAACGCGTCCACGCCGACCTGCAATCGAAACGCCTGGATCGTGAATCCATACGGTTCGCGCTCGCCGCGGAACGTGAACTTCACGGCACGATCGCGCGGCAGGTGCAATTCCTTCGCGACGTATCCGTTCGGATACGTGAACGCGAATGCACCTTCGGTCGTCGCGACCTTGATGGGCAGGGCGCCCCGCGGAATGACCTGCATGTCGGCCCAGGCGAAGGCCCCCTGGGCGAAGAACGCGGCCAGGATCACGAACGTCGTCGATCCGACCCACTGCGCGATGCGGCGCACCGACTTCGTGCTCGAACCGCTCTCGTCGGCTCCGTCGCGCCGCAGGATCACGAGCGCGAGCAATCCGCCCGCGGTCACGACGCCGAGGAACACGACGAACCACGCGACGAACTGCAGCGAGCGATCGACCGCGGGAGCGAACGTCGAGGCCTGCGGCAGGCGCGGGTCCAGCAGGGACAGGACCACGTTCATCGCGGCGCTCCCCCGCGCGAGCTCGCGCTTTCCTCCACGACGAGCGACATCGCCCGCTCGATCGGAACCGCGGTCACGTTCTTCTGGCGATCGATCCAAGCGTAGCGCGACAGGCGTTCCAACTGTGCGGCGCGCATCGACGCCGTGTCGGCCGGCGTCGCATTCCAGCCGCGTTCACTCTTGAGCTCCGCGGTGTTCGCGCGACCGATGCGCACGGACACCAGCGCGATCACGGCGGACAGCGCGAGGGTCACCGCGGCCGCGGTGATCAGGGTCGAGACGCGTATTTGCTTCGAATCGCTCATGATCAGGTGTTTTCGAATGCGAGGGATTCGGGGAGCCTCGGATCCGCCGTCGGGACCAGCGGGTGGCGTCGCGCGCGGCGCACGAATCCGAAGATCCAGATGCCGCCGACGGCGACGAGGGCGGCGACGTCCATCCCGCTCAATAGCGGTCCGTCGTGCTCGATCTTGGGCATCACGAGCCAGAACAGGTCCAGGGCGTGCATCACGAGCAGCCATGCCGCCCAGAACGCGAGCACGGTCAGGTTGCGCTTGGCGTGTCGCGAGAGCAGGCCCGCGAACGGCACGACGAAATGGCCGAAGAGCAGCGCGTACGACACGTACTTCCAGCTGCCGGTCAGGCGGTCCTTGAACCAGAACGTCTCTTCCGGGACGTCCGCGTACCAGATCAGCATGAACTGCGAGAACGCGATGTAGCCCCAGAAGAAAACGAACGCGAAGAGGAACTTGCCGAGGTCGTGGAAATGCTCGACGTTCACGGCCCGGCGCACGTACCCAGCAGCCTGCAGGATGCGCAGCGTGAGCACCGCGGCCGCGAAGAAGGCCAGCGCCGACCCGGCGAAGACGTAGACGCCGAAGATCGTGCTGTACCACGTCGGCGAGAGCGTCATGAGGATGTCGAACGCCGCGAGGCAGAGGGTCAGCGCGAAAGCGACCATGGCCACCGGGGCACGACGCTCGAGCGCGAGCGTCGGCGCGGGATCGCCGCGGCCGTCCTGGTCGAGCGAGCGCGAGAGGAGCCAGCGCGAGAGCAGGATCCAGATCAGGAAGTAGAAACCCACGCGGATCGCGAAGAACCCGCCGTTCAGCACGCTCGCCTTGTGAGCGAGGTGCGGATCGCCAGCTGCCGCTCGCGGATCGGCCCACGGATACAGCGACCCGTCACCGCTCGCGGCGACGGCGACGATCGGCACCATCAGGATCGCGATCACGATCACGTTGGCCGCGATGATCTCCGCGACGCGGCGCACGACCACGCTCCACCCCGCGCGCGTCAGATGCTGGACGATGACGAAGAACAGCGCGCCCAGCGAAATCGTCAGGAAGAACATGCACGCGACGAGCCACGCGTGCTGGAGCCTGGCGAAGTGATCGTCCCGGGCGTGGCCCAGGAACAGGGCCAGGCCCG
>JBGATY010000292.1:0-3626 GCA_044228955.1 Planctomycetota bacterium | reverse complement strand
TGTGCGGGCGAATGGGAATAGGAACTGGGGCGAGTCGGAGACGAGAGCGCGCACGCCGCTCCCGAGACCGGAGCGCCCGGGGGGAGCGAGCAGAGTACGTCGACCCCACGGGACCCGGCAAACCGACCTCTGCGCCCCGAAGATCCGGACTGGGGGGAGGCGAACGCGGACGGGCGATCAGGCCTTGGGAACCGGCGATTTTCCCAATGCCGAGACTCCCGGGGGCAGGTGCGAGCGCAGGTAGGCGGCCAGACGCTCGTGATCCGCACCGCGCGGATGCGTCTTGCGCCAGACCAGAGCCATGCGTCGGCCGGGAGCCGCCCCGGCGAACGGCCGGACCGCCACGTGCGAGCGCCCCTCCTCGTCGTCCGCGATGGCGAGGCGCGGCAGGAGCGTGATGCCCATCCCGGCGGCGACCATGTGCCTCAGGGTCTCGATGCTCGTCGCGCGGAAGTCGACGCCGTCGCTCGGCTGCGCGCCCGATTGGCGACAGATCGACAACGCCTGGTCGCGGAGGCAATGCCCCTCGTCCAGGAGGAGCACGCGCTGGCCCTCGAGTTCGCGCTCCGAGATCGTCTTGCGCGTCGCCAGCGGGTGCTTCTCCGGGGCCACGAGCAGGAACGGCTCCTCGAAGACCGGCGCGACGGCGAACGGCCCGGAGGGGACCGGCAGCGCCAGGATTCCGGCATCGAGCTGGTGGTGCGCGATCTCCTCGACCATGTCCGCCGTCTTCAGCTCGCGGAAGACGAGTTGCAGCTTCGGGAACTCGCGCGCGAGGAGCGGCGCGACGCGCGGCAGCAGGTAGGGCCCGAGCGTCGGGATCATCCCGAGGCGCAGCGTTCCCGAGAGCGGCTCGCGCCCGCGCCCGGCCAGGTCGACGATGCGCTGCATCGCGTCGAGGACGGCGCGCGCGGCCTCGGCCACCTCGGCGCCCGTGGTCGTGGGGGACACGCCTTTCGGCGAGCGCTCGAAGAGCTTCACGCGCAGCGTCGTCTCGACCTTCTTCAGTGCGGCCGAGAGCGTGGGTTGGGTGATGTGGCACGCCGCCGCCGCGCGCCCGAAGTGTCGGTGCTCCGCGAGCGCGACGATGTAGCGCAGTTCGGCGAGGGTGATCGCGGTGACGTCGACGTGGGGCACGGGCCGCCATCCAAGCATGCGCGGGCCGGAGTTCAAGCGCGCAGTCGCGCGGCGGGCCGGCGACGATCGCCGCGCTCGATGGTGCCGATACGCGCATCCGATTCGCAGTCCGGGTCGAACGGACCGATGCTCTCGGCGTGCCGCGGCCCCTCCAGGAACGGGAGGCGCCCGCGTGGGCGCCGGGAGCGGGCCGCGGCATCACCGAAGATCACCGTCACGAGACCCGTGCCCTCCCGATCGAGGGACAAGAAGGAACGACCACCATGCTCACCGTCGGAGACAAGCTGCCCCAGTTCGACCTGACCGCCTGCGTCAGCCTCGAGAAGGGCAAGGAGTTCAAGCAGATCACCAACCAGACGAACAAGGGCAAGTGGCTCGTCCTGTTCTTCTGGCCCAAGGACTTCACGTTCGTGTGCCCGACCGAGATCGCGGCGTTCGACAAGGCCGCGCCCAAGTTCGGCGAGCGCGACGCCGTCGTGATCGGCGGCAGCACGGACAACGAGTTCAGCCACCTGGCCTGGCGCAACGACCACAAGGACCTGAAGGGCCTCAAGATCCCGATGATCCACGTGAGCCCGAAGTTCGCTCACGAGCTGGGCATCCTGCACGCGCAGGCCCAGGTCGCGCTGCGCGCCACGTTCATCGTGGACCCGGAGGGCATCATCCGCTTCGTCTCGGTGAACGACCTGTCGGTCGGCCGCAACGTGGACGAGGTCCTGCGCACGCTCGACGCGCTCCAGACGGACGAGCTGTGCCCGTGCAACTGGAAGCCGGGCGAGAAGACGCTGCAGACGGCCTGATCGCCGCCTGCGGTTTCCGAGGCCGCGGGCGTCCCGACACTCTCTCCGGGGCGTCCGCGGCTGTTTCCTCTCCCGCGAGTGGCCGCGACGGAGGATCGCGCACCGTCGTGCTGCGGTCACGGCGCGCCTCGCGGGACACCCGCACACCGAAACCGATCCCGCACCGAGAACCCGCCATGGACAACGCCAAGAACCTCGCGACCGCGATCCCGGACGCGGCCAAGGACATCCGCCTCAACCTGCAGAGCGTGCTGGGCGACGGTCACCTCGCCGAGGAACAGCGACTCGGAGTCGCGCTGGCCTGCGCGTTCGTGTCGCGCAACCCGGCGCTGCTCGACGCGCTGCTCCTGGACGCCGCGAAGCTCGATCCCTCCTGGACCGAGGACGCGAAGGCCGCCGCGGCGCTCATGGCGATGAACAACGTCTTCTACCGCTTCCGTCACATGATCGGGAAGCCGGCCTATTCGTCGATGCCGGCGCGCCTGCGGATGCAGCGCCTCGGGCAGCCGCAGACGAGCAAGCTGAGCTTCGAGCTCATGTGCATCGCCGTGTCGGCCATCCACGGCTGCGAAGCGTGCGTGAGGAGCCACGAGCACTCGCTGGTCGAGCTCGGCGCGAGCGAGGCCCAGATCTTCGACGCGGTGCGGATCGCGTCGGTGGTGTACGCCGCGGCGATCGCGCTGGAGCTCGAACCGCAGTCGTCGGGGGCGGAGTCGCCCTGATCGGCTGAGGCCAGGCGCGTCCGCGACACGAGCCCGCGGACACGCCCGCACGGCCGTTCAGTCGACGATCCGACGTTCGACTTCCCGGGCGGCAGCCGTCTCCCCGAGAACGCGGTAGAGCGCGGCCAGGTCGCGGAGTGCCTCGAGGCGTTCCGGGTCGTCGAAAGTGGCGAACTCTTCGTACGCGTTCGCGATGCGGCGGCGGAGCTTCAACGCCTGCTCGAGTGAGCACGTGCGCTGCAAGCGCTTCGCCTCCTCGAGCGCGGCGCGGGCGTCGAACGGCTCGCGCTTGGACTCGCCGTCGGCCTCGGATCGGCCGGAACGGAGAGCGCCGCGGAGGGCGGCTTCGTCCTCCGAGGACCACGAATCCGGCGGCAGATCGTTGCCGGGCTCCCACCAGTCCGCGGCCCCTCCGGCCAACAGCGCCTCCTCGGCTCGCCGACTCTCCTCCACTCGACGATCGATCCGCTCCTGGAAGGCGAGGACTCGCGAACGCTCGTCGCCCGCAATGGGTTCAGCCGCGTCTTCTTCGAGGAGCGCAGCCGCGAGTTCGCGCGCCCGGGCGAACGCACCGTTGTCGAGCGCCAGTCGTGCCGCGATCCAGCGGGCAGTGCGGATGAGCGCCGGGTCTGCGCCAGCCTCCTGGAGATCGCGCAGCCAGGCCTCCGCCAGTTGCAGCGCGCGCTGCCCATCGCCCAATCGCCATGCGGACTCGATCTCCTCGAGGCGCGGGTCGCGAGCCGACGCCCCCCCTCCGGCGCCGACTTCCTCGGGGAACGGCGCCGAGGAGGCGTCCGCAGGCGGCTCGAGGTCGAATGCGCCTTGCGCTCCCGGGGCCAGGCCGAGTCGCGCCGTATCCACTCCCTGGCTGACTCCGTCCGCGGCAGCGACGCGTCCTTGCGCGGCGAGCAGCCAGCGCAGGCGCAGGAATCCGAGTCCAGCGGCCGCCTCTTTGGGGCTGCCCGAC
>JBGATY010000291.1:0-3635 GCA_044228955.1 Planctomycetota bacterium | reverse complement strand
GTCCTCTCCGCGGGCCCACTCGGCCGGCTCGTGGATCGGGTCGACGACCACGCGTTCGCCCACGGCGACGAGGCCCACAGGGAGCGACCACGTGCGCGGGGACCCTTCCAGACGCGCGAGGGCGCCGTCGACTCCGGCGGACTCGCAGTAGGTTCCACGCTGCACTTCCTCGGCTGCAGCCGCGATTTCGAGTTCACGCTCGGACGAGGCGCGCAGGGCCGCGATCGACGCGCAGACGAGGAGCAGGCCGGCGCGGACCATCCGTTCGTCGCGTCGCAGGGCGAGCAGCGCACCCCAGGCGATCACCGCCCCGACGACGGCGGCGCGCAAGAGCTCGAGGCACCCCGGGAGGCTTGCACCCGTGGTGGACCCGGCGACGATCGCGGCGCACAGCCCGAGCAGGGGCCGCGCGAGGAGGGAGCGAGCGATGGTCTCCTGCACACAGACCTCGACGATCGGCGCCGAGCGCGGTTGCGGTTTCACCCCTGGATTCGTGGGCGGGGCTCCAGGCGAGCGGCGTGGGGCCGCACGCGAACGGGAGCTCCCAGCGCGAGGGGTTGGCGGATCGAGGGGATCGGCTCGGTACAATCCCCGGACACGCATGGCTCAACGCGCTGAACACGCCCTGTTCCCGGGCAGTTTCGACCCCGTCACTCTCGGTCACGTCGACCTGGTCGAGCGCGCGCTCGGCCTGTTCGGGCGCGTGACCGTCCTCGTGGCACAGAACGCAAAGAAGCCCGGCTTCTTCGCGGTCGAGGAGCGCGCCGACCTGCTGGCACGCTCGCTGGCGCACTTGGGGCGGATCGAAGTGAAGGTCTGGCCGGGCCTCGTCGTCGACGCGGCACGCGAGTTCGGCTGCGACGCGATCGTGCGCGGCGTGCGCAGCGGCACCGACTTCGATTTCGAGGTCGCGATGGCGCGCACGAATCGGGCGCTCGCTCCAGGCCTCGACACCATCCTCCTCGCCCCGAGCCCGGCGTTCGCGCACGTCTCGAGCAGCCTCGTGCGCGAGATCGAACTCGCCGGTGGCGATGCGTCGATCTTCGTCCCGAAGCCCGTCGCCGACGCGTTTCGCGCGCGGCGCGCGCCGGCACAGGCGCCCGCAGGCACGACCACACGTTCCAAGCCCCGTCGCGATCCGCGCTCCTGAGCGCGGACGTGCACGCTCATCCACCCCATACTCACGAAAGAAATTTCGAGCGATGACACTGACCCAACGCCAGAAGATCTCGACGCCGCTCGCGCCCTCCGCGATCGGACCCTACAGCCAGGCCATCGTCGCCGGCGGATTCGTGCACTGCTCAGGACAGATCGCACTCGATCCGACCAGTGGGCAGTTGATCCAGGGCGACGTGTCGCAGCAGACCGAGCGCGCGCTCGAGAACCTCAAGGCCGTTCTCCTCGCCGCCAACAGCGACCTGTCCAAGGTCGTCAAGTGCACCGTCTACCTCGTGTCGATGGACGATTTCGGCGCGGTGAACAAGGTCTACGGTCGCTACTTCCAGGGCGGAGAGCCGCCCGCGCGTTCGACGGTCGGGGTCAATCAGTTGCCGCGCAACGCGCTCGTCGAAATCGATTGCACGGCGGTCGTCGGCTGAACTCCGCGTCAGAGAGCGCGCCTTGGACAGGCACGAAGTTCGAGCGCCTGGCGCTCGTCCTCGTGCTGGTTCTCGCGTTCGTGCTGCGCGCGCGCCGCATCGAGGACTTCTACATCGGTCCCGACGACGGCGCGTACTTGCACTCCGCGCAGATCGACGTCATCCAGCCCGGCTTCGATCCCGTGGCCTGGGTCAAGGAAGACGTCGCGTGGGTCGGGTGGTTCGCGGAGCACTACTCCGAGAACACGGTCACGTACCCGCACAGCTATCTGCACCAATTCGTGGCGCGCTACCTGTTCCGCTTCGGCTGCGGGTCACTGCAGGCCCTGCGCATGTCCAGCGCCCTGACCGGCGTCCTCACCGTGTTCTTCGCCTGGTGGCTCGTCGCGCGGCTGTGGCCCGAACGACGCCGCGCCGCGCTCCTCGCGGCGGCCTGTCTGGCTGTGCTCCCGGTGCACGTCTTCCTCTCGCGAACGGGCTGGGGCCAGGTCGGTTTCGGCTGCTTCTACCTCGCGTACTGCGCGGTGCTGTACCGCGTCTTGTTCGTGACGCCCGCCGGCGATCGAGCGGCCTTGCGCCGTTTGGGCCTGGCGCTCGCGTGTCTTGCACTCCTCGCGTTCGGCTGGCAGGAGGGCGTCGCGCCGTACATCGTCGGCTCGGGGCTCGTCGTGCTCCTCGCGCCGTTCTTCCAGAAGGGGGAGGGCGCGAGCGGCGCCTCGGACTTCTCGCGGCGTGCGTGGACGTACGTGTGGAGCGCGATTCCCGTCGGCTCGCTCACGCTGGCGCTCGCCCTGTTCAGTCCCTTTGCACAGAAGCTCTGGTTCGACAAGGCCTATCCGAAGGGCGTCGATTCATGGACGCAGTTGAAGTCCCTCACGGCAGGGGACTTGTTCGTCCAACAGCGCCCGGATCTGCAAGTCACCTGGATCGTGCTCGCTCTCGCCCTGTTCGGACTCGTCGCGGTCGGGCGCGTGCGCAGAGGCTTCGCGCTCTACCTCGCGACGAGCGCACTGTTCGGCAGCGCGATCCTGTTCTGTTTCTTCACCGACGCGAACCTCGTGCGCATCTACATGCCGCTGTTCACGACCGTGGCGATCTTCGCGGGCTTCGGGCTCGACGAGTTGTGCCGGCGTTTCCGCCCTGGTGGCATGATCGCCACGGCCGCGACGCTCGGATGCGTGACGTGGATCACGTGGACGAGCCTCTTCGGTCGCATTCAGAGCGACTTCTTCGTGCAGCACCTCTACAAGCGGACGGCGGCCCCCGACTACGACTATCGCGACGTCGACAGGCCCATCCTCGATCACCTCCTCGCGCATCGCACCGCCGGCGACACCTTTGGCGCGTTCGGTGACAAGGCGGTGATTTTCCGGCTGCAGGACGCCGGGATGCCCGGAGCGGTCGAGAACTACATGGAGGGCGACCAGCCCCTGCTGCCCACGTGGGTCGTGGCGACGCGGAAATCCGGTTTCGACAAGAGCCCGCACACGATCGAGCGCGGAGGCGCGTACCGCTACGTGATTCGCGATACGATCGATCGCTGGAATCTGTACGAGCGTGTCGAGCGCTGAAACCGAGCATGCACGGACCGATAATTGCCCACGTCACCGCACGGAATCACCGTGCCCACACGCTCATGAACCGCATTCGCTGTCTCGCTCTCGTCGCCACCGTCGCTCTCGTGGTGGCCATCACCCGGGGGTGCGGTGGCGGCGACGAGCCGAAGTCGTCCCCGCGTGCGGATCTCGCACAACGCCGCGAGCGCATCGAGATCACGCGTACCTATCCGCGCGATTCGCCCGCTGACGACGTCAAGAATTCTCGAGCCTCCTTGACGCGCATCGTGTCGGGGGCGAACGACTGCGTGACGGCGCCGTTTCCCGGTCGGCTGGAGCTCGACTTGCCG
Organism: Planctomycetota bacterium; assembly: GCA_044228955.1. GTDB lineage: Bacteria > Planctomycetota > UBA1135 > UBA1135 > JAEUIA01. Next base: position 131 of record JBGATY010000291.1, on the reverse strand, counting down.
GCGACCGGAGCGGACTCGTTCGCCGGTTCCCTGTGTCTCGTCGGACTTCCGAAGGACCGGCAGCCGCCGCACGTGCGCCTGTACTTCGAGATCGATTTCGTCGGCGCCAAGGAGACGCGCAAACACTCGTT
>JBGATY010000290.1:0-3683 GCA_044228955.1 Planctomycetota bacterium | reverse complement strand
CGCCGACCTGCGCAGCGCCGAGACGGCGAGGCACGCCTGGGTGGGGTCCGCCCGGAGCGACTGGGCACGAGCCAACGTCGACAGTTGGCTCGACACGGTGCGCGCGATCTTGAAGCCGAGCTTCGCCAGTGCGATGCGCAGTTCGCGTGCCTCGTCGCGCGGGATCGCGACGACGAGCCAGCGCGCGTCGACGCGCGGCCCCTTGGCATCGTTCGAACCGGCGGCTGCCTCGTCGAAGCACGTCGCGCTGAACGCGACGCCGTCCACGTCGCATTCGCACATCCCGGCGGCCTTGCGCCGAAGCGCGGCACGCGTGTCACGGCGGGACAGGACGGGCAGCGCCACGAGCCGCTGGCGCGCGAGCCCCTGGCCGAGAGCGAGCACGCAGCGTCCGGGGCTCGTTCCCGATTCTCGGACGGCCGCCAGCGCGGCGTCGGCCAGCGCCTGGACACCCGTACCGACGACAGAGCTCACGCCGTAGCGCTCCTGACCGTCCTTGCCGACGGAGAGCCACTCGGCGCATTCACGGTCGAGCGCCAGGACGGCGAGCCCGTGGGCCTTGGAACGCTGGAATTTCATCGAGGTTCGGAACTTCCTTCGGGCCCGACCCAGGCGCCGTCTCGAAAAAGACGACGGGGTGATGGTTCGGCCAGGTTTCCCCTTATTCGGTCCACCCCCGGATCGGCTTTAGCTTCCGGCGCGCGCTACAGGGCGGAGGCTCGGCGACCGATACAGCGCTGTCCGAGCGCGGTCCCCGGCTCGGGTCACACACACACCGCATCCTTCCTCTCCAGGGAATTCCATGAAGACAACCCACTCACGAGCCGGCTTCACCCTGATCGAGCTGGTCGTAGTGATCTCGATCCTCGCGATCCTCGCCGGCGCGCTCATCCCGCGCGTCACGAATCGCATGGCGCAGTCGCGCGACGCTCGACGGCTCTCCGACATGCGCGCCGTCAAGAACGCGGTCGATCAGTTCTACCTCGACAAGGGCTACTACCCGGCCGCCAGCCAGAACGCGGCGTTCGGCGGGTGGGACGTGTCGCAGGATGGCGACTTCATCCCGACGCTCCTGTCGGAGGGCTACTTGCAGGCGATTCCGACCGACCCGCTCAACGACGACACGTACCAGTACCGCTACTACGTGTACGACAAGGGTACGGCCGGCTGCAAAGGCGACTCGAAGTTCTACGTCCTCGGCATACGCGCGTTCGAAACGGCCGACATGGCGCTCAAGAACACCGGCTACTTCCAGTGCGCCTCGCGCAACTGGGGCACCGAGTTCGCGTACGTGACCGGCGGCGGCGCGTCGATGACGTCGACGCCCAACACGGGCGGCTGAGAGCGGCCCGATGCTCGCGTTCCATCCGGCGCGCTGCGAGCCTGTGGGCGCGCGGCGCGTTGGGTTTCCCCTGGGGGATTCGCCTTGCTAGATTCGATCACGATGACGAAGACGACGAAAACCGTCCACGTCCAAGGCCTCGACCTCGATTTCGAGGTGCTCTCGGGGGATCTGATCATCGGCCCCGCGATCGAGCGCGGCATGTGGGAAGAGCACGAGACGCGCCTCTTCCGCGCGCACATTTCGCCCGGCGACCGCGTGATCGACCTCGGCGCCAACGTCGGCTGGTTCGGCGTGCAGGCCGTGATGGCGGGCGCCGACGTCACGTGCTTCGAGCCCGTGCCGATGATCGCCGACGTCTGCCAGCGCAACCTCGACCGCGCGATGAGGAAGGGACGCGGGCGCGCGACGCTGCACCGCTGCGCCGCGGGATCCGAGCAGGGAACGGCCGAGATCGCGATCGCGGCGCGCAACTTCGGCGACAACCGCGTGCTCGACCCCTTCCGGTCACGACCCTCGGACATGGGCGTCGGCGCCGTGATGTCCGTACGGGTCGAGCGCGTGGACGACTTGCTCTCGGGACCGTACCGCGTGATCAAGATCGACACCCAGGGTTCGGAGTGGCACGCACTGCAAGGCATGCGGAACATCCTGGAGCGCAGCACGCAGTGCGCGCTACTCCTCGAATACTGGCCGTACGCACTGCGTGGCGCGAAGGGCGAGCAGATGCTCGAGTACCTCGCTGGCTTGGGCTTCGTCCTCGGCAAGGCAACCGCCGCCCCCTATCCGATGTCCCCCGCGCGCATCCACCGCCAGGCGACGAGTCGTGACCCCCTCAAGGGCGGCCTTGACCTCTACGCGACGCGCGGAGTCCCGTTCCACGTCGGCGGACTCGGAGGTCGCGTGCGCGCGCTCGCCCGATCCCTGCGGGAAGGTTGAGGCCGAGGATGCGCGTCATCGATTTCCACGCGCACTACTTCGGGCGCGTCTTCTTCGAGACGTTGGCGGCGCAATCGCCGCTCGAGGGCACGGTGGAATCGAAGCTGGCACGCGTCGCCGAGAAGGCCGGCTTGGAGGTTCCGTCCCAAAGCAACACCGAGCACGCCGCGCGCTGGATCGCCGAGCTCGATGCTCACCAGGTCGAGCACATGTACACCTTCGCGAGCGTCCCGGAGGAAGTTCCGGCGGTCGTGGAGGCGGCGCGCGAGTCCAAGGGCCGGCTCCTTGCGTTCGCGGTCGTCAATCCGCGCGTCGAGGGCGCCGCGAACAGGATCCGCGGGCTGCTCGAAAAGCGCGCCATCCGCGGCGTGCTCCTGTTCCCGGCGATGCACCACTATGCGCTCGCCGGAGCCGAGGCGAGGCCGCTGCTCGACGCGCTCGAGGAACACGACGGCGTGTGCTTCGCGCACTGCGGCGTCCTCGTCGTGAGGCTGCGCGACCTCCTGAAGCTGCCGCGTCCGCAAGATCTCGCCTTCGCCAACCCGCTCGACGTCGTGCCAGCGGCGAATGCGCACCCGCGCGTCTCGTTCGTCATCCCGCACTTCGGCGCGGGGTTCTTCCGCGAGACGCTCATGGCCGGCACTTCGGCCCCGAACATCCATGTCGACACGAGTTCCTCGAACGGCTGGACTGCGACCCAGTGGCCGAAGCCGACTCTGACGGAGGTGTTCGCGCGCGCCCTCGAGGTTTTCGGGCACGGGCGCATTCTCTTCGGAACCGACTCGAACACGTTCCCGGCCGGGTGGCGCAAGGACCGCTTCGACGCGCAGCACGCCGCGCTGGCCGCGCTCGGTACCAGCAGCGCCGCGGAGGAAGCGATCTTCGCGGGCAACGCGCGGCGGCTCTTGCGACTCGGCGCTGGCTGAAAAGGCGCGAGGCCGAGCAAGGTCACCCTCGTCGGCCTCGCAGTCGCTCGCGTCAGTCTCCTAGGGCACCCAGGTCAGGGTGAGGCCCTGTGTCAGGTTGAAGGTCGCCGACGTGCAGAAGGGCAGCGCGTCGCGGTACCAGGTCTGGTAGTGACGAACCCCACCGCTGCCCGGGACCAGTCCCTGGATGTGCACGGGATTCGGCGTGAGTCCGCCCGGATACGACGCGGAGCCCACCGTCGGGAACACGACGCCGAGGCGGATGATCCCCACGGCCGCGCACAGCTTGCCGTCGCCGAACGGAATGTCGCTCGGACCCGTGCCCTGGTAGAAGAGCCCGGGACCGGTGATGTCCTGCGCGGTCAGGACGACCGTGTCGGCGGTGACCGAGGCCACTCCCGCGGCGAGGAGCCTTGCGCCGACGCTTCCGGCCGTCGAGTTCGCACAACCGCGGCCCGGGAGGCCCGCGTTTCCGC
>JBGATY010000028.1:0-25476 GCA_044228955.1 Planctomycetota bacterium | reverse complement strand
TGCAGGCAGCGACGGGCTGATCAGATCGACGGAACCAAGGCAAGGACCCTGAGGGGTGGGGTTGGCCGAACGGTTACGACTGATCCGCTCACGCCGGTGCGCAAGGAAGCGGCGCGCGTTGCAAGGCGAACCTGGAATCACGACGAATAACAACGAGCAGCATTAGGCGGTCGGTGAGGCCCACCCACTCTCGTTTGCCTTGTCGACAGCAGCCGAAATCCCAAAGCCTCTCTCAGGGCCGCGAGAGTCTGTCGACAAGCATTTGGGCCTCAGCCATCGGCAACCCGCTAGCGACGGTCACCTGCACATCACCAGGAGGATGATTCAGCAAGGGCTGAATCTCGATTGGCAGATAGGCTTTCTTGCTTGCAACCACGCACACTTTCATCGGCGTGGATGTACCGGTAGCCGGCTGAAGAATCGAGAACCAATCGATAAACGAACCGTCTGCAAGTACCTGTGCCGGTGCGAGCAAGTGTTCGAGTGCTGCGCGTCCGCGAGGAGAGATGGTGATGGTGACAGAATAGGTCCCATCACTTTGCTGTGCGAAGGAGGCATCTCCTATTGGATTTGGCAGTAATCTGGACTGCGACAGCAGGCAAGAATACCTCGTGGGGTTTAGATCGATCTCCGACCCTGGATAGAGTTGGTAGAGGAGTCCCGGGTACGCCACCTTGACTGACCACCATCGATATCCGCTCGAGGGTTGAAATGCGCCGTACTGTGCCCAGAGGGGATCTTCCGCCGGGCGAAGCAGGTGAACGCCCGCTGTATCACGTTCAATCCCGACACGAGCGATCTGCACTTCTTGTACGTTCGCCGCGGACTGAGCCAACGAGCGCCTCATGGCAGTAGCCGCGTGCGCCGACACGTCATCCTCCAGATTCTGGGGCGGTGAGGACAGGGTGTACCAAGCGTATGCTGTCCCCGTGATGATGCAGGCGATGAGGATCAACCCCAACCGATTGACTTTCATTTGAATGCTCATTTCAACACCTCTCTGGCACTACGCACAAACGCACTTGTAGCAGACGGCATACCGGCGATGACCCGGAGGTGCGCTATTGAGATGCCCCTGTGTGGCATAGCTCAACGTGCAGCACTCCTTGTGATCCGCAACGCCATTTTTGTTCTCATAACAGTCCGTTGTTCCAGTGTATTTCGTCGCGTGCACGGCCGTGCGATTTCCTTGTCCATCGACGTCGTACACGATGACCGCGGTTCCGGCCTCGGTGGGTGGCGGACAGTTGTTGACCGGTACCCAGCATCCTGAATTCAAGAAGTCGTCGGCATAAACCCACTTTCCCGTGGATGGTCCCGGTGGCGGCGTATAGGGCGGCTTGCCGTCACCGGGCTTTCCTTGCGGCGCTGGAGCAGGCGAGCTCGGGGGTGTGCTCCCAGGTCCCGTTCCAGTGACGATTGCAAAGCAGTTGTAGTGGGCCAGCGGCCAGGGCTGACCTGTTGGTACCGAAGGCGGGGGTTGGTGGGGTGCTGCGGGTGGATTGAGGACGGGAGGGCCTGGCACGACCGGGGGGATTTCAATCGGCAGCAGGCAGTTATCCGTTCCAGTCCAACAGCTGATGCCGATGATCTCATAAGCAACAAACGTACAGCCGGTGCAAGACGTATAGATCACGGCCTGAACCTGTGCCTCACAGGTCACCAACTTGTACCGACCGGGACAGTCGGGGTCGGGCTCCCATGTCGAATACAGGGGCGTCGGCTCGTCTATGACTTCGCCGCGTTCTGGCGGAATTCCCTGACAGACGCCATCAACGCAGGGTGCGCAGCCTGAAGGCGTCGTTTGGGCAACTACGACACTGATCGAGACTATTGCGCCGATTGCCAATGTTGCGAGAAGTGTATGGGGTCTAATCATGGATTCACCTGCCTGTTGGGTTCAGCACGAGATTTCACCGAAACGACCAGCGCGACCTGTTACCTAGCCGGAGTGCGCCCCCCCAAGTTGTTACTCGACGGGGAACATGCGTTGTTCGGTCGCGAGAATGAGCGGCGGGGAAGCATCCTACCCTGCGCGCTCGATTCCGCGCTCCTCGTCCTCGCTGACAGCCAGATCATGCCGTTCCGGGTGCCCCCGTACCGCCGCCGAAGGGCAAGCCTCCTGGCATTCCGCACCTCGTGAGCACCTTCCCGTTGCTTGACGACACGATCGCCCCCGCCCGCACCGTCTGCGTGCGCGCTCACTGAGGCCGGCGATCCGCTCCTCGCCGTCTCCGACCCACCTACCAGGCGAACTCGCTCTCCTCGAGCGCTCTCGCCGGCGCCAGTATTGGAGGCTCGCTGTCGAGGCCGAGGTGATCGAGGATCTTGCGCACCACGAAACCGTCGGTGAGGAACGCGATCAACTTGCGTTTGCCCTCGCAGTAGGGGCAGACGAGCACGTCGATCTCGAACACGCGCTTCATCAGCTCAGGCCCCGGGCGGCGCGTCGGTCGGTCGGGCTTACGGCTTGGATGCGCGCAGGAGTTCGCACCCGAGGTCGGGCCCGGCGGACACGGCGACTTCTTCGCGCTCCCGCCCGGCACGATGTCATCGCGCCATTCGGCGGCGGGGGCCAGGACACCGTGGTAGGTCAGCAAGTGTGCGCGCGGGCGCGGCAGGTAAGCCCCGGTTCGTCCCGTAGGGACGAATCGCAACGACGCGTCGGCGTCGTTGCGAAGGGGATCCGGCCGCTAGCCTGGCGATGAAATCGAGCGGCTCGAACACGACCGCCGCCGTTCCGTCGCGCCAGCGCCGGCGCAGCGCGTAGACCACGCGGCCGGCGTCGTCGAGCGAGAGCCGGTCGGCTCTGAATGGGGGACGAGCGACATACCTGCACAGGCGCTCGAGTCCGTCGCGGTCGTGAGCAGCGATACGGACTTTGGCGTGTAGCGAGAAGTAGTCGATGTCACAGCACAGCTCGCCCGGGATGAAGCGGGGGCGCGCGTCAGCTTGCCGATGACCCAGCCGCTCGACTGCTCTGCCGGTGTCACGCCCGAGCGCCACGCGACTCTGCACCGATGCCGCGCACAGTTGCGCGAAGAGCGGCTCGTCGGGCTCCGGCGGATCGGAATCGTCGTGCTCCGAGCGCGGGATGCGGCCGCGGCGCTGGAGGTAACGCAGGATGCGGCGATGGAGCGTGGCGGTGAGCTCGACGACGTCAGCATCGGTCAGCGGGGGAGCCTCGTGGAAGACCGGCCGCGCGAGCGGACAGGCGCTGGTGTAGACGCCGTCGAGGACGAGGAGGTGGAAGTGCAGATTGAGATTGAGCGCGCCGCCGAAGCGCTGCGCGACGACGACCGCTCCCGAGCGGCCGTTGCGTGCGCCGGCGCTCGCGGCCCGTTCGCGGATCCCGTCGAGCAGCGCGCGCACGAAGATGCGCCGCACCGCGGAACAGAGCTTCGCGTCGTAGGCCAGCAGATAACGGATGCGAAAGGGGAGCGAGAGCACCCACTGGCGCACCGGCACGTGCGGCAGGACGTCGTCGACCAGGTGCGCGGCCGTGTCGGCCATGCGTCTGCCGCAACAGGACGGACAGAAACCGCGGCCCTTGCACGAGAAGGCCACGAGTTCGTCGCGTCCGCAGCTCGAGCAGTACACGCGCGCGAAGCCGTGCGCCAGGATGCCGCAGTCGAGGTACCGGTGCAGCTCGCGCCGCACGAAGCGCGGCAGTCCCGGGCCGGCTTCCTCTTCGGTGCGCGCCAGGAAGGTGGCGAGGTACTCCTGCAGGACGCCGTAGAGCGTGCCGGCCTCGGGCTCTCGCCGCTTGCGAACCGACCCTGCCCCTGAAGCCGCGGCGGCCATCCCAAGGTGCAGACTGCGCGGGCCGTGTTCGGTTGCAGATTGCGGTGGAATTGCGTGGTGCGTGCCGAGCGCTTGCCGAGGGTGCGCTCCTTCTGGAGTTCCTCATGAGCGGCGACGTGCTCGAGCCCCTCGTGTCGCTGGATCTCGGCGCAATCGAATCTGATAATGTGCGTTGATGAGTGTCAGCCTGCCGATCTCGGTCGAGAACGTCGTCGATGTCGAGTTGCTGCGGGGAGCGGCCGCCGTGCCGGGCGCCTTGCCCGACCTGCTCGTCGAGGTCCCGCACGGCGCCGATGAACGCCGCCACTACGACGCGTTGCAGCGACGCTTGCAGGGCGATCTCCCCGCCGATCTGCACTTGTTCTTCAACCTGAACACCGACGTCGGTGCGTGGGCCTACGGGCGTGCGACGGCTCTGGCCCTGATCGCGGCCGAACCCAAGCGCTCGATCCTGCTCGTGCGCTCGCTGATCCCGCGGACCTTCGTCGATTGCAACCGGCGCGTGGACTACCAGGGCGGACGCCTCGACGAGGGCGCGCTGACCGCGGGGATACCGAGCTACGTGCGTGACGACAGGGACCGCGCGCTGCTGCTCGAGCTGCACGAAAGCTACTGTCGCGTCGCACGGCGCGCGTTCGAGATCGTGTGCGGAGCGGGCGGGCTCGCGCTCGTCCCTCACAGCTACGGCCCGCGCTCGCTCGGCATCGACGCCGTCGACGACGAAATCGTCTCGAAGCTGCGGTGGGCCTGCGCGCCGGAGCGGCACGACACTTGGCCGCTGCGCGCCGAGGTCGATCTTCTGACGCGCGACGCCGCGGGCCGAATTCTCGCTCCCGAGGGTCTGGAGGCGCGCCTGCTCGCCGACTTCGCCGCGGCCGGATTCGGCGTGAAGGCCAACGACACCTACAACTTGCACGCGAGCACGCTCGCGCACGAGTGGTCGACGACCTGGCCGGGCCTGGTGTTCTGCCTCGAAGTGCGGCGCGACGCGCTGGTCGAGCGCTGGACGCCCTTCGAGGAGATGAAGGTCGTGGGCGCGAAGTGCGAGCGTGTGGCGCGCGTGCTCGCGCCGGCGTTGAGCTCACGCGTTTCGGCCGGGGCGCGAGCGAATCTTCGACGCTGATGTCCTCGACAGGTTCCTTGCGGCACGAGCACGACTTCCTCGGCGGAAGTCACGCCCGCAACGAACGCCGGCTCCGGCTCGTCGTGGGTCTCACGCTCGTCATGATGGTCGGCGAGATCGTCGCCGGGACGATCTACGGCTCGATGTCGCTCCTGGCCGACGGCTGGCACATGGCGACGCACGCGGGCGCGCTTTCGGTCAGCGCCCTGGCCTACGCCTTCGCGCGGCGCCGCGCCCGGGATTCGCGCTACGTGTTCGGCACCGGGAAGGTCGGGGATCTCGCGGGCTTCACGAGCGCCGTGATCCTCGCCGGCGTGGCCTTCTTCATCGGCATCGAGTCATTCGGCCGGATGCTCCATCCGAACGCGATCCGCTTCGACGAGGCCATCCTCGTCGCGGTCCTGGGCCTGCTCGTGAACATCGTGTCCGCGTTCCTGCTCGGGCCGGACGAGCATCAGCACGAAGCGGAGGACGAGCTCGGGCATCACCATCACGATCACAACCTGCGTTCGGCGCACCTGCACGTGCTCTCCGACGCGCTGACTTCGGTGTTCGCGATCGTGGCGCTGTGCGCGGGCAAGTACCTGAACTGGGTCTGGATGGACGGATTCTCGGGAGCCGTGGGAGCGCTCGTCATCCTGCGCTGGTCCGCTCTCTTGATGCGCGACACGGGCGCCGTGCTCCTGGACGTCGAGCCCGATCCGCATCTCTCGGCGCGGATTCGCGAGCGGATCGAGAAGGACACGGCCGACGAGATCACCGACCTGCACGTGTGGCGCATCGGCCCGGGCCACTTTGCGGCGATCATCTCGATCGTGAGCGCCGATCCGCGCGCACCCGCTCACTACAAGGAACTGCTGCACGGCATAGGACATCTCGCGCACGTGACCGTCGAGGTCCATCCGAGCCCGGATCGGCACGGCTGAGGCTCGCCGGCGCCGTTCGTCGGCTACGGCACCGCGAAATGCTGCGTGTAGCCAGTCGACATCGAAGTGGCGCGACAGGTTCGTCAGCGCCGTCTGCGGCATGCTGCGAGTCAACTCTGCTGTCCGTCGCAGGTTCGTCGAGACTGCCTCCGAGTTCGGTGCCCCGGTCAGCGAGGAACCTGAGATCTACAAATGGTCAGGACTTTCTGCACTGCGGCCACGTTCAACCTCACGAGTGCCTCGAGCGTGCCGTGGGCGCTTTGGCATGGATGGGCCCGTCAACGGGAGTTGACAGTTCCATCCATATCAGGGCAGCCAAGCAATCGAGACGCCGTGTGTGAAATTGAACGTCGCGTTCGAGCAGAAAGCCGCGCCATCGCGGTACCAGGCTTGGTAATAGCGCACGCCGGCCGCGCCTACGCCGCCCGCGATCGAGAGGTCGCCGTCGCCCGCACCCGGATACTGCGCCGTGCCGCCGGCGATCGCTTTCACCCCCAGGCGCGCGATGTTTCCGCCCGCGCAGATCTGTCCGTCTCCGAAGTTCGAGCCACCCGATATGGGCGCATTGCCCTGGAAGAAGAGCGCGAAACCGTTCGGCATGCGCGACGCGACGAGAACCACATCGTCGTTCGCCAAGCTCGCGCAGCCCAACGTTCCCATGTGTGCGCCGCTCGCATTCGAGCTGTTCCCGCAGCCGCCGTCTGCTGCGCCGGCGTTGCCGCACGGACATGCGGATCCGCTGCCGTCGCCAAAGCAAAATCCGACACCCGCGATGTCCTGGTCCGCGAGCCCATCGCAGTCGTCGTCGACTCCGTTGCACGTTTCGATCGCGTTCGGGTGACGCTGCGGATTGCTGTCGTCGCAATCGCCGTCGAGCAACGTCTGATTCGGAAGCGCGGGAGCGCACGTGAACACCGGCGCACCGGAGCCGTAGTTGTCGCCGTCTCCGTCCGTGAACAGGATCGCGCACATCGAGCGCCGATAGACGTCGGCGAACGCATTGCCGTCGGTCGCGTCCAGATTCGTCGCACGAGTGACGAACAAGACGCCCGTGCCCGTCGGGTCCAGCCTGCAAAAGCCGCTCTCCTGGTTGCCCTGGATGCCGGCGAGATCGACGCTGACCCGCGCAGTGCGTTGGAGCAGCACGTCGCGAACGAAGACGTCCGACACGCCGTTCGTGTCGCCGGCGACGAGGTTGGATGCGTCGCTCGAGAAGACGACGATGCGCCCGTCGTCCGAGATGCTCGCGGCGCTCGGCGAACCGGGCGTTCCGGCGACTTGCGGCGCGTCGACGCGCTGCTCCGTGCCCAGGTCCATGTCGCGCAGCCACAGTTCGGCGGTCGTGGCGCCTGTCGTTCGCGAGTAGGCGACGAATCGTCCATCGCGCGAGATCGCGTTCGCTGCGAGGACGGCGGAACCCACCGGCACGGTCGCGACCGCGACCTCGGGAGAGCCCGGCGCGGCGAATTCCCAACGCATCACCTGCCGCACGCTGGTGTCGCGCCGCTCGTACAGCACGTAGCGTCCTCCCGCGGCCATGATCGGATTGCGGACATCGAGCGCGGGATAGGTGCCATTCGAGTTGGCGCTTCTGCTGCCCTCGAGCACACCTGAGAGCGTTTGAACCTGAATCACCGTCAAGACGCTTCCGAACCAGCTGTTGTCGTACCACCACACGATGTGCTGCGCGTCGCCGCTCATCATGGGCGTGCTCTTCACCAACGGTTGGAACTCCATTCCCGTGAGCTCGACCGTGGTGCCGGATTGGCGATCCCTCACCAGGATGTCCGTAGCCGAGAAGTCAGGCCCCGCGTCGGAAGGCATCAGGCCGTTCCCGAGGAACGCGACGTAGCGACCGTCGTCGGAGACGGTGCCGACATAGGCTGTGCCCGTGGCGCCGGGTCCGCCGGTGTTGACCGTGATCAGCTCGATGGTGTGCGTCAGGCGGTCGACGAGGAACACTTGCCCAGAGCCGTTGAGTCCAGGAGTGATGTTGGTCGCCTGGCTGTTGAATGCGACGAAACGTCCGTTCGCGGACACGGCCGGGACCCCGTAGCTGTCGCCGTTCGGCGGTCCGCCAGCGGTCGTGCGGCTCTGGATTTCGATCGATTGAGCGCTTGCCGGCCGAACCGAAGCCAGCAGGAACAGACACGCGCAGACGAAAACGCGGATGGCCATGGTGTCGGACCAATCTACGCGAGCTGGGTGGGGTGCATAAGGGGACAGCACCCGAGCTCGCGCCAAAAACCGCATGTGGCGCTGACCCGAACCCCGCCGGTCACGACCGGCCAACGATCACGAATTCCCTGTGGATCACTTCACCGGGAATCCGCGCTTGCGCATCAACGCGGCCGTACCCGGGCCGCGACCGCGGAAGCCGCGGTAGCCCTCGGCGGGATCGATCGTGTTGCCGACCGAGAAGACGTGATCGCGGAGCTTCTTCGCCGTCGTCGGATCCCAGGGGCTGTGGGCTTCGACGAACGCCTCCCAGGCATCGGCGGCGAGCGTGTCCGACCACAGGTAGCTGTAGTAGCCGGCCGCGTAGCCGTCGTCCGCGAACAGGTGCAGGAACTGCGTCGTGCGGTGACGCATGACGATTTCCTTGGGCATGCCCAGCGCGGCCAGCGTGTCGCGCTCGAAGGCCGCCGGATCGATCGGCTTGTCCGGCGTCGCGGTGAGGTGCAGCTTCATGTCGACGAGCGCCGCCGAAAGGTACTCGACCGTCGCGAAGCCCTGGTTGAAGGTCGAGGCCTTGTCGATCTTCTCGAGCAGCTCGCGCGGCATGGGTTTTCCGGTCTGATAGTGCAGCGCGAAGGTGTTGAGCACCTCGGGCGTCTCGAGCCAGTGCTCGAGTACCTGCGAGGGGAACTCGACGTAGTCGCTGAACACCGACGTTCCCGAGAGCGAGGGATACGTGACGTTCGAGAGCAGGCCGTGCAGCGCGTGACCGAACTCGTGGAACAGGGTCGTCGCATCGTCCCAACTGATCAGCACCGGCTCGCCGGGCTTGCCCTTCACGAAGTTCGTGTTGTTGGAGACGATCGTCGTGATCGGCTTCTCGAAGCGCTCCTGACTGCGGTAGGCGTTCATCCAGGCGCCGGAGCGCTTGCCGGTGCGCGCGTAGGGATCGAAGTACCACAAGCCGACGTGCTTGCCGGCGGCGTCGACGACTTCGTAGACCTGCTCGTCGGGAACAAGCAGCGGGATGCCCGAGAGGGGCCTGAACTTCAGGCCGAACAAGTGTTCGGCCGTGTAGAACAGCGCATCGCGCATCTTGTCGAGCTGCAGGTGCGGGGTGATCGCGTTCTGGTCGAGATCGAACTTCGCCTTGCGGACCTTCTCGGCGTAATAGCGATAGTCCCAGCCCTCGATGGTGATGCCGGCTCCTTGCTGGTCCGCGAGGGCCTGCATGTCGGCCACTTCCTCGTGCACGCGCGCGACGGCCGGTTTCCAGACCTCCTCCATCAACTTCAGCGTGGCCTCCGGCGTCTTGGCCATGGACTGCTCCAGGCGCCAGTGGGAGTGGGAGGGGAATCCCAGGAGGCGCGCGCGCTCGGCGCGCAGTTGCAGGACTTGCGTGATCAAGGCCTTGGTGTCGTGCTCGTCGCCGTTGTTGCCGCGGTTGTAGAACGTCCGCCACACCTTCTCGCGCAGATCGCGCCGGTCGGAGTAGGTCAGGAAAGGCTCCATGCTGGAGCGCGTGTTGACGATCGCCCACTGACCCTTCTTGCCGCGCGCTTCCGCCGCGGCCGCAGCGGAGGCCTTGACCGAATCCGGCAGGCCGGCGAGATCACCCTCGTTCTCGAGGAACAGCACGTGGCCGCTCTCGTCGGCCATGATGTTCTGGTTGAAGTTCGCGAAAAGGCCGGCGAGCTTGCTGTTGATCTCGACCATGCGCGCCTTCGCGGCCTTGTCGAGCTTCGCGCCGGCGTGCACGAAGTTGGAGTAGTCGAGCCAGACGAGGCGCTGCTGCTCGCTCGTCAGGTTCGAACGCTCGCGCGCGTCGTAGACCGCGGCGATGCGCGCGAAGAGCTTCTCGTTCTGCACGATCTTGTCGTTGAACTCGGCCAGCTTCGGGGCCATTTCGTTCTCGACCGCCTGGAATTCGGGCGTGCTCAGCGTGTTGCTGTAGATGTCGTAGAGGGTGCGCACGCGGTTGAGCGTGCGTCCGGCCCTCTCCAGGGCCGCGATCGTGTTCTCGAAGTTCGGCGCCGAACGATCGTTCGCGATCGCGTCCACCTCGCTCAGGTACTCGGCCATCGCCGCTTCCAGCGCCGGCTTGAAGTCGGCGACCTGGACATGGTCGAGCGGCGGAACGCCGCCGAACGGACCGGACCAGGGCGCGAGCAGGGGGTTGGTGATGGCTGTCGGCGCGGCGACGGAGGCGGGTGTGGTGGGTGTCGACACGGAAGTGCAGCCTGCGAGGGTCAAGACGAGAGACAAGAGGACGGGGACTCGATTCATGCGCGGGGTTCTCCAGCGAGAACGTACCCTGCCAGTGCGTCGCTTGGATAGGGACCTGCCGCGGTTCGGTTGAACGAGGAGGTCGCGCACGGCGCGCTGAATTCCTGCCGGGAACTCGAGTCCCCGGCACAGGGACGTACGAGCAAGTCGACCTCGAACACGCGCTCCATCGACTCAGGCCCCGGCGGCGCGTCCGTCGGTCAGGCTTGCGGGTTGGATGCGCGCTGCAGTCCGCGCCCGAGGTCGGGCCGACACGGCGACTTCCTCGCGCTCCCGCCCGGCACGATGTCATCGCGCCATTGGGCGGCGGGGGCGAGGGCACCGTGGTCGGTCAGCAAGTGTGCACTCGGCCGAGGCACCAGGGCCGCCAGGCGTGCGATGGGAAAACTGTTCGTCCGGCTGGCTCATGCTGGCGCTCGGTGGTCTCGAAAGTCTCTTGCGACCTCTTGGAGTACCCCACGATTCCCAGTTCGTGCGTGTCCAGGGCAACCCCAAAAAAGGGCTTTCACACGGCAGAAAGGCCGCTCTCAGCGTGGCGTGACCCCGACCGGATGCGCTAAGGGAACGATTGGCAGGCGGCCTCGCAAATCGATTCCCGACAGGCGCAGATCTTTCGCGGGGCCGCCGCCGCGCAGGTCGAGGTTCGGGACGACAACGAGTGGTTCCTTCATACCCGATCGGCGTACCGCGAGATCGACAACGAGCGGGCGAACGTCGACGAGGCGGAAGGTGCCGTCGGGGCGCACCTTCACGCGCTCGCTGGGGAGAGCTTCCCTCCAATTGACCTCCGGTTCACTCAATGCGCGGACGAACACGGTGATCTCCGTGAGGGGAATGTCGGGATCGACGATCACGCTCCCGGAGATCTCGCTCGCCTTCGTGAGCGCGATCTTGACGTCGCGCGCGCCGCTCGCAACCTGGCACGGATCGAGTTGGAGGTAGCCGGTCCTCCGCACCCGAATCCGCACCTTCGATTGCGGGTACGCGCTCACGATCCTGAAGGCACCGTTCTCGTCGCAGGTTGCCCTCGTTCCCTTGTCCGACTCCCAGGTCAAGAGACCGTGAAGCGAGCCTTCGACTTCCACGTCGATACTCGGACTACCGAGCGGAGCCCCTTGTTCGTCGACGATGTGACCCGTGACGAGCACCGTCGGCTTGCGTACGACGATGTCACCGACGTCGTTTTCGCCGTCATGCAGAGGGCCGTCGAGGGCCAGCGATCCGAAGCCTCCCGCGCCCACCGCACCACTGAACGACTTGAACGACAACGTGCCCTTCACGGGGACCTGGGCGTCGGCCGCGCTCATGACCTCGAACCGCCCCGACGCCGTGGTCTTCAGTGGGGAGGTCCCTCCGGCCATCAGCGGTCTTCCTCCGACGTCGTATGTGAATTGGAGGACGTAAGTCACATTGGCATCGAGGAGCGGGTTCCCAGCTTCGTCGACGAGACGGCCGACGAGCAGCGGCTTCGCCGAGCCGGTATCGATTTCCATCACCACCCGTTCGCCGTTCACACGCGGCCCCGGACCGTTCGCGTGCAGGAACGTCAAGTTGACGACGACCTGAGCGGAGATGTCGATGCCCGTTTCGACGAACGGAAACAACGCCCGCCCTTTCTCCACGATCGCCGGCGTGAACTGTCGCAGATTCGGCGTGACCGTGAAGTCGCGCTCGCCCGCCGCCGTCACGTTCAAGTCGACCTCCATCGGGAGCACCGGACCGCCGAGCGAGTCGTGCACGAGAATCTCGACGGAGCCGGCAGGCGGAAGCACGAGTCGCAGCGGTTCGAGCGGGAGATGTTCAACGTCGACGGGCACCGTGGACACCGTGCGCGTCGGGAATTCGAAGTCCGCGACCAGATCGAAGGGCGGCTTCAGTCGCGCCAGGCCGATCTCGAAGTGCCGCGCGCGGGCGATCCCCGCGTCTCCCGCGGTGATTCCCGTCCAGATCGGTTGCGCACCTTGAACGGTATCCGCTGCGTGCAACGCAACGGGCACACCAGCTACCGGATGTCCGCCTGCGTCGACCACTTGGATATCGAGGTGCAACGCGCGCCGAAGCGAGACCTGGACAACCGTTTCGCGGCGCTCGAACACGCTCGTCGAACCGAACGCGGCGCCGTGCCGCGCGCAGACGATTCCCGGCAGTGCGTTGGGTGCGAGTCGTACGAGGCCGTGCTCGTCGGTTTCGATCCAGCGCGCATCCGCATCGAGCGCGCTCTCGGGATCGTAAACGATGAGCGGTCGGCTCTTGTCGCGGAGCATCAGTTGCTTGCTCGTCCAAGCGACCTCTGCCCCTGCGACCGGCAGCTTCGTGGAAGCGTCGACGACGAGCACGACCCAATCGTCAGGAGAATCTTGCCGCGGCGCGACCATCGCGGTGCTGATCGCCGCTGTCGATCGTGTCGCGAGCGTCTTCTCCCGCACAGACTCTGCGAGCGCGACCGGTGCAGGTTCTGAGTCTCTCGCGATCGGCGCATCGCCGCCTGGGGAGTGCAAACCGGAACGCGTCACCCACCAAGCGAGCGCGAGAGCGACAACGACGAGCGCGACGATCCAGCGCAAACGGTGGTGATCCACCACCCGATTCTAGCGCTGCTCGCTCAGCGCAACGACTGTCGATGTCGAACACGCGCTTCATCAACTCAGGCCCCGGCGGCGCGTCCGTCGGTCAGGCTTGCGGGTTGGATGCGCGCTGCAGTCCGCGCCCGAGGTCGGGCCGACACGGCGACTTCCTCGCGCTCCCGCCCGGCAGGATGTCACCGCGCCATTGGGGGGCGGGGGCGAGGACACCGTGGTCGGTCAGCAAATGCGCTTTAGGCCGCGGCAGGTAAGCCCCGGTTCGTCGCGTAGCGACGAATCGCAACGGCGCGTCGGCGTCGTTGCGAAGGGGATCCGGCCGACAGCGCGCTATGAAGTCGAGCGGCTCAACACGATAGCTGACGTGCCGTCGCGCCAGTGCGGGCGCAGCGCGTAGACCATGCGACCGTCGTCGAGCAAGAGCCGGTCGGCTCTGAATGGGCACGACCGGCGTGCATCGTACCGTGGGATCAGAACGCGGCTCGAGGCCAGATCACGGGCCGACGCCCGCTTCGAACGCGCCGAGATCGACGATAGGAAGCGTGCCGACGCCCGTGTCAGGCGCGAACGGATCGTCGACGAAACGTGCTCGACCGTCCAGGTCGAGGCTCTCCACACCGAGAAGCTGCGCGTTGTTCCCCGCGTCGCGGCAGGGGGAACCCGGTCCCAAGCGCAGGCTGCCGCGCACGTCGTCACTCGTCGCCCACAGTCCGTCGCGCCCCGGAAGTGGCGGCGCGGTGAAGACAGGGTCGAGGCCGTGATTGCCGACGCCCGCCGCTCCACCCTCGATGCAGACGTGCTCCAGCACGACCGCCGAACCAGCCAGTCCCGAAGGGTAATTGCGCCACAGAATCGAGTTCGCACAGCGCACGTTCGACGACGCAAAGGCCAAGATCCCGCCGCCGTCTTGCAGCGCCCGATTGCCGGCGATCGTGACGTTGACGAGCGTCGGCTCGGCGAACGCGATCGCGAACACAGCACCGCCACGGCGTGCGCGGTTGCCCTCGAACGAAGAATTCGCGAGTCGCACGTGCGTGAAGTAGCCGGCCAGGAAGCCCCCGCCCCATCCCTGGGGTGACGTCTCGGCGACATTGCCTTCGAAGCGGCAGGCATCGATCGTCGGAGCCGCGCCCTCTGCGTACGCTCCGCCGCCGCCGAGCTGTGCCGTGTTGCGAACGAACTCGCAGCGCCGCACCTGCGCGTCGGCGAAATAGAGACTCAATCCCCCGCCGACCGAGAACGTGCCGCCCGCGGCCGTATTGCCGACGAACGAGCAGTCTTCAACGGTGACGGACGACTGCAATGCGTACAGACCGCCGGCTTCGTAGGCCCGCCCGCGCATGAACTCGCAACGTCTCACCACGGCGTGACTCTCGTCGTTGTGATAGACGCCCGCACCGAGCGACGCCACGTTCCCATCGAACGCGCAGTCCTCGACGGTCGGTGCTCCGCCGCCGATCCAGATGCCGCCGCCGCCGCTCCCGCCTGCGCCGCCAGCGCCAGAGAAGATGTCGTTGCCGGCTTCGTTCTCGACGAAAATGCAGTCGACGACACGTCCGAAGCCGTGATCGACGAACAACCCACCCCCGCCCAACTGCGCGACGTTGCCGTCAAAGTACGAATTCGAAAGCGTCGTGCTGCTGTCGATCGCCATGTACATGCCGGCGCCCTGTGACGCGCGATTGTCGAAGAACGTGCAATCTTCGAACGTGGCTCCGTTCGAACTGCGGCTGTAGGCACCGCCGCCTTCGCCCGCCGTCACGTTGCGATTGAAGCGACAACGGTGAGCGTGCGCGAGCACGTCGCCGTGGAAGTACAGGCCTGCGCCGAGTGTTTCAGCGTAATTGCCGGTGAAAATGCAGTCCTCGTAGGTGCCGCCACCGTGGTCGTTGACCGTGCCGTGGTTCAGGGCCCAGTTGTCCTCGAATCGACAACGCACGACGTGCGGATGCGCGTGGAACACGGTCATGCCGCTGCCTTGGTCGCCGCTCTCGACGTGCGGCCCGAGCGCGGGCCCGTCGGCGTATCCACCGCGGACCGTGAAGTTCTCGAGAATGACATCGGTCACCTCGTGCGCCGTGATGACGTGGTAGCAGTTGTCCGAGCGCTGCTGAAAACTCGGCGTGTCGTCGCCGTTCAGATCGCCGTCGAGGATCGAAGGCGGATTGCTCGGGTCGCGGTCGTCGACGCTGAGTTCGGTGCCGTCAAATCCTCCGCGCAGCGCGACGCCCTCCATCAAGTGAAAGGTTGCTTCACGCGATCCGCCGTGAGCTGCTGGGCGGTAGGTGCCCGACGCGACCCAGATTTCCTGTCCGGGTTGCGCAGAATCGAGCGCCGTCGTGAGTGAACCCAGCGCGTCTTCCCACGACTGACCATTACCTGCGCCGCTAGATGCGGCTGCGACGAAGATCGTCCGAGCGACGCCGGCCGAACCCACGGTCGAGGAGCCGTTCCGAGAGCAGGCCGTCAACACCAATAGCAGAGCGTACGACTGGATAACCCAGAGATGGCGGGGGGCCATGCTTGGATTCTACCCTGCCGAGCACACTCGGGTTCCGCCGTTTGGTTCGACCTAGCCGCGGCTCGACCTCTTGCGAGCACTCTGTGCGCGAACGCAGCGAGGGACGCGTTTTCATGACGTCCTTCGCGATCAAGAGAAGGACTCGGGCGCAGGACATGCAAGCGCCGCGCGTGACGAGTCTCGCTCGCGAGGTCGAGCGTGTCCTCTACGAGGCTATCACTGCCGAGCCTGGCGTCGCACGGAACGCGAACTGGTTGCTGCGGTGTGGCCCTGCGCAGCAGGGCGATCTCGATCGGCGTCAGCTCGACGCATGCGGGCGCCCCACCCGCTCCTGAAGTATCGAAACGAGGTTCAGGGTATCGACGTTCCGCGCCCGCGAAGCTCATCGAGATCATCTGCTCCGAGTGCATCAATCTCTGATTGCGAGGGCTTGCCCAGAGTCGCCGCCTGAGCGACGGCCTCCGTGAGCATCGGCCCCGGCTCGGGCGTGTTCGGAAGGGTGATCCGCGCCGAGTCAGCCTGTGGCCCCGCGCACTGATCCTCCAGGGCGTGCTCGCCGGCCTTGCGCTGCGGAGCGACCACGTCCACGTGACGCTATCCTCACCGCATGGGCGACCAGGCCGCGAGACCCCCGGGATTCCGGACGACGCGTTGGAGCCTCGTGCTCGACGCGCTGACGCCGGAGCGCGAGTCGCGCGCGGCGCTCGAGAGCTTGTGCTCGACGTACTGGTATCCTCTGTACGGATTCGTGCGCCGCCACGGATGGTCCCACGAGGACGCGCAGGATCTGGTGCAGGCCTTCTTCGCGCGCCTGATCGAGAAGCCCGACTGGCGCCTGGATCCCACACGCGGGCGCTTCCGGGCCTTCCTCGCCGCGGCGATGGGCAACTTCATGGCCAACGCCCGCGAGCGCGAGTGCGCCGAGAAGCGTGGCGGTGGAGCGCCACTCGTCTCGCTCGACCAGGACGCCCCGGGGCGCTTCGCAGCCGAGCCAGTCGAGCACGCGACACCGCAATCGCTGTTCGAGCGCAACTTCGCTCTGAGCCTGCTCGACGATGCACTCGCACGGCTGGCCGAGGAGCAGTCGCGTGCGGGAAGATCCACCCAGTTCGCGCAACTGCGGCCGTATCTGGGTGCGGACGCCGCGGTGCCCCCCTACACCGAGCTGGCCAGCGCGCTGACGATGACCGAGGGTGCCGTGCGCGTCGCGCTGCACCGCCTGCGGCAGCGCCATGGCGAGCTGGTGCGCCGCGCGGTCCTCGACGTCGTCGCCGATCCGGCCGACGTCGAAGTGGAAATCGCCGCGCTGCTCGAGGCTCTGGCGCGATGAACCGGAATCCCCGTAACGGCGTAGGCAGCGGCCGTCTCCTGTCCTCGCCATGAGCACGACACGACGATGCCCCCGCTGCGGCGCGACCTTGTCCAAAGACCGGATCGGCTGTCCGCGCTGCCTGCTGGAAGCAGCCCGCGACGCGGCGAGCGAGGCCTCGGCCGCCGCGGCGCCTGACCGTCGCACCCCGCCCACTCCGGCCGAGCTCGCGCCCGACTTCCCGCAGCTCGAGATCGAGGCGCTCGTCGGCCAGGGCGGCATGGGTTGCGTCTACCGCGCGCGACACGCTCAGCTCGGCCGCTCCGTCGCGCTCAAGATCCTCGCGCCCGGGTCCGAGGACGACGCGCGCTTCGAGGAGCGCTTCCTGCGCGAGGCGCGCGCCCTGGCTCGCCTCGACCACCCGGGCATCGTGCGCGTCTACGACTTCGGCCGCGCCGGCACGCGCTGGTTCCTGCTGATGGAGTTCGTCGAGGGCGCGAACCTGCGCAGCCTGCTCCAGGGCGGCCGGCTGCCGCCGCAGCAGGCGCTGGCGATCGTGCCGCAGCTCTGCGACGCGCTCCAGTACGCGCACTCGGCCGGGGTCGTCCATCGCGACATCAAGCCGGAGAACGTGCTCGTCGACGCGAGCGGCCGCGTCAAGCTGGCCGACTTCGGCCTGGCCAAGCTGCTCGATACGCAGGTCGGAGCGCGCAGCGCCACCGAGGCCGTGATGGGCACGCTGAACTACATGGCGCCCGAGCAGATCTCACGCCCGCGCGAGGTCGATCATCGCGCCGACATCTACTCGCTGGGCGTCGTGTTCTACGAGATGCTGACCGGCGAGCTGCCCCTGGGGCGCTTCGAGCCGCCGTCGAAGCGCATGCGGGTGGATGTGCACGTCGACGAGGTCGTGCTCAAGAGCCTCGAGCAGGCTCCCGAGCGTCGCTACCAGCACGCCGTCGACGTGCGGACCGACCTCGAACGCTCGCAAATCCCGGCCCCGGCTGCGCAAGCCGCACCACGCGAACCCGCCGGCAGCCGCTCGTCCTCGCGGCGCCCGAGCCCGGTGCGGGACGTCGCGCTGTGGTTCGCCGGTTCGCTCGTGCTCTGGACCGCGTACTGGATGGTCGGCTTCCGGCTCGGACTGGCCGCCATGTCGTTCCACGGCCTCGCCCAGGCGCTGCTCGCGTTCCTGTGCATGCGGCGCGAGATCGTGGAGACCAACCCCAATCGACTCGTTGCGCGGGTGGCGGTTTTCGCCGTCGCCATCGTCCTGGGCTGCAGCGCCTGGACC
This sequence comes from Planctomycetota bacterium, assembly GCA_044228955.1. Classification (GTDB taxonomy): domain Bacteria; phylum Planctomycetota; class UBA1135; order UBA1135; genus JAEUIA01. The sequence goes on along the minus strand of JBGATY010000028.1, from coordinate 7,456 downwards.
CTGCGGTCGGTTGCTGCGTGGGACGAGACGACGTCCTCGCACTGGGAACCGGGACGTTTCGCAGCCTCGATGGATCTCGTGCAGCCGGAAACGCAACGCGCCGCCGAGGTGGCCTACGGTCCGAAGCGCGTCGCTGTGTCCCAACTGCGCGATGTGAGTCTGAACGGGGGCAGCGAGATCGAGCGGCTCGACCCTAACGGCTGGTTCCTCGTGGCCCTGTTCGCGTGGCTGCTCGCGGGAGCCGCGCTGCCGACAGGCCAGGGCAAGAGTCGCGGGCGGACCATCGCCCTGGCCTCATTCTCGATCCTGGGCGTTCAACTCCTCGCCGCTCTTGTGATCTCGGACGGATTCCGCGTGCTCGCGCCGGACGAGCCGCCCGAAAAACCGCAGACGGTCTCGTTCATGTCTCGCTCAGGTCACGGCGGAGCGGATCGAATCGTGCGCCAGTGGATCGAGGAGCAGAATCTGGGCATCGCTCATGAATCGGAATGGAGCGTGTCCTTCGATGGCAAGCAGATGGACGAGTACCGAGCGCGATTGATCGTGGCGGACGAGCTTTCGATGTTCGATCGCTGGAGATTCGATCCGCTCCGCGGCCCGCGACCGCGCCTGTTCCAAAAGCTCGAGCTGGTTCTCGTGTGTCTTCACTCGAGCGGGCACACGACCGTCGCATGGCGCGCGGCTCGTGTCGAAGACTCTGCACGCCGCGCAGTGTTCGAGCACGCGCTGTCGGATCTGCAAACGCGACTGACGCGGTGAGCCCGCCTCACCGACCAGCGCGTGAGGCCGTCGTTCAGCCGGCAGGGACGCTGCCTGCTTCCGCTCGAGAGCGCCGTGCAGGAGGCCCGAGCGCGATCCACCTGCCATGCGGTGCACCCAGGGCATCCTTGGAAGCTCGCCGTTCAGGGGAGAGGGGAATGGACATACGAGCACGTCGATGTCGAACACGCGTCTCATCAACTCAGGTCCCAGGCGGCGCGTCCGTCGGTCAGGCTTGCGGGTTGGATGCGCGCAGCAGTCCGCGCCCGAGGTCGGGCCGACACGGCGACTTCCTCGCGCTCCCGCCCGGCACGATGTCATCGCGCCATTCGGCGGCGGGGGCGAGGACACCGTGGTCGGTTAGCAAATGCGCGGGGCCGCGGCACCAGGGCCGCCAGACGCGCAATGAAGTCGAGCGGGAGGACTGGAGGCTGCTCGACCTAGTGAGCGCTTCGAAGCTCGGCATCACGATGAGCGACGAGTTCCAACTGTGGCCAGAGCAGTCGACATCCGCGCTCGTGTCGGTGACGCGGCGGTCCTCGCGCTGGCGGTTGCTTCCCTTGTGCTTCCGCCGAAACAGCGAGAATCACCGCTCCGAAGCGGCGCGAGGGCGCGGAAGGCGGATGGCGCTCGGCGCGTCCGCCGATCGGCTGACGCGACTCCGAAGCGCGTGCAATGCGAGGGAGCAGGGCCGGCGCTTCGAAGCCGAACCGGCCGCAGGACAGGAGAATCTCGAGGCGTGAGGGCCCCGCGCCCGATCTCGCACGCCGAGTCGCCGACCGCGCGGCGGCGACCTTCGGTCTGTGCGGCGCGAGGAATACGCACACGGACGGACGGCGCTACGCACCCCTGATCGACACGTGATCTCGCGCAGCCGTTAGCGTGATTCGAGCGAGGCTCGAGAAGCCCGCGCGCCAGTGTTCTTTACAGGCTCACCCGCCTGTCTGGGCGGGAGCAAAAGGAGCGGACATGGAGATCCTCACCGGCTCGCAGCCCACCACATGGGACGTTTTCCAAAGCCATGGGTTCGAGCGTCGTGACTTCCTGAAGTTCTGCACCATGACCACCGCGGTCATGGGCTTGCAGGCGAGCGCCATCGGCCGCGTCGTCACCGCGCTCGAGACGAAACCCAGATTGCCCGTGCTGTGGCTGCACGGTCTCGAGTGCACCTGCTGCAGCGAGTCGTTCATCCGCTCCTCGCACCCGATCGCCCAGGACGTCGTCTTGAACATGTTGTCGCTCGACTACGACGACACGCTGCAGGCCGCGGCCGGGTACCAGGTCGAGGAGATTCGGCGGGACATCATCGCGAGGTATCCGGGTCAGTACGTGCTGGCCGTCGAGGGCAACGCGCCGACGAAGGACGGCGGCGTGTACTGCACGGTGGCCGGCGAGACCTTCGAGAAGGTCCTGCTCGAATCTGCCGCGCAGGCGCGCTTCGTCATCGCGTGGGGCTCGTGCGCCTCGAACGGTTGCGTCCAGGCCGCGTCGCCCAATCCGACCGGCGCGAAGCCGATCCACGAGCTCGTGCACGGGAAGCCGATCGTCAAGGTGCCGGGCTGCCCGCCGATCGCCGAGGTGATGACGGGTCTGCTCGCCTACGTGCTCACCTTCGACCGCTTGCCCGAGCTCGATCGCGTCGGCCGGCCGAAAATGTTCTACGGCCGGCGCATCCACGACAAGTGCTATCGGCGCTCGTTCTTCGACGCCGGTCAGTTCGTCGAGAAGTGGGACGACGAGGGCGCGCGCAAGGGCTGGTGCCTCTACAAGATGGGCTGTCGCGGGCCGACGACGTACAACTCGTGCTCCACGTTCAAGTGGAACAACGGCGTCTCGTCCGGCCATGGATGCATCGGCTGCAGCGAGGCGAACTTCTGGGACGACGGTCCCTTCTACTCGCGCCTTGCGAAGACGCGGCTGCCGGGCGTCGAAGCGACGCCCACGCAGATCGGAAAGATCGCTGCGAGCGCCGCGGCGATCGGAGCCGCCGTTCACCTCACCGCGTTCGGGGTGAAGAACGTCTTGACGCGCTCGAAGTCGGACCCCGAGGACGCCGAGTCCGTGCAAACCAGGAATTGAGACAGGGAGGAAACCATGGTCGTCGCCAAGAACCGGGTCGTGGTCGATCCCGTGACCCGCATCGAAGGCCACCTGCGCGTCGAGGCGATACTCGATGACAAGGGCACGATTGGGGACGCGCTCTCGTCGGGAACGATGTGGCGCGGCATCGAGGTGATCCTGCGCGGCCGCGATCCGCGTGATGCGTGGGCGTTCACCGAGCGGATCTGCGGCGTGTGCACGACCGTGCACGCGCTCGCCTCGATCCGCGCGGTCGAGGACGCGCTCGGCATCCGCGTGCCAGAGAACGCGAACATCATCCGCAACATCATGTTCCTGACCCAGATGGTCCAGGACCACGTGGTCCACTTCTACCACCTGCACGCACTCGACTGGGTCGACGTCGTGTCGGCGCTGAAGGCGGATCCGAAGGCGACTTCCGAGCTCGCGCAGAAGGTCTCGCCGCGCTGGCCGAAGTCGAGCCCCGGCTACTTTGCCGACATCCACGCGACGCTCGCGAAGTTCGTCGAATCGGGCCAGCTCGGCATCTTCGCCAACGCGTACTGGGGCCATCCCGCCTACAAGCTGCCGCCCGAAGCGAACCTGATGGCGGTCGCGCACTACCTCGAAGCGCTGAAGTGGCAGAAGGAGCTCGTCAAGATCCACACGGTGTTCGGCGGCAAGAACCCGCACCCGAACTACCTCGTCGGCGGCATGCCGTGCGCGATCGACCTCGAGAGCGACAACGCGATCAACGTCGAGCGTTTGCAGCTCGTGCGCGAGAAGATCGCCGAAGCGAAGGACATCGTCGAGCAGCTCTACGTCCCCGATCTGCTCGCGATCGCGTCGTTCTATCCCGAGTGGACGCAGTACGGCGGCGGCCTCGGGAGCTACATGGCCTACGGCGACTTGCCGCAGACGCACATCGGCGATCCGGCGAGTTTCCTGTTCCCGCGCGGCGTGATCCTCGACAAGGACCTGTCGAAGGTACTGCCGCTCGACCCGAAGGATCCCGAGCAGATCCGTGAGCAGATCGCGCACTCGTGGTACCGCTACCCGCCGGGCGCGGACGCCCTGCACCCGTTCGACGGCGTCACCGAGGCGAACTACACGGGGCCGAAGCCGCCGTACGAACAGCTCGACGAGAAGGGCGCGTACTCGTGGCTCAAGACGCCGCGCTGGAAAGGGCATGCGGTCGAAGTCGGACCGCTCGCGCGCATGCTCATCGGCTATGCCAGCGGGCGCGACGACTACAAGCAGGTCGTCGACTCCGCGCTCGCGGCGCTCAAGGTGCCGGCGACGGCGCTCTTCTCGACGCTCGGCCGCACCGCGGCACGCGGGCTCGAGACGCAGCTGGGCGTGCACTGGCTGCAGGCGGAGTACGACCGACTGATCGCGAACCTCAAGGCCGGCGACTGGAACACGGCCAACACGACGCGCTGGGATCCGGCGAGCTGGCCGCGCGAAGCGAAGGGCTTCGGCTTCACCGAGGCTCCGCGCGGAGCGCTCGGGCACTGGGTGCACATCAAGGACGAGAAGATCGCCAACTACCAGTGCGTCGTGCCGTCGACTTGGAACGCGTCGCCACGCGACGCGCAAGGCAAGCACGGCGCGTACGAGGCCGCGCTCATCGGGACGCCGGTCGCGGATCCGACGAAGCCTGTGGAGATCCTGCGCACGATCCACTCCTTCGACCCGTGTCTCGCGTGCGCGTCCCACGTGTTCGGTCCCGACGGGCGCAAGCTCGCCGAGGTCGTCGTGCGCTGAGGAGGTCCAGATGGCCATCACGACCACGACTCACGCTCCGCCGGCGAAACCCGCGACGCGTTACGAGCGCGTCTACGTGTGGGAATGGGGCGTGCGCCTCTTCCACTGGGGCAGCGCTGCATCGCTGACGGTGCTCTTCCTCACGGGCCTCTACATCGCCGACCCGATCTTGACGACGAGCGGCGAGCCCTTCGACGTGTTCCTGATGGCGCGCGTGCGCGAGGTGCACTTCGTCGCGGCGTACGCCTTCCTGCTGCTGTTCCTATGGCGCATCTACCTGTTCTGGTTCGGGAACAAGTACGCGCGCACCGGCCTGCCGAGGCCCTGGAAGAAACGCTGGTGGAGCGACGTCGTCAGACAGGCCTCGGATTACGCCAAGCTGGACGCCGGACGTCCGCACCTCGGTCACAACGCGCTCGCAGGTCTTTCCTACGTGCTCTTCGTGGTCGCGCTCGGATGGGGCCAGATCCTCACGGGCTTCGCGCTCTTCTCCGAGTCGAACCCGGGCGGATTCTGGGACGGTGCCGTCGGCTGGGTGATCCCGCTCCTCGGCGGTTCGTTCCGCACGCACATGTGGCACAACCTGTTCGGGTGGGGCTTCCTCGTGTTCGCGATCCTGCACGTGTACATCGTGTTCTTCGATTCGCGGCAGTATCGCAACGGTCTGATCTCGTCGATGATCACCGGCTTCAAGTTCAAGCCGGTCTCGAAGGACGAACATGTGCCCTGAGATCGCGAGCACGGTACGCGTCGGAGAGAAGTCCGCTCGTGACGGGATGCATGCTCGCACCGGCTCGACGACTGTCGCGCCCGTGCTCGCCCTCGGCCTCGGCAATCGACTGCTCATGGACGACGGCGCCGGCCTCGAGTTGCTCGAGGCCCTGCGCGCCGAGCGCGCCGAGGACGAGCGCGCGGGGCGCGTGGAGTTCGTCGACGGCGGCACGCAGGGGCTTGCGCTGCTCGGCCTTCTCGAGGGACGAACGGGTCTCCTGCTGCTCGACGCGGCATCCCTCCGTGGTGGAACGCCCGGCCGCGTGCACGTGCTCTCCGATCCGCTCGAGGCGCGTCCGCCGCGCGGAGAGGGAGCGCACGAAGGCAACGCGGGCGATCTGCTCTCCGCGGCGCTCCTGCTCGGTCATCTGCCCCGTCGAGTCGTGCTCGTGGGCATCGAGCCCGAGGAGTTCGCGACGCGCATCGGTCTCTCGGAAAGCGTGCGCCGCGCACTTCCCAAGGCCTTGGACGCGGCGCGTGCGGAACTCGCACGTCTCGTCGCGGGAGCGGAGGCCGCGCGATGCACGAGTTGAGCATCGCATCCGCGCTGTGGCGCATGTGCCGGGCGGAGCGCGCCAAGCGCGAGCCATACGAATCCGCGCGCCTCGTTCGCGTGCGCATCGAGGTCGGCGAGCTCGCCTCGGTCGATCCCGCCTTGCTCGCACTTGCGTGGGGCGACGTCGCGAGCGAGCCCGGCCTGCCCGCGCCGAAGCTCGAAGTGCACTATTGCCCGGCTCGTCAACGCTGCACGGCTTGCGGCGAAATCGCCGAGCGCCAGCCTGGAAGCTGGTTGCGCCTGTGTCCCAATTGCGACCGGCCGCTGCGCGTCGACGGCGGCGACGAGCTCGACCTCGTCGAGCTCGTGTTCGAGGAACCACAAGGAGTCCGCTCATGCTGACCACCGAAGCACGCCGCAAGATCCTGGAAGAGAATCAATCCGCCGCCGCCGAACTCGCGCAGCGCTTCGCCGCGTCCGGCACGCTCGTCGTCGACCTGATCTCGTCTCCCGGCTCGGGCAAGACGGCGCTGCTCGAGGAAACCGCGCGGCGCCTGGGCCGCGAGTTGCGCCTCGCCTGCATCGTCGGCGACGTCGCGACGGAACGCGACGCCGAGCGCCTGCGCGCCGCGGGAATGCCCGCGCGCCAGATCGTCACCGGCGGCGCGTGCCACCTCGACGCGCGTGTCGTGCGCGACGCGCTCGATGCAGCGAACTTCGGCCCGCTCGACGTGCTGTTCGTCGAGAACGTCGGCAACCTCGTCTGTCCCGCGTCGTTCGTGCTCGGCGAGGACTTCAAGATCGTGTTGCTGTCGGTCACCGAGGGGCAGGACAAGCCCTTCAAGTACCCCGGGATCTTCTCGAAGGCCGCGGTCGCGCTGATCACGAAGTGCGATCTGCTTCCGTACGTGCGCTTCGACGTCGAAGGCGCGCGGCGCGAAATCCAGACGCTCCGCCCTGACGCGCGCGTCCTGCTCACTTCGGTCGTGGACGGACAGGGAATGGAATCATGGTGCTCACTCCTCCGGAACGAGATGGCCGCGAAGCGCCGACGCGCTCCCACGGCCTGATCCGGCGACGGATCGTCTGTCGCGGAACGGTGCAAGGCGTCGGCTTCCGGCCGGCGGTCGTGCGCCTCGCGCGACGGCTCGGTCTCGCGGGCCTGGTCAGGAACGACGGCGAAGGCGCGACGATCGAGGTCGAGGGCGGTGCCGCGAGCGTGACGGCCTTCCAGATGGAGCTCGTCTTGGAGTTGCCCCCGCTGGCACGCATCGAGGAGCGCGAGGAGACTCCGCTCGCGGCCACCGGAGAGCAGGGCTTCCGTGTGGATGCATCGGTCTCGTCCACGCGCCGTCGCGCGCTCGTGCCTCCCGACGCCCGCGTGTGCGCCGCCTGCCGCCGCGAGCTCGACGATCCGCGCGACCGTCGTCACGCGCATCCGTTCACGACCTGCACGCACTGCGGTCCGCGCTTCACGCTGGTCGAGTCGCTGCCGTACGACCGCGAGCGCACCTCGATGGCGCGCTTTCCGCTCTGTCCGGAGTGCAACTCGGAGTACACGGACGTGAACGACCGGCGCTTCCACGCCGAACCCGTGTGCTGCCC
>JBGATY010000289.1:0-3687 GCA_044228955.1 Planctomycetota bacterium | reverse complement strand
AGATTGGCCATCCCCGCCAACATGCGGCGGTGGGCGGGGGTGAAATAGTGGGGCATGACCTCATGCGACAAAACGAAAAAACCGATGGGGCGGCGGTCCCCGGGCACGGGCACGGCGAGCAGCGAACGCAAGGACGGCCAGGCCGCCGGCTATTGATCAGCGCGTGACGCCGCGCCAGGCCCGGCCCTCGGCGTAGGCGGCGCGCCGCGCCTCGAGACGCGCGCGGATCGAGGCGTCGCCCGCTCCGACCGCCTTCAGGAGCTCGTCCAGCGTGTGCACGGCGTCCTGATGGCGTCCGACCGCGGCCTGTGCGGCGGCCAGCGTGTCGACCTGCAGGATGGTCGGTGATTTCGTCGCCGCCAGCACATGACTGACGAGTGACAGTGAGCGCGCGCCGTCGCGCAGTGTGTCCTCCTCCGCCGTCGCCAGCAGCCAGGCCAGATCGGACTCGGCTTCGAGCCAGTCCGGCCGCGCGCGCAGCGCCGCATCGAGTTCGGTGATCGCTCCGCGCACGTCGCCGCAGAGGAGCAGCGCCTGCGCCAGGTTCTTGCGCGCGTCCGCCGATTCGCGCAACGCGAGAGCGGCGCGCAGCTCGATGACCGCCTCGGCGTCCTGTCCTTGCGCGAGCAACGCCGTGCCGAGGCACTCCGCGACGTCCCCGCGGCGCGGATCGAGCGCGCGCGCGACACGCAGCGGATCGAGGGCCTCCGCGAAACGCGAGAGCGTGAGGCGCACGGAGCCGAGCTGCGCGGCGACGTCCAGGTTTTCCCGTCGCAGCTCGAAGGAACGCGCGAGTTCCCGCTCGCCTTCCTCGAACTTCTTCTGCTGGCACAGGACGAGTCCGAGGTTCTGGTGCACGATCCAGCGCGACGGACCGATCTCCAGCGAGCGGCGATAGTTCGCGACGGCCGCGTCGAGCCGACCCGCGCGCGCTTCGGCGAGCCCCAAATTGCTGTAGGCCTTCCAACTCCCTGGGTTGACCGCGAGGACGCGGGAAAAGAGCGTGCGGTCGTCGCGCCACGTGTCCGCCTGGCGCGTCGCGAGGGTCGCGAGCGGCGCGAACGTGACGACCAGCACGGTCCACTGCGTCGTGGCCGACGCGCGCTTCAGCGCGAACGCGACGAGGAGCGCAACGGCGAACAGCGCCGGATAGGCGTAGCGATCGGCGACCGTCGAAATGTCCTGGTAACCGAACGGCACCAGCCCGGACACGGGCAACAGCGCGCTCACGAACAGTGCCGCGAACGGCAGCCACCGCCGCAGCGGACGGACGGCGACGAGTACGGCGAGGAGCGCGGCGAATCCGAACGCCAGGACGGCGCGCGTGCTCGACTCGAGGAGCCACCCCGGCGTGCGGCCGTAGTCCGCGGCCAGATCCAGCGGCAGGACCGTCTTCCAGGCGTAGAACCCGAACGTGTCGAGCGCGACGAGAGGTCGTGAAGAGATCGGCGCGAGGGAACGCAGGGTCGCGTCGGTCTGCAGGGACTTCGTGACCAGGAATACGACGAAAGCGAGAGCACTCCACGCGAACACGATCGGCAGCACGCGCTTCCACGGCCTGCCGACGATGAAACGATCGAGCACGAGCAGGGTGAGCGGCAGCGCCGCGGCTTGCGGTTTCGAGAGCAGCGCTGCGGAGAAGCACAACGTCGCCACGACTGCCCGCCACGTCGCCCCCACCGCACGGCCGTCGCGCTCGGCGATCGCGCGCGCGAGCCAGAGGTCCAACGCGATGAAGCACAAGAGCGCGCTGAGGAGTCCGCGGGCTTCGGTGACCCAGGCGACGCTCTCGACGACGAGCGGATGCACGGCGAAGACCAGCGCTCCGACGAGCGCCGCGCGCTCGTTCGCGACGAGCTGCGCGAGGATACGGAACACAAACCACGCCGCGGCGAAGTGCAGCAGCAGGTTTCCGACGTGGAAGACGCGCGGGTCGAGCATGCCTGCGCCCGAGAGCTTCGCGCAGCACCAGAACCACGTGTACGCGACGGGCACGTACAACCCGGCGTAGGGTTCGCTCCAGGCTCTCGACAGGCCCGCGGACTCCGCCCCGACGACGAGCGGATTCTCGGTGACGTTGATCGTGTCGTCCCAGGAAAGGAACGCGAATCCGCGCGTCTCTTGGAAGGCGACGAGGACGAGCGCGAGGAGGAGCAGCGCGAAGACGATCCGTTGTTTCACGTGCTGCGCACCTAGCCAGGCGCGATCAACCGATCGGCTGGCGCACTGGCCGCTTCCAATTGCGGATCGCGTGCGTCAGGAACGTCTGCAACTCGGACACCTTGACCTGGTCCTGTTTCATCGTGTCGCGATGGCGCACGGTGACGAGGTCCTTCGCCATCGTCTCGCCGTCGATCGTGACGCAGAACGGCGTGCCGACTTCGTCGAGCCTGCGGTATCGACGGCCGATGGCGGCCGACTCGTCGTAGTAGGTCGTGAACCGCGCGCGGCGCAGTTCGGCCTCGATCTCGTGGGCCTTCTCGGGCATGCCTTCCTTCTTCACGAGCGGGAGCACGCCGACCGTGATCGGCGCGATCTCGGGGTGGAAGTGCAGCACGACGCGCTTCTCGCCTTCGACCTCTTCTTCGTCGTATGCGTCGATCATGAAAGTCAGCGCCGTGCGATCGACGCCGGCCGCCGGTTCGATGACCCACGGGAAGTACTTCTCCTTCGTCTCGGGATCGAAGTAGCGCAGGTCCTTGCCCGAAGCCTCGCTGTGGCGGCGCAAGTCGAAATCGGTGCGGCAGGCAATGCCTTCGAGTTCGCCCCAACCGAACGGGTACTCGTACTCCACGTCGGTGCAACCGGTCGAATAGTGCGCGAGTTCGTCCTTCGCGTGTTGTCGCATGCGCAGCTTCGCCGGATCGATGCCGTAATCCGAGTACCAGGAACCGCGTTCCTTGCACCAGTACTCGTACCATTGGTCGTTCTGCGCGGGCGGGATGAAGAACTCCATCTCGGCCTGCTCGAACTCGCGCGTGCGGAACACGAAGTTCCCGGGTGTGATCTCGTTGCGAAAGCTCTTGCCGATCTGCGCGATGCCGAATGGCGGCTTCTGGCGCGAGCTCTCGAGGACGTTCTTGAAGTTCAGGAAGATGCCCTGAGCGGTCTCGGGCCGCAGGTACGCGATCGAGCCGGCGCCCTCGACGGCACCGACGTTCGTCTTGAACATGAGGTTGAACGCGCGCGCTTCGGTGAGTTCGCCCCCGCACTCGCCCGGCCGCTTGCTCGGGCGTTCCGGGCACGAGGCGTCGGCGAGCTTGTCCGCGCGGAACCGGCCCTTGCACTTCTTGCAGTCGACCATCGGGTCGGTGAAGCCGGCCACGTGCCCCGACGTCTCCCACGTCTTCGGATTCTGGATGATCGCCGAGTCCAGGCCGACCATGTCGTCCCGCAGCGTGACCATGCGCGTCCACCACGCGTCCTTCACGCGCCGCTTCAACTCGACACCGAGCGGCCCGTAGTCGTACGTGTTGCCGATTCCGCCGTAGATTTCGGACGCCTGGAACACGAAACCGCGGCGCTTGCAGAGCGACACGATGGTGTCCATGAACTTGGTGTGGTCTTGAGCCATGCGGGGGGGGGGGGCTGTTGACGGGGACTACTTGGCGGGCTTCGAGCGCGCTTCGATTTCGGCAAAGATCGCCACCCGGCCCTTGGAGAGAGATCGGAAGAGCACACGTATTA
>JBGATY010000288.1:0-3709 GCA_044228955.1 Planctomycetota bacterium | reverse complement strand
ACCCTGCGTCCCGCACCCAGGCCGGTTTCAGCCACTCGAACGGGGTGAGCAGCCTGAATGCCGTAACGAGTCCCCGTTCGCGGAATTGGCGGTCTCGAGCGCGTTCGAGGTCCGCTCGGCGCGTGCGCGGCGCGTGCCAGGGGATCCGCGCCCTGCATTCGGGTACGTTCAGGTCGACTCCCGCGCGCCGAATCGCGCGCGGTTCGCAGCCACATGACCGAATTCGCTGACCTCTGGAACGAACAACCCGCGCTCCTGCGCGAGCGCGGTCGTGCGTACCAGCGCCAGGGACGCGTGCGCATCCTCGAAGCCAACTCGGCCCGCGTGCGAGCGCGCGTGCGGGGAACGGAACTGTACTCGGTCTCGCTGACTTCGGGACCGAAGGCCTGGCACGCCACCTGCTCGTGCCCGGCGTTCTCGGAGCGCGGTCAATGCAAGCACGTGTGCGCGGTGCTCGTCGAACTGTCCGCGTCCGAGGGGGTGCCGATTGCGAGCACTGAGGAAGGACTCGGCCGGCGCGCCACGCAGGGCGAGCCCGGGTTCCAGGGTGAATTCGAGGACGAACTGGAGGACTTCGACGAGGACGAGTACGACGTCTCGCCGATTCGACTTCCGCTGCCGCGATCCCTGCCGCGGACTCGACAGGAGGCGCAGTTGCGCCGCGTCGAGCAGCAACTACGCGAGATCATCGCGCGCAAGCAGGGTGACCGCGCCGAGTGGAGCCGCGTCCGCGAGTTGATCCATGCCCTCGGCGTGGATACCCCGCCGGCACGTACCGGGCGGCGCGCCGTGAAGTGTCGCTACGTGCTGCACCCGATCGACCAGGAAGCGGAGGTCGTGGGTTTCGACATCGAACAGTCGCGCGCGACGGCTCGAGGCACCGTCGCCGACTACCGGATCGTGCGGCGAGCGTTGCACGACGTCGACCTGGACGAGCTCGACGCGCTCGTCCTCGAACTCGTCGGAGGGCACACGGGCGGGGAATTCCCCGCTCACCTCGCGCCTGCGCCCTTCGACGAGCTGGTCCTCAGGCCGGGACTGCAGAGCCTGCTCCTCCCCCGGCTCGCGCTCGCGCGCAGACTGTTCCTGGCGAACAAGGAGAGCGCGGCCATGCGCCCGCTCGAGCTCGACGAGGACGAACCGTGGTCGTTTCGACTCGACGTCAAGGCGAAGAAGCACGGCTTCGAGCTGGAGGGTTCGCTCGCGCGTGGCGCGGAGCGGATCCCGCTGTCCGAGGTGACGTGCGCGCTGAAGAGCGGGTTCGCGATCGCGCGCGGTCGGCTCCTCTGCGTCGAGTGGCACAATGCGGCGCACTGGGCCGCGCACATGTGCGGCGAGAGGCCCGTACGCGCGCCGCGCGCCGAAGCGGCCGACCTGGCGCGCCTGCTCGGCCGGGCGCCGCCGAACCTGCCGATCAGCGCCGAAGGCCTGATCCACGCGGTGAAAGGTCCGCCGCGTCCGGTCCTGACGCTCGCCCCCCCCCGCAATGCGGCGGCGGCGCTCCAGGCCCGCCTCGATTTCGACTACGAGGGCGTCCGCGCTCGCCGTCTCGGGCCGTCCGTGACCGTGAAGGGCGACCTCGTGATCCGCATCGAGCGCGACGACGCGTTCGAGCGCGCCGCCGAGGGGCAGTTCACGGAGTGCGGCGGTACCCTGCTTCCGCCCGGGACCGACGCGGACGGCACTTTCGAGCAGAAGAAGCTCGGCGCGCTCGTGCGCGGCCTCGTCGAGCGTGGCTGGCTCGTCGAGGGCGAACACCTGGAGTTGCGCTCCGTCGGCACGATCGACATCGGAGTCAGCTCCGGAGTCGACTGGTTCGACGTCTCGGTCGCGGCCGATTTCGGCGGGGTGAGCCCGGAGCTCCCGGCCCTGCTCGAAGCGCTCGCGTCGAAGAAGGCGCTGGTGCAGCTCTCCGACGGCAGCTTTGGGATCCTGCCCGAGGCCTGGAGCGCCCGCTGGGCCGCGCTGGGCGCGCTCGGAAGCGTCCACGACGGCATCGTGCGCGTGAAGCGATCGCGCGCGTTCCTGCTCGACATCCTGCTCGACGAGCGCACCGCCGAGCGCGGCGACGCTCCCTTCCAGGAGCTGCGCGCGCGCCTGGCTCGAGCGCGCAATCCCAAGCCGCTCGCCGCGCCGAGCGGATTCCGCGGCGAGCTGCGTCACTACCAGGAGGCCGGACTCGGATGGCTCGCGTACCTGGGCGAGATCGGATTCGGCGGCTGCCTCGCGGACGACATGGGCCTCGGCAAGACCGTGCAGCTCCTGGCCCTGATCGAGCGCCGGCGCGAGGGCGCGCGCGGACCGACGCTCGTCGTCGCGCCGAACACGTTGATCTTCAACTGGCAGAACGAGGCCGCGCGCTTCACGCCCGCGATCGACGTGCACGTGCACCACGGCACGGCCCGCTCGAAGTCCAAGGCGCGCATCGAGGACGCCGGCCTCGTCCTGACGACGTACGGCACGCTGCGGCAGGACGCGCACTTCCTGTCGAAGGTGCACTTCGACCTGGTCGTGCTCGACGAGGCGCAGGCGATCAAGAACCCACGCAGCCAGTCGGCGAAGGCCGCGCGGCTCCTCGACGCCGAGCAACGCGTCGCGCTGACCGGCACGCCGATCGAGAACCGTGTCGAGGACGTGCTGTCGATCTTCGAGTTCCTGAATCCGGGGCTCCTGGAGGGCAGTCGCGCGCTGCGCCACCTGCTGGAGGGCTCGAACGACGTGGAATCCGCGCGCCTCGCATCGCGCGCGCTGGGGCCGTTCCTCCTGCGCCGCACGAAGGAAGAGGTGCTGACGGAATTGCCGGCGAAGTCGGAGCAGATCGTCTCGTGCGAGCTCGGCGGACCGCAGCGGCGCGAGTACAACGCGCTCCGCGATCATTTCCGAGCCAAGGTGCTGGGCCTGATCGACGAAGTCGGCCTCAAAAAGGCTGGCATGAACGTGCTCGAGGCTCTGCTGCGCTTGCGCCAGGCCGCATGCCATCTCGCGCTCGTCGATCCGAGTCACGCGCACACCAAGTCCGCGAAGCTCGAAACGCTGCTGGAGATGCTCGCGGAGTTGCGCGCGTCCGGACACAAGGCCCTCGTGTTCTCGCAGTTCACGAGCTTCCTCGCTCACGTCAAGTCGGCCCTCGACGCGCAGTCCGTCTCGTACGCCTACCTGGACGGCCAGACGACGGCGCGGGCCGGCATCGTCGAGCGTTTCCAGTCGGATCCGACGCAGAGCGTGTTCCTGATCAGCCTCAAGGCGGGGGGCGTGGGTCTCAACCTGACCGCGGCCGACTACGTCTTCCTGCTCGATCCCTGGTGGAATCCCGCCGTCGAGCGCCAGGCGATCGACCGCACGCACCGAATCGGCCAGACGCGTTCCGTGACCGCGTACCGCCTGGTCGCGCGCGACACGGTCGAGGAGAAGGTGCTGTTGTTGCAGGACCAGAAACGCGCACTCGCCGAGGCGTTGTTCGAAGGCTCGAACGCCTCCCTGCGCGGCCTCACGCGCGCGGACCTCGAGGCGATCCTGTCGTGAGGCGCGGCGTCACCCGTGCGCCCTCACGGACGAGACCGGCGGCGGACACGGAAGCAGTGGGCGCTGGACGAGGCGCCCGTATGCACTGCCCCGCGCCTCCGGGAAGAGGACCTCGTGCTCCAGCGGAAGGCCGTGCACTCGCTCGGCGCTATCCACGGCTTTTGGACCGCGCACTCGCTCGCCGAGC
>JBGATY010000287.1:0-3774 GCA_044228955.1 Planctomycetota bacterium | reverse complement strand
GTCACCGTTTCCGGCGCGGGCGAAACGTGGATGGTCCCCGGGTCCGCGAGGACCGGTGGCGTTTCGACGGGCTGTCGAGTCGGCGCAACCTGCGGCACGGCGACGGTCTTCGACTCGGGCCGCTTCGGCGAGAGCACGGTGTGTCCGACGACGAACAGGAAGCTCCCCGCCGCAGCCGCGATCAGCCCGCGAACGAGCCACGGCACGGTGCGCGAGGCCACGGGCGGAGCCTCGGCGAACGAAGCGTCGAGTTGCGCGGGCAGCGCCACTTCGGGCGCGCGACGCGCCGGATCGTGCACGACGGGTTCGACTCCGGCGCGACCGGAGCGCGCGTCGTCGAGCGAGAGCAACCACGAGTTCGAAGCCGCGGGAGCCTGGCGCGCGGTGGCGCTCTCGCTCCGCGTGGGCTGCATCAGGTGCGCGAGACTCGGCGCCTGCGCGGGCGGCGGCGGCTGCCCCGGTGTGCGCTGCGGCCCGAAGTGCGCATCCACCGGAGGAAGTTGGACCGCTCCCTGAGGCTGACCTGGATGGAACAACGCACTGCGCGGGATGAGCGTCGTGTTGGTCGACACGCGCGTGTCCACCGGCGCGGGGGGAGGCGCGAACAGATGCGGGTTTGGTGCCGCGGTCTGCGCCGACGCACGGGAACGCTGCACCTCGACGTCGAGCCCGAGGAAGTCCTCGGGGGCACTGCTCGCGACCGGGCTCGCGTTGTGAGGCGAGAGCGAGGGATGTTGTCCGCGCGGCGGCAGACGCGGCGTCCGACGGTCCGGATGCGGACTCGCTGCGTGGCTCGAATCAGGCTGGACCATGCTCCCCTATCGGAACGAAGGAGGACGGGACCGAAGCTGGACTCGGAAAAGTGTTCTCGTGCCGGGAACGGACGCCTCAGCGACGCTTCAGGACGCGGTTCGAGCCCTGCCGGATCGTGAGTCCGGCCGTGTCGAAATGCTCGAGGAGCGGAATCAGGAACTTGCGCGTGGTCGCCAGTTCGTCGCGCAGGGAGGGGATGTCGAGCGCGCGGTTCTTCTCGCAGTTGTGCGTGATCGAGGCGCGCGCCGCCTCGTACGTGTCGTGCGCCAGGTAGATCTCGCCCTTCTGGATGACGTGTGCTTCTCCGCGGTCGACGAGCGCCTCGAGCGCGATTTGTACGTCCTTCGCGCTCTTCCCGAGCGCCGCGGCGAGTTCCGTCGGGGACGGCGGCTGGAACTTCGCGGCGAGCAGGCGGTCGCGGACGGCGAGCGCGACGGCGCCGCTCTGACCCTCGAGCTCCAAGACGCGCGAATTGAGGCGCACGAGACCGCCCGGCTCCACGACGACGCGCTTCTCCGCTTCGAGCTGGTGCAGCACGGCGGAGAGGAAATCGGGATCCAGGTTCACCAGACGCCGCAGATCGCGCACGTCGACGAGCGAGCGGTGCGCGTTTTCCGCGAACCAGTTCTCGATCGCGGACACGACGCGCGATTCGGTGCTCTTGAGGCGCTCGACGTGGATCCACCGCGGAGGCGAACCGATCTTTCGCGCCCGATCCTGGCCCTTCAGGTCGTTGAGCAGGCGTTCGGTCTCCTCCTTCGAGCGCTTGATCTCGATCGAGAGCTCGTCGGGCGTGTGCGCCCCGCCCTGGGCCCGGGCGAGCACGACGTCGAGCAGTTCGCGCGGCGAGGAGAGACTCGCGGACGCGCGCGACAGTTCTTCCAGCACGAAGGTCTTGAAGGCCTTGAGACGGTGCCGGCTCTCCTCGAGCACCACGCCGCCGCCGAGTGTCCACGCCGGCGAGGCGAGCCGCACGACGAAGCGGTCGCCGGGCGCGACGACGACGGGTTCGACGAGCCGCAGTTGCACGAGCCCCTCGCTCCCCGGCTCGAGCGCCTTCGTGTCGAGTAGCACGATCTCGCCGAGTGTCTCGGCCGTCCCGGTGTGCAGGCGGATCTCGGTGCGGTCTGCGATCGGCCGCTCCAGTGTCGGGAGGGCCCGCATGCGCGCGCCGATCATCGTCACGCCGCGGTAGAACCCCGGAGTCGCCACCACCATGCCGCGCGTGACCTCGTCGTGGGAGACGTCCGCGAGGTTGATCGCGCTCGAGTGCCCGGCGCGGATCACGTCCAGTTGCTGCTGGTACGCCTGGAGACCGCGCACCTTGCCCTTCAGGCCCGAGGGCAGGATTTCGAGCACGTCGCCGAGCTTGACCGTGCCGCTCATCGGGATTCCGGTCACGACCGTGCCGAAACCGTGTGCGCTGAACACGCGCTGGATCGGCATGCGGAAGACACCGCTCGTCTCGCGCGGCTTCGTCGCCGAACAGAGTGCGAACAGGACGCGCTTCAACTCGTCCATGCCCTCCCCGGTGATCGCGCTCACGGGCAGGATGGGCGCATTCTCGAGGAACGTCCCGCGCACCGTCTCGCGCACGTCGTCCGCGGCGAGTTCGACCAGCGCGCGGTCGACCATGTCGATCTTCGTGAGCGCCACGAAACCGCGCGTGAGTCCGAGCAGGGTCATGATCGCGAGGTGTTCGCGCGTCTGCGGCATGACGCCGTCGTCGGCGGCGACCACGAGCACGACCACGTCGATGCCCGAGGCGCCCGCGACCATGTTCTTCACGAAGCGCTCGTGCCCGGGCACGTCGACGACGCCGACCGTGCGCCCGTCGGGCAGTTGGAAGCGCGCGAAACCGAGGTCGATCGTCATCCCCCGCTCGACCTCTTCCTTCAAGCGGTCGGGATCGATGCCGGTGAGCACCTTGACGAGCGTCGACTTGCCGTGGTCGATGTGACCAGCCGTTCCGACGACGATGGGTTGGATCTGCATGCCTTGCCGGAGATCCTACGCGAGCGACCCCGGCGCGCGAGTACACTCGTACCCGCGATGACCGGTCGCGCCGTCGAACTCCCCTTCCGCACACTCCAGCCTTGGCTCGTCGAGAGGTTCGGGCAGCCGGTGTACCGCGTCGCGCTCGACGCCGGCTCGTCGTGCCCGAATCGGGACGGAACGAAGGGGTTCGGCGGCTGCACGTACTGCGACGTCGAGGGTTCGGGAACGGGCGCGTTGAAGAGCGGCGCGGACCTCGAGCGCCAGCTCGCGGCGGGACTGAAGCGCGTGGCGCGGCGCGGCGAGGACGTCGGTGCGATCGCGTACTTCCAGTCCTACTCGAACACGTACGTCCCGATTCCGCGTCTCGAGAGCGTCCTCGACGTCGTGGTCGGGCACCTGTCGAGCGCGCATCCGCCGATCCGCGCGGTGAGCCTCGCCACGCGGCCCGACACGCTGTCCGAGGCGGCCCTCGACGTGCTCTCGAGGCTGGCCGAGAAAACGGACGTCTGGATCGAGCTCGGCCTCGAGACCGCCAACGACGACGTGCAGCGCGCGATCCGGCGTTTCCACACCCTGGCCGAGTTCGAGGATGCGGCAGGACGCGTCAAACGGCGCGGTTTCCTCCTCGTCGGCCACGCGATCCTCGGGCACCTGGGCCGCGCGGAACGTCTGCTTGGCCGGCTCGTCGTAGATCAGCGTGTCGATCGTGACGTTGAGGTCGTCGGCGATGTCGAGCGTGAGCAGAGAGGGCGTCCAGCGTGAGTCGGCCTCGACGAGGTCGGTGACGAAGCTCAGACCGGCGGTGCGGAGTGACGGCCGCAGCACCGCGAGCGCGGTGCCATCGCGCACCGCCGCGGTCGAGGCGGCATGCAGCGCGTCGGCGTCCATGCGGTCGCCCAGCAGGAGCAGATCCGCGCCGCGCACGGCGGCGGTCGTCGCAACCTCCTCGGCGGCATCCGGGGC
>JBGATY010000286.1:0-3836 GCA_044228955.1 Planctomycetota bacterium | reverse complement strand
GGGGCCGTTCTCCATCGACGAAAACCTCTGGGGCCGCAGCGCGGAGGCCGGCGTGCTCGAAGACCCGTGGGCGGAGCCGCCCGCCGAAGCGTACGAGTGGACGCGCTCGGCCGAGGACGCGCGCGCCCGCGCCGCCTTCCTCGCGCTCCCCCCGCCCGCTCGGCGCGACGTCGTGGATCTCCTCGCGCTCCAACTCGAGCACTGTGGTTCCTTCCAGTCGACTTTGATCGCCTGGGTGAAGAAGAAGCAGGACCGCGACCCGTCCGCCTGGCACGAAGTCGCGCCGCTGAAGCTCTACGATCCCGCCGTCCTGGCCCCCGCCCAACCGACCCCGCGTCACTGGCTCGACGCCGACTCCGCCGCCGCAAAGAGCGCACGCGCCGCGATCCTCGGCCGCTACGCCGCTCGTCCCTGGACCGTTGCCTTCCGCTACGACTGGGCGAGCGGCGAACTCCTGCGCGTCACGGCGCCCGACGAGTCCCTGCGCATCTTCGAGAACGCGCTCGCCGGGTTCGCGCCCGATCTCGACCTCGTCGAGGCGCTGGTCGAGCGCGAGCTCGACGACCATTCCTTCGCCAAGGAAGCCGCGGCGTTCGGGCACGCCTACACCGATCGCGTCGGCGGAGCGTACGCGGGCATCACGCTCTACGACGCCTATGCGTCCGGCACGGAGTTCGAGATGCCCGACATCGACGTGCTCGGCCTCGTGCGCGACCTCATCGAGGCCTCGCCGCGCTGGACGGCTCCGATTCCGTCGACCCAGCACGAGGTCATCTACCCGCAGATTGGCGAGCGCTTCGTTCCGTACTTCCGCCACCGCGGCTTGCGCACGGCGCTGGCACGCGCGTTCGCAGTCGGCGATGCCGTGCTCGACGACGGCTACGGGGGGATGCTCGACAACCTCCACGCGCTCTGGGAGGACTGCGCGTCGACGCCCGAGACGTTGCGCGCGCGACTCCCGAAGCCGGCCGAGCGCGACGCGTTCCTCGAGAGCTGGACGGAACGCTGCAAAGGCCCCGATTCCCCGTATCCGGCCGGCCAGCGCCGTCACGAAACCCTGCGGAACGACGCCGAATTCGTGCGCTCGTCCGTGTTCGATGCGCTGATCGAACTCGGCGCGCTCCAAAGCCCACCCCCATCGACCAACGGGGACGGGCGCTGATCGCCCCATTCCCGCACCACAACCCGAACGTCAGAGCAGTACCCATGAAACAAAGTGAAATGCGCAGCGTCGCCTTGGCCCTCGTCGCACCGAAGAAGGGCATCCTCGCCGCCGACGAGAGCACCGGCACGATCGAGAAGCGCTTCAAGTCGATCAACGTCGAGAACGTCGAGGAGAATCGCCGCAACTATCGCGACATGCTCTTCACGACGAAGGGCTTCGGCGACTACATCAGCGGCGTGATCTTGTACGACGAGACGATTCGTCAGAAGGGCCGCGACGGGAAGGCCTTCACGAAGATCCTCCAGGGGCACGGTTCGATCCCGGGCATCAAGGTCGACACCGGCACGGTGGCGATGACGGGCGCACCGAACGAGAAGGTCACGCAAGGGCTCGACGGTCTGCGCGAGCGCCTGAAGGAGTACTACGGCCTGGGCGCGCGCTTCGCGAAATGGCGCGGCGTCATCACGATCGGCGAGGGCATGCCCACGCTCGCGAACATCCAGGAGAACGCGCGTCTCCTGGCGAACTACGCCGCGCTCTGCCAGGAAGCCGGCATCGTCCCGATCGTCGAGCCCGAAGTGCTCATGGACGCGGACAACACGATCGAGCGCTGCATGTCGGTCACGACCCAGACGCTGCACGAAGTCTTCGACTCCCTGTACGACCACTGCGTCGTGCTCGAGGAGATGCTCCTGAAGCCGAACATGGTCATCGCCGGCAAGCTGTGCAAGAAGCAGGCGTCGGTCGACGAGGTCGCGTCCATGACCCTCGAGTGCTTCCGGCGCACGGTACCGGCCGCGGTGCCGGGTATCGTGTTCCTCTCGGGCGGACAATCGAGCTCGCAGGCGACGGCGAACCTGAACGCGATGAACGCCCGCGGTCCGCACCCGTGGCAGTTGTCGTTCAGCTACGGACGCGCGCTGCAGGACGAGGCGCTCAAGGCCTGGAAGGGCCAGGACAAGAACGTGGCGGCCGGTCAGAAGGCGTTCTTCAACCGCGCGAAGATGAACGGCGCCGCGCGCGACGGCCAGTACTCCGAGAAGATGGAGAAGGAACTGGCCGCGGTCTGAGCGCTCACTTCGCAGCCGCGCGCGCCGCCAATTCAGCGGTGGCGAACGCGGCCTGGAAGTTCAGTCCGCCGATGGGACCGGTGAGGTCGAGGATCTCGCCGCACGCGTAGAGTCCCGTTTGTCCGCGCACGCTCATCGTGCCCGGATCGACATGGGTCAAGGCGAGTCCGCCGGCCGTCACTTCGGCGAGATCGAAACCGAGCGTGCCGTCGATCGGCACGGAGAGCCCCTTCAGGGTCTCGCCGAGGGCGTGACGCGCCTGCTTGTCGAGCTGGTTCGGCCGCGGGTCGACCTCGCGACCGAGTCCGGCCTGGCGCGTGACGGCGAAGAGCAGGCGCCGCGGGATCTCGATCGGCAGCACGCGCGAGAGCGCTGGCGCGCCCGGTCGACCGGCGGCGTCGATCAAGAGGTCCCGCAACGCTTCGCGCGACAGGTCCGGCACGAGATCGAGCTCGAGCGTGAAGCGCGGTGCCGGCGCGTTCCGCCTCTGAGCCTTGGCGTGAGCGCGCGCGACGGGCTCGGACAGGTCCATGGCGCCGGGCCCCGACACGCCCTTGTGGGTGAAGAGCACGGGACGGCGACGGCGACCGAGCACCGTGCGTTTCTCGTCGAGGAGGCGCGCCTCGACGTCCTGCATGGCGATCCCCGCGAGTTCCGTCACCCACGCCGCGTCGCTCGACAAGGGCACGAGCGCCGGCACGGGATCGACGATCGGGAGTCCGAGCCGCTCCAGCCAGGCATAGCCGTCGCCGGTCGTTCCCGTGCGCGGATAGCTCATGCCGCCGGGACACACGATCAGTCGCGCGAACTGGTGCACCACGCCCCCCCCCCGCACCACGCGCCACGCGCCGTCGCTCTGTTCGATGGCTTCGACGGACGCGTCGAACTCGATGCGGGCTCCGCTCAGGCGCACTTCTCGCTCCAGCGCATCGCGCACGTCGCGCGCGCGCCCGCTCTTCGGGAAGATCTTCTCGAGCGGCGCCTCGACCGTCTCGACGCCCCACTCCTCGAAGCGCGCGCGCAGGTCCTGCGGCGAGAGCGCGCGCAAAGCCGGGGCGAGAAAGCGCGCTCCGGCGGGGCCGAACAGCTCCGCCGCGTGCTTTGAGTCGAGCGTCGTGGTCAGGTTGCAGCGCGTGCCGCCCGACGCGAGCACCTTCGTGCCGAGTCGCGGAGTCTTTTCGAGCAACGTGACCGTGCGGCCCGCGCGCGCCGCGACCGCCGCGGCCCACGATCCGGCCGCGCCCGCGCCGAGGACGCCGATTTCGCTCGTGAGTCCGTTCAAAGTGCGCGCCATCGTGGAGGACGGAGCCGGCGGATGGAAGAATGCGCGTCGCATGACGTTCGTCGCGACGCTATCGGCCCTCTGGCTCGGCCTGCTCGCGGGCGGGCAACATGCGCTCGGCGGGCCCGATCACCTGGCCGGCGTCGCGCCCTACGCCGCCGTGCGCGGCAAGAGCGCGTGGCGCGTCGGACTCGTGTGGGGTCTTGGCCACGCGAGCGGAGCCCTCGCCGCGGCGGCCCTCGCGCTCGTGTTGCGGGCCTTCATCCCCGGGGTCGAGGAGCACGTTTCCGACGTATCCGACCGCCTCGTGGGCATCCTG
>JBGATY010000285.1:0-3836 GCA_044228955.1 Planctomycetota bacterium | reverse complement strand
GCCAGGTAGGTCGGCCCGACGGAGACGTCGAAGTCGGTGCCGGCGAGGCGCGGCAGGCCCGCGGGCTCGACGGAGTCGAGCACCGCGAGGCGCCCGCGCTCGTCGACCGTGGAGTACGCCACGCGCACTCCGCGCACGTGACGCGCGAGGATCGCGACCGAGAGTCGCACGACGTCCGCGACCTCGTGGTCGGGCAGGATCGCCTGCGTGAGCTCGGCCAGGATCTCGAGGCGCCGCTGGCTGTGGCGCAGGTCCGTCGCGACCTGGTCCTCGCGCCGCGCCGACTCCGCGATCTCGATCCCCGCCCGCCGGAGCTCGAGCAGGCACACGGCCTGGCGGCCGAGGCGCTGCAGGCCCTCGAGCTCGTCGGCGGTGAACTCGCGCGCCCTGCGATCGGCCACGCACAGCGTTCCCACCGCGCAGCCCGCGGAGGTCACGAGCGGGATGCCGACGTAGGCGCGGATGTGCGGATCGCCCGTGACCATCGGGCTCGTGGCCGTGCGCGGATCGGACTCCGTGTCGGGGATCACGATCGCACCGGCGCGCTCCTGGATCGCCATGGCGCACAACGCGATGTTGCGCGGGATCTGGCAGACCTCGATGCCCACCCGGGCCTTCATCCAGACCCGGTCGCAGTCGACCATCGAGATCACGGTCATCGGCGCGCCGGTCAGCTGCGCCGCGAGTCGCACGAGGTCGTCGAACGCCGGCTCCGGATCCGTGTCGAGGATCCGGAGGCTCTTCAGCTCGGCGAGGCGCTGCGATTCGTCAACCGGGAGCGGGGAGACGTCCAAAGGCGTGCATTTCGTTTCGGGACAGGCGGAGCCGCACGCTCCACCCGTCGGGTACAGGGTCTGATCGAGGCTCCCGCGAGCGGATCTTGAGCGGGAACGCGGGGCGCAGGACCACGGATCGCGCACGAAGGAACTTCCCCCGACTTCGAGCGCCGAGCGTCGACCGGTAGACTCTTCCGCCCCGATCCTCCGCCGACTCCGCCCCACGAAATCCATGACGCGCCCGAACATCGTCCGCATCGCCAACGGCCAGGGATTCTGGGGCGATTCGATCCTCGCGCCCGTGCGCCTCGTGCGCGAAGGCCCGGTCGACTACCTGACGCTCGACTACCTGGCCGAGGTCACGATGTCGATCATGCAGAAGCTGCGATCGCGCAACCCCAACGCGGGCTACGCCACCGACTTCGTGCGTCTGATCGACCGCATCCTGCCCGAGCTGGTCGAGAAGAAGATCAAGGTCGTCGCGAACGCGGGCGGCGTGAACCCGCGCGGCTGCATGGACGCGATCGCGGCCGTCATCGCGAAGCGCGGCTACAAGGGCGTCCGGCTCGGCATCGTCGAGGGCGACGACGTGTTCGGCCGCATCGACGAGCTGACGAGCGCGGGCGAGGCGCTCGCGAACATGGACACCAAGGCACCGATCTCGTCCGTCCGCGACCGCCTGACGAGCGCGAACGTCTACCTGGGCGCCTTCCCCATCGCGCAGGCGCTCGACCAGGGCGCGCAGATCGTGATCACGGGCCGCGGCACCGATCCCGGCCTCGTGCTCGGCCCGATGATCCACGAGTTCGGGTGGAAGACGACCGACCACCACCTGCTCGCCGCCGGCACCGTCGCCGGCCACATCGTCGAGTGCGGCGCGCAGTGCACCGGCGGCAACTTCACCGACTGGCGCACGATCCCCGACATGGCCCGCATCGGCTATCCGCTGATCGAGATGAAGGCCGACGGCACGTTCGTGATCACGAAGCACGACGGCACCGGCGGGCTCGTGAACGAGAGCACGGTCGCGCACCAGCTCGCGTACGAGATGGGCGACCCCCGCGCGTACCTCGGCCCCGACTGCACGGCCGACTTCACGACGATCCGCATGCGCCAGGACGGCAAGGACCGCGTCGCGGTCGACGGCGTGCGCGGCGGGCCCGCGACGCCCTACTACAAGGTCTCCGCCAGCTACCAGGACGGCTTCAAGGCCGTCGGCGAGCTGACGATCGCCGGCCCCGACGCGCTCGAGAAAGCGAAGCTCTGCGCCGAGATCGTGTGGGCGCGCCTCGCCTCCGACGGCTTCGAGTACAGCGCCAAGGAGCGCCTCGTCGAGTTCCTCGGCGCGAACACGTGCCACGCCGGCATCGCCAGCGCCGACCGCCCCGACCCGAGCGAGATCGTGCTGCGCATGGGCGTGAAGGGCCCCGACGAAGCCAAGGTGAACCGCTTCGGCATGGAGCTCGTCCCCCTCGTGACCAGCGGCCCGCCCGGCGTGACCGGCTTCGCCGGCGGCCGCCCGAAGGCGCAGGAGATCATCGGCTTTTGGCCCGCGCTGCTCCGCAAGGAGTTCGTGACGCCCAAGGTCACCGTGGTCACCGTTTGATTCCGCGGACATCTTCGAGGTTCGACGTCATGCCCAAAGTCCCCCTCTCCCGGATCGCGTGCGCCCGCTCGGGCGACAAAGGCGAAGGCAGCAACGTCGGCGTGCTGGCCCGCTCGGACGCGGCCTACGCGTTCCTCCAGGAGCATCTGACGGCCGAGCGCGTGCGGCAGCACATGAGCGCGATCAACGTGGGCGCGGTGAAGCGCTACGAAGCGCCGAACCTGCGCCTCTTGAACTTCCTGCTCGAGGACAGCCTCGGCGGCGGAGGGTCCGCGTCGCTGAAGACGGACGCGCAAGGGAAGACGCACGGGCTCGCGGTGCTGCGGATGGAGCTGGACGTGCCGGCAGGCGTACTGGACCCGAGCACGCGCTGACCAGTCGGTCGGTCCGTCTCACCACGACCTCCCGAGGTCGTTCGCGCCACGACGGTCGAGACGTCGACGGACTCGCTCGAGTGCTTGCTCGCCGTCGACCGTCTTTCCCGCAGACAACTCCTGGCATCCGATCTCGATCGCACGACGAGCGTCCTCTCGCCAGGCGTCGTCGATGCGCTGCTTTTCGGCGACCGGATCGATCATCGAACGCACGGCGCTGAGCAGCAGTTCGCTCGCGTTGGTTGCGTCCCCCCGGCGCAAGCACGTGCCGATGAACTCGAGTTCTCGTGCATCCAAGGGAACGTGGACGACGACCTTGCCCGACAGGACGTACGTAGCCAACGGTTCCCCGACGCGTCCGCGCAGATCCTGCGGGTCGCGCGCTCCATGGATGACGCGCAAGACACGCAGAGGATCGGAATCCGGTCGATACGCGATCAAGAACGAATAGACGCTCCAGAACAGCACCGGCTTGATCGTCAGATCATCGCGCTCGTGGCCGGCACGTGGGAACAGGGCGATGTTCTCCATCGTTCGCAGGAACTCGGCACGGATCTGCTCGGCGCGCTCGAACCCCGATGTGCTCTCGACACGGGCGAGGATCTCGCGCAAGTCTCGCCTCGCACGCGGAGACAGTCGGTAGGGCTTCACGTCTGCTGATCCCGCCGAGCTTCCAGTTCCAATCGCAGCTCCTCGAACACGGCAGGACCGTCGAGACCCTCGTCGGTGAACGACTCCTCGTACGCCTCGTCGAGTTCGCGTCGCATACGCTCACGCCACTCCTCGTACTTCCGGCGTTCGTCGCCGTCGCGATCGATCATGGAGCGGAGAGCTCCTCGCACGACTTCGCCCTCGCTCGCTGCTCGGCCGCTGCGAATCTGCTGCTCGACGTACTCCCTCTCGGGGCCACTGAGCGAGATCTCGATGTCCATGACCTCGAACCTACAGCGGGCCGCGAAACCCTGCCAATCGGGACTTGCGGCTGCGTCGGGGCAGCGATCGAGCACCTCCTTTCGCCGCTTTGCACGATGGATCGCACACCGGCCTTGCGCTCCCTCCACCTCCCCGAGGAAACTCCGT
>JBGATY010000284.1:0-3864 GCA_044228955.1 Planctomycetota bacterium | reverse complement strand
ATTGCGCCACCCGAGGCCCTGCTCGGGGAGGTCACCAGCTTCCGGCTTCGGCCCGAGAGCGCTGGCGTCCCCGTTGCCGTGGCACTTGCCGACGGTGTGACCGCCGGCGATGAGCGCGACGGTCTCCTCGTCGTTCATCGCCATGCGCGCGAAGGTCTCGCGGATGTCGTGGGCCGCAGCGATCGGATCCGGCTTGCCGTTCGGGCCCTCCGGGTTGACGTAGATCAATCCCATCTGCACCGCGGCGAGCGGGTTTTCGAGATCGCGTTGACCGGAGTAGCGCTCGTCGCCGCCGAGCCAGGTCTTCTCCCTGCCCCAGTACACGTCTTGATCCGGTTCGAAAACGTCCGCGCGCCCGCCGCCGAATCCGAAGGTCTTGAAGCCCATCGTCTCGAGCGCGACGTTGCCCGCCAGGATCATCAGGTCGGCCCACGAAATCTTGCAGCCGTACTTCTGTTTGATCGGCCAGAGCAGACGTCGCGCCTTGTCCAGGCTGACGTTGTCCGGCCAACTGTTCAGCGGAGCGAAGCGCTGCTGCCCCCGGCCGCCACCGCCGCGGCCGTCACCCGTGCGGTACGTTCCGGCGCTGTGCCACGCCATGCGCACGAAGAAGGGGCCGTAGTGCCCGAAATCCGCCGGCCACCACTCCTGCGAGTCGGTCATCAAGGCCGCGAGGTCCTTCTTCAGGGCCGCGAAGTCGAGGCTCTTGAACTCCTTCGCATAGTCGAAGTCCTTGCCCATCGGATTGGAGAGCTCGGAATGCTGGTGCAGCAACTCGAGGCGCAACTGGTTCGGCCACCAATCCCTGTTCGACGTTCCGTCGGAGCCGGCGTGATGGAACGGGCACTTCGATTCGGTGGACATGAGCGTGTGATCCGTTGGATGGGTCGTCGATGGAGAACCTGCGTGCAACCTATGCCCGTGGCGCCACCGCCACAAGCGGAAGGGATCGATCGGGTGCATAGACACGACCTATCCGTCCCCGCGCAGCTGCGAGGCCATCTTGCGCAGGCGTCCCGACCGAGGCTGGCGCGCCCGGGTGGACTCGAACCACCGACCGTCGGATTAGAAATCCGATGCTCTATCCAACTGAGCTACGGGCGCATGCGAAACCGTCCTCGCCGCGCGAGGAAATGGTCGGGGAGATGGGACTCGAACCCACGACTCGAAGCACCCAAAGCTTCGCCTCTACCAACTGAGGTACTCCCCGCCCGTCCTCCGCTGGAGGGCGCAGGAGGGTAGCGCGCGCAGGCTTGCGCGGCGAGATCCGAGCGCTCGCAGTTCCCACATCGAGCGGTTGACGGTAGCTTGTGCGGCTCGCTTCGCGGCGCAGGCTCCCTGCGCGCACGGCAGGGGAGAGTCAGAACACGATGAAGGTCTTGGTCGTCGGCGGCGGTGGACGCGAGCACGCTCTGTGTTGGAAGCTCGCGCAGTCGCCCTTGAAGCCCGACATCCTGTGCGCGCCGGGAAACGTCGGCACGGCCGAGGTCGCGAGGAACGTCGCTGTCAAGACCACCGACGTCGACGGACTGGTCAAGCTCGCCGCGAAGGAGAAGGTCGACCTCGTCGTCGTCGGGCCCGAGGATCCGCTCGTGCTCGGTCTCGCGGACAAGCTCCGCGCCGCGAACATCAACGTCTTCGGCCCGGGCGCCGCCGGCGCGAAGCTGGAGGGATCGAAGACCTTCTCGAAGGATCTGCTCGAGAAGCACCGCATCCCGACCGCGACGTTCAAGCGCTTCGATCGCTCGGGCGCGGCGAAGAGCTACCTCGAAGGGTGCTCGACGTGGCCCCAGGTCGTGAAGGCCGACGGACTCGCGGCCGGCAAGGGCGTCTTCATTTGCCCCGACGCGAAGAGCGCGTGCGCGGCGGTCGACGCCGTGATGGAGAAGAAGACGCTCGGCGCGGCGGGTTCCAGCATCGTCATCGAGGAATGCCTGGTCGGCGAGGAAGCGTCGGTGCTCGCGATCACCGACGGCGAGACGATCCTGATCCTCGAACCGGTCATGGACCACAAGCAGGTCGGCGACAACGACACCGGACCGAACACCGGCGGCATGGGCGTGTACTCGCCGGTGCCGACGCTCACGAAGCGCATCCAGAAGCAGATCGAGCAGCGCATCGTCGTCCCCGCGGTGCACGCGTTGCGCCGCGAGGAGATCGAGTTCCGCGGCGTGCTCTTCGTCGGGATCATGATCACCGAGAGCGGCCCCAAGGTGCTCGAGTTCAACGTGCGCTTCGGCGACCCCGAGTGCCAGGCCATCGTGCGCCGCATGAAGAGCGACCTCCTGCCCATCCTCGACGCGTGCGCGAAGGGCAAGCTGTCGGAGATCGTGGAGCCGCACTGGGATCCGCGCGTGTGCATCGGCGTCGTCGCCGCGGCGCACGGTTACCCGAACACGGTGCGCAAGAACGACCCGATCGACGGACTCGCGGCGGCGGGACGCATCGAGGACGTCGTGGTGTTCCACAGCGGCACCGCGCGCAGTCCGAAGGGCGACGTCGTCACGGCCGGTGGGCGCGTCCTGTGCATCACCGCGCTCGCGGACGACGTCGAAACGGCTCGCACGCGCGCATACGCGGCGTTCGAGGAGGTGTCCTACGACGGGAAGTTCTGCCGCACCGACATCGGCGCGCGCAAGAAGGGCGAAGTCGAGAGCACCTTCCCCGACGCCGAGCGCTCCGGCGGCGATCGCGAGGACGACGTCAGCGGCCTCGACCTCGGACCCCGCGGCCGCACGCCGCGGCCGCCGCGCCGCTCGTCGCGCTGAGCGCGAGCAGGGAGGATCTCGCTCGTGAACCACGATCAGATCGAGAAGCGCTTCGAGATTTTCCTCAGGACGCGCTCGCTCAAGCTGACGGCGCAACGCCGCCGCATCCTCGAGCGCGCGTTCGAGACGCACGAGCACTTCAGCGCCGAGCGGCTGTACGAGTGGCTCAAAGCCGAGACCGGCGCGAAAGCCTCGCGCGCCACGGTCTACCGCACGCTCGCGCTGCTCCTCGAGGGCGGCTTCGTCGAGGCGCTCGACGCGGGCCGCGGTGAACTCGTGTACGAGCACGTCCTCGGACACCAGCACCACGATCACATGGTGTGCCTCGCCTGCGGCAGGATCGAGGAGTTCCAGGACGAGCGGATCGAGGAGTTGCAGATCGAGGCGTGCCGCAAGAAGGGCTTCCAACTCGTGAGCCACGACCTGCGCCTGCGCGGCTACTGCAAGGCGTGCGCGAAGAAGCGCGGCGCGCGCGCGCACTCCGCGAAAGCGAAGGCCGCGGACGCCTGAGACCCGCTCAGCGCGCGGCGCTCTTGTTCAGGTCCTCGGTGATGCGATCCATGATGATCTTGGCGATGTCGTTGTCGGGGAAGCCGTACTTCTTCGCCGACACCTTCAAGACGCTGACGTTCAAGTCATAGGTCTCGACCGTCACGGTCACGATCGAGCCGTCGAGATCGGCCGTCGCGCGGCGGCGATTCTCGTCGACCTCGATCGGCTTCGGACTCTTGCGCGAAAGCGTGGCCTTGGTCTGGACCCACGTGCGCTGCGAGTCGGTGTTCAGGTGGCTGATGAAGGTGTTGTCCTCCATCATCACGTTGCCGACGACCGCGCCGGCACCCGCGGCGGCGGCGACGATGCAGCTCTGGAACGACGGAACGAGGGCGAGGACGGCGAGGACGGGAAGGAGCGGCGTGCGCATGGGAGGTGGCGGAAGTGCGGGGTGGGCTGGGTGAGTACGAGGAGTGGGTCGAACCGCAGTTGGAGTGCCCTTTTTCGAGCCTCCGTTCAAGTCCGGACGCCCGAGGAGGCTGCGACGAGCCGCCGGTAGAACTCGACTCCCTCGCCGACCGTGCGAGGAGCGTGGGCGCCGGAT
>JBGATY010000283.1:0-3924 GCA_044228955.1 Planctomycetota bacterium | reverse complement strand
ACGTACGGACGCCGATAGCCGCCGCCACCGCGCCGCTTGCCCCCGCGCTCTCCGCCTGGCCGACCTTCCGCGGTCGGCTGCGCCAGTTCGAAGGCCAGCACGATCTCTCCGCCACCGGGCAGCGTGCTGGGCAGCGCGGGCTCCGTTGGGTGGGCGGGCTTGCGCACGTACCGCGACCAGTTCGGGCTCTTGTGCTGCACGCCCGCGGAATCGATCACCATGCTCGCGGCACCGGGGGTTTCCGCGATCAAGGCCAGGCCCTTTTCCGGCGAGAGCACGTTGAGGATCGTGGCCAGCGCGTCGGCCGTCGTCGCGTCGTTCGCGATCACGCTGGCTTGCAGGACAGCCTCGATCGGTCGCGCCGTGGCCGGATCGAAAATGTGCGAGTAGTGCCGGCCGGCGACGTCGAATCCGCGCGCGTAGCCGCCGCTGGTGGCGACGGAGACTCCGTGCAGATCGAGCTCGCAGAGGGCTTCCGCGTTCTCCGCGGGCTGGCGCGGATCGACGACGCGGACGCGCGAGGAACTCTCGCCGCACACGCGCAGGTCGCCGCCGATCTCGAGCACGATGTCGCTGGCCCCCGCCTTCTGCGCCGCTTGGATGGCGGCATCGATGATGTACCCCTTGGCCAGGGCATCGAACGAGACCGGCGAGTCCGTGAGCATCGCGACCGTGCCGTGTTCGTCGTCGATGGTCCACAAGGTTCGCACGAGCCTGGCGCGCGCGGCCTCGAGTTCCGCATCGGTCGGCGCACTCCCGCGTCGCGCAGCTTCCTTCCACAAACGGGTGAGGCCTTCGACGCCCGGGTGAAAGGCCATGTTGGACGCGGCCATCCAACGATCGCACGCGTGCATGACCGCACGCAGATCCGCCGACGCCGCTGTCGCCGGACAAGGTCTGGGGAGCAGGCTGAGCTCGCTCTTCTCGTCGTACGTGCTCAGCACGGCTCGCAGCCGCTCGATCTCGGCCAGAATCGCCGCCTTGGCCTGGCCCGCGATCGCCTCCTCGGCGCGCAGTTCGAGGTGCAGCGACGTGCCGAGGATGTTCTCGCGGTCGTACTTGAAGGTCTTGACGTCGGTCGCGGGCGAGTCGCCCGCCGCGAACAAGGCGGCGCACAGGATCCAGACCGAGGGGGGCATCGCGGGCACAACCCATGAAGCAGCAGTCGGTTCCGAATCAACTTCCAATCGATCGAACGGGTCGCTGGAGCTGGGTCCGCGATCCGAAGCGGACCGCGTCGGGGATGGGGTCGCCGGGCGCTCCCCGGACGATGACTGGCGAGTCGCAGCCGCGGGTCAGGCGTTCAGGGCTCTTCCGTCGACCGCGAGGCAGGCTTCCTTCACGACTTCCGCCAAGGTCGGGTGCGCGTGGCTCGTGCGCGCGACGTCCTCGCTGCTCGCACCGAATTCGATCGCGCAGACGAGCTCGGCGATCAAGTCGCCGGCGCGCGGGCCGATCACGTGGGCGCCGAGGATGCGATCCGTCTCCTTGTGCGCCAGGACCTTGACGCGGCCGTCGGTGTGGCCGAGAGCGCGCGCGCGGCCGTTGGCGAGGAACGGGAACGAACCCTTCCTGTAGGGGACGTTCGCGGCCTTCAACTCCTCTTCGGTCTTGCCCACCGACGCGATCTCGGGCGCGGTGTAGACGACGTTCGGGATCGCGTCGTAGTTCACGTGTCCGTAGCCGGTGACGATGTGCTCGACGCAGGCGACGCCTTCTTCCTCGGCCTTGTGCGCGAGCATCGGGCCGCGGATCACGTCGCCGATCGCGTAGACGTTAGGAACGCTCGTTTGGAAGTGATCGTTCACGGGCACGCGACCCTTTTCGTCGAGCGCGATGCCGGCCCTGTCGAGGGCGAGCCCTTCCGTCGTCGGACGGCGGCCGACCGCGAGCAGGACGCGATCGCACTCGATCGAAGGCTTGCCGTCGACGTCGACGACGCAGCCCTTGCCCTTCTTCTTCGCGCCGGTGACGCGCACGCCGAGCTGGAATTCGAGGCCCTGCTTCTTGAAGAGCTTGAGCGCCTCGGTCGCGATCTCGGTGTCCATGCCGGGCAGGATGCGATCCAGGTATTCGAGCACGGTGACCTTCGCGCCGAGTCGGGCCCACACCGAGCCCATCTCGAGGCCGATCGCGCCCGCGCCGATGACGACGAGGTGCTTCGGGACCTCGCTCCACGTCAGCGCTTCGGTGCTCGTGCCGATGCGGTCGCCGTCGAGCTCGACGCCCTTGAGCGGAGCACTGACGCTGCCGGTCGCGATGATGACGTGCTTGGCCGCGATCTCGGTCTTCTCCGCTCCGTCCACGGCGACCGTAGTGGCCGACGTGAACCGGCCGGTCCCGAGGTAGCGCGTGACCTTGTTCTTCTTGAACAAGTAGTCGATGCCGTCGGTATTGGCCTTCACGACGCCGTCCTTGCGCTTCAACATCGTGTCGAGGTCGAGATGGACCTTCTCGAAGCGCACACCGTGCTTCTCGAAGCCGTCGCGCGCCTCGTGATAGAGCTCGCTCGACTCGAGCATGGCCTTGCTCGGGATGCAGCCGATTCGCAGGCACGTGCCGCCGAGCGCCTTCTCCTTCTCGATGCAGGCGACGTTCAGCCCGAGCTGCGCCGCGCGGATCGCGGCGACATAGCCGCCGGGGCCGGCGCCGATGACGACGAGGTCGTGTTGGATCGTGCTCATGTCCTTCTCTCTCGATTCGATGATGCGATCCCGGAGAGGATAGCGTCGAACACGGCGCGACGCAGCGCGGGAGCGAGGTGGAGCGCGGCTTCCGCGACGGGAGCGGGGTGTGCGCGCGATCGATCCGCGGGCCGGACGGTGATCTTCCACTCGTGAGCGCGACGTCTCCTGTTCGATCGCGAGCGCGCGAACGATTCGGCCGCGAACGCACTCGCTCGCTCTATGGGTCGATAGGCCGCGTCGATCGGCACGATCTCCGCTTCGAATGAGCGACGGAGCACGACACGCGTAGAGTGACTTCGTCCCGAGTCCTTCACCTCGAACGCAGGAGTCCAACCTCATGTCGAACGAAGCCAAGTGTCCCTTCCATTCCACGACCGGCGGCGGGACGACGAACCGCGATTGGTGGCCGAGCCAGTTGCGCCTCGATCTCCTGCACCAGCACTCCACGAAGTCGAACCCGATGGGTGAGGCGTTCGACTACCGGAAGGAGTTCGCGAGCCTCGACCTCGCCGCGGTGAAGAAGGACCTCACCGCGTTGATGACGGACTCGCAGGACTGGTGGCCGGCCGACTTCGGTCACTACGGCCCGCTCTTCGTCCGCATGGCGTGGCACAGCGCGGGCACGTACCGCGTCGGCGACGGTCGCGGCGGCGGCGGACGCGGGCAACAACGCTTCGCGCCGCTCGACAGCTGGCCCGACAACGTCAGCCTCGACAAAGCGCGCCGGCTCCTGTGGCCGATCAAGCGCAAGTACGGCCGGAAGATCTCGTGGGCCGACCTGATGATCCTCGCGGGCAACGTCGCGCTCGACAGCATGGGCTTCGAGACGTTCGGCTTCGGAGGCGGACGCGAGGACGTGTGGGAGCCCGACCTCGACGTCAACTGGGGCGGCGAGCGCACGTGGCTCGGCGCGGACAAGCGCTACTCCGGTGAGCGCGACCTCGCGAACCCGCTCGCCGCGGTGCAGATGGGCCTGATCTACGTGAACCCCGAGGGCCCGAACGGCAACCCCGATCCGCTCGCCGCGGCGAAGGACATCCGCGAGACGTTCGCGCGCATGGCGATGGACGACGAGGAGACCGTCGCTTTGATCGCGGGCGGTCACACGTTCGGCAAGGCGCACGGCGCGGGCGACCCGAAACTGGTCGGGCGCGAACCCGAAGGCGCTCCCATCGAAGAAATGGGACTCGGCTGGAAAAATCAACTCGGCACGGGCAAGGGCGTCCACACCACCTCC
>JBGATY010000282.1:0-3941 GCA_044228955.1 Planctomycetota bacterium | reverse complement strand
AGGAGGCGCAGGCCGGCTGCATCGACGTCGCGGTCGATCTCGGCGAGGCTCGCGCGCTTCGACGGGGGTCGCCTGCCGAGGAACCAGGCTTTGAGCCGCTTCGTGTGCGTCGCGTAGCAATATTTGTGGCGCACGTCGACGATGACGAAGCGCCGTGAGACGCGCGCGAATTCTCGCAGAATGCCGGCGCGCAGCTCCGGCGGCACGTGGAACAGGAAGCGCACCGAGAGGACCAGGTCGAAGCTCTGGTCCGCGAACGGCAGGCGCTCGGCGTCGCCGCGCACGGCGCCGCGAAAGCCGCTCGCTCCCTCTGCCGCGTCGATCGCGGCGCGCAGCATCGGCTCGGACAGGTCCGCGCTCGTGAGCCGGTAGCCGGCCCCGAGGATGCGGCTCGTGAAGCGTCCACGGCCCGCAGGCACGTCGAGTACTTCGGCGCCCGGCTTGAGCTCGTCGCCGAGCGCGGCGCGGATCGCACGCCACTTGCGCTCGGTCGAGGCGCGCTCGTGGCTCGAGCGGAATCGTTCCGCGTCGTAACGGGCGACGACTTCCTCGTCCTGATAGTGCGCCTTCTTCGCCGCCCAGCGGTCGAGCGGCCCGTGGTCGTCCGGCGCTCCCACCCGTCGATCCATCCTCACGCGCGCTTCTTGAACAGCGTGAAGTAGCGCGCGACGCGGCCGACGAAGCGCACCGGGTTCTTCATTTCGCGCACGAGGCGTTTCGGGCGGCGGTAGAAACGCCGGTAGCCCTCGCGGATCTTCTCTTCGATCTCGGCGGCGCTCATGTGCTCGTTGCCCTCGAGCGCCTGGAAGCCGGTCATCGTGGCGTAATCGAACTCGCGGCTGCCGTGCAGCATCTTGTAGAGCGGCGTGCCCGGGTACGCGGTCACGGCGCAGAACTGCACCTGATCCGGATCGAAGCGCTCGACGAGGTCGAACGTCTCCTCCACCATCGCCGGTGTTTCCTCGGGGAAACCGATCATGCAGAAGGCGCGCGTCTCGATGCCGTTGTCGCGGCAGGCCTTGAAGACCTCGACGCCCTTGTCGAAGTCGCTGAGCTTGTTGCCGCAGTGGCGCTTCTGGATCTCGGCGTTGCCCGATTCGACGCCCAGCGAAATGTGCGTGCAGCCGGCCTTGGCCATGGCCTCGATCAACGGCCGGTCGAGCGTCTTGACCGCGGTCTCGCACTGCCACGCCAGGTCGAGCTTCTCGCGCAGGATGCCCGCGCAGATCGCGTGGATGCGGTCCTTCTTCGTGGTGAAGATCGGATCGCGGAACACGACGTGGCGCAGACCGTGATTCTTGTGCAGATCGATGAGCTCGGCGAGCACGTGCTCGGGGGAACGGAAGCGAAAGCGCAGTCCCTGCGCCAGCGTGTAGCCGCAGAACGAGCAATTGAGCGGACAGCCGCGCGAGCTCTTGACCGTCGTCACCGGGCCGTCGAGACCGGGAAAGTGATAGGCCTGATTGTCGAGCAGGTGGCGCGCTGGGATCGGCAGCGCGTCGAGATCGTCGATCTTGTCGCGCTCGGCTTCGTGCACGACGTCGTTTTCGCCGCGCTTCCAGGTCGTGCCGGCGACGCCCGCGAGCGACTGACCAGCGGCAACGCGCTCGGCGATCTCGCGCACCGTGTATTCCGGCTCGCCGCGCACGACGACGTCGACGTTGTCACCCGCGAAGATCTCGCCCGGCGTGTACGTGACCTGGCTGCCGAGGATCGCGACCGGAGCACCCGTCTTTTCGCGCACGGCGCGGCACAGGGCGAGGTCCTGGTCGAGCGAGGTGCTCGACGAATCGACGCACACGAGGCCGGGCCTCTCGGCCACGATCGCGGCGATCGAGGCGGAGAGGTCGAGCTTGCGCGCATCGGCGTCGTGGATGACGACCTCGTGCCCGGCGGCTTCGAGCACCGACGCGACGTGCGCCAGCTCGAGCGGCGGATACAGCAGCGCGGAGTTCACCGCCATGCCGAAACCGCCCATCAAACCGCGGCTGACGCGGAACTCGGGCGGGCTGGGCGGGTTGACGAGGACGATCTTCAAGGGCGCGCGTGGTTCGCTCTCCCCCGAACATCGACGCGGGATGCGATCGGACTGCGCCTTGATTCTAGCGCGTCGCGGGCCGGAGCTCCGCTCCCGTAGTCATTATGCGGTCTTTCGGACGCAACGCGCGCGCTCGGGCGGCGCCTCCGGAACGGGTTCGCGGCCGGGTGCGATGCAGTGAACGCGCAGGAAAATGGCCGCGCGCGCACCTCATCGCCCGAGGAACAGGAGTCCATAGCAGGCTCCGATCCCAAGCGCCGCGAGCAGGCAGATCGTTCCGATCACCACGCGCGCCGTCGTGTTGACGGAAGCGTCCTTGGGCCGCTGCAGCATGACGATGCCCACGACGAGCACGACGAGGCCGAGGACCGCCGGTCCGAAGATGAGGAGCGTGACCGGGAGTTCACCCATGCGCACATTCTGCCCGATCCGGACGACCCTGTCAGGCACCCGGGGCCGAACCACCGCGACGTGCTCGACACGGGCAACTCACAGGCCTCACTTCGCGAACGACATGACCCCGAGGCAGGCTCCGATCGCCAGCGAGGTCAGGAGACAGAAGACCATGAAGAACAGGAGCAACACGCCGAACACGGTGCGCATCGTCCTGTTCTGCTCGGGGCCGCTGCCAGGCCGAAGGAGCCGGATCCCGACGAAGAGCGCAACGGCGGCGGCCACCGCCGGTGCCGCGATGAGGAGGATCTGCCCGAGGTCGAACATCGCCGCGGATCATCCGGGACGTGGGACTCTCGGGCAAGCCCGAGCCTCCTGCCGATGCCATACTGCCGTCATGACCGACCGCGTGCGTCCCTATCTCTTCTACGGCGCGACGACGGCCTTGTGCGGCACGTGCCTGGAGACGATCGAGGCCAAGGAAATCATCGAGGACGGCCGCGTCTACCTCACGAAGCGCTGTGTCGCGCACGGCGCGCAGCGCGTGCTGCTCGCGGATGACGCGGAGTACTGGCGCATGGGCCGCGAGCGCTTCCTGAAACCGCCCGAGCAGGTCGTGAAACCCAACACGGGCTTCCAGTACGGCTGCCCGTACGACTGCGGCATCTGCACCGAGCACGAACAGCACGGATGCGTGTCGTTGCTGGAGATCACCGACCACTGCAACCTGCGTTGCCCGACCTGCTACGCCTCGAGTGGGCCGGAGCGCACGACGCACCGCGACTTCGCGACGATCGAACGCATGCTCGACTGCATCGTGCGCAACGAAGGCGAGCCCGACATCGTGCAGGTGTCGGGCGGCGAGCCGACGCTCCACCCGCGCCTCTTCGACGTGCTGGACGCGTGCCGGCGACGGCCTATTCGGCACTTGATGGTGAACACGAACGGGATCCGCATCGCGCAGGAGGACGGATTCGCCGACAGGCTCGCGGCCTACGCGCCGGGATTCGAGGTCTACCTGCAGTTCGATTCCGCGCGCGAGGCACCGCACCGGACGCTGCGCGGCGCGAACCTGCTCGCGACGAAGCTCCGCGCGCTCGAACGCCTCAACGCGCTCGACCTGTCGACGACGCTCGTGGTCACGGTGCGGCGCGGACTCAACGACGACGAGCTCGGCGACCTCGTGCGATTCGCGGTGGCGCAGCGCTGCGTGCGCGGCATCACGTTCCAACCGGTGCAGGAGGCGGGGCGCGTCGAAGGACACGACGCCCTGCAGCACCGTTTGACGCTCAGCGAGGTGCGCCGGCGCATCCTCGAGCAGTGCGCGTGGTTCACGCCGGCCGATCTCGTGCCGGTGCCCTGTCATCCCGACTGCCTGGCCATGGCGTACGCCCTCAAGACGCCCTTGGGAGCGCAACCGCTCCAGCCGCTGACGGGCCTCGTGCCGCCCGAGGTCCTCCTGGAGGGCACGCGCAACACGATCACGCTTGAGAAGGACCCGGCCTTGCAG
>JBGATY010000281.1:0-3953 GCA_044228955.1 Planctomycetota bacterium | reverse complement strand
CGCGCCCCACCCCCGGAGCTCTAGAAGAGAAGAAGAAGAGAAGAAACTGTCGCGCAGGAGTGCACGCGCACGCGCGGAATACCGCGCGGCGCGGTGTCGGGGTCGAGGCTGCCCGTTGCCCCGACAGCTTCGATACCCCTGAACTCTTGTCGGATCCCGCTCCCGCGCCGCGCGGTACTCCGCGCGTGCGCGTGCACTACATCGAGACCCGTTTTTTGGCCTCCCGGCAGGTGCGTCGCGGTACTCCGCGGCGCACCTGCCGGGAGGACGAAATGCGGAGCATTCGTTTGTGTCGCGTATCGTCCCTTCGCCCTCGCGCGCTCCATCTGCTTCGCGCGCCGCTCACACCCCGATATCTTCGTTCCAAAGTTCCGGTCGCGCGCGGATGAAGTCGCGCATCAGCGCGATGCACTCCGCATCGTTCACGACCACGAGCTCCACTCCGCGCGAACGCACGTAGGCTTCGGGCCCCTGGAACGTGACGTTCTCGCCGATCACGATCTTCCTGATCTTGTAGAGGAGCGCCGTGCCGCTGCACATGTCGCACGGCGAGAGCGTCGAATAGAGCGTCGCTCGGGCGTAGTCGCGCGCGCTCATGCGGCCGGCGTTCTCCAAGCAGTCCATCTCCGCATGCAGGATCGCGCTCTTCCTTTGCACGCGCCGGTTGTGACCTCGTCCGACGACGCGCCCGTCGATCACGAGAACCGATCCGATCGGGATCCCGCCCTCGTCGAGACCGAGGCGCGCTTCCTCGAGCGCGGCGGCGAGGAACGGGTCGCGCGGACTCGTCACGGCTTCGTGCTCGAGAGTCCACCGGGCACACGATCGCGCCCGTCGCGGATGCGGTCGTGCCAGGTGTCGGCGTTCGGCGCGCGGCGCTGTTCGACCATCGAGATGCAGCTCTCGACGGGGCACACCAGGGCGCACAAGTTGCACCCGACGCACTCGGTCTCGTCGACCCACGGCACGCGGTAGGGCGCGTCGGCCGGCGCGGCTCGAGCCCTCTCGGCGGCGATCTTCGCCATCGGCGCGACGTGTCCGGCGTGCGCGGGAGTTCCGGGCTGGTGGATGCACTGGTGCGCGCCGTCGTGACAGGCGACGTGGCACAGCTGGCAGCCGATGCACTTCGTCGCGTCGATCTTCGCCACGACGTGGTAGTTGAGATCGAGGTCGCCCCACTCGCGGAAACCGGGCACGGCCGCGCCGACGAGTTCGTTCACCGAACGCATCTTCTTTTGGGCGAGATACCCGTCAAGCCCTTCGATCATGTCCTCGACGATGCGGTAGCCGTGGTGCATCACGGCGGTGCACACCTGCACGTTCGTTGCGCCGAGCGCCAGGAACTCGGCCGCGTCGCGCCAGTTCGAAATGCCGCCAATGCCGCTGATCGGCACCGTGATGCGTTCGTCGCGCGCCAGGACGCCGACCATGCGCAGTGCGATCGGCTTCACCGCCGGGCCGCAGTAGCCGCCGTGGCTCGAGGCGTTCGCGACGCGCGGCAACGGCACCAATCGGTCGAGGTCGACTCCGATGACGCTCTGGATCGTGTTGATCAGCGAGACCGCGTTCGCCCCCCCCCGCACGGCGGCGAAGGCCGGATCCTCGATGTGGCCGATGTTGGGCGTGAGCTTGGCGATCACGGGGATGTGCGCGTACTCCATCACCCAGCGCACGAGTTCCTCGAGCACCTTCGGTTCCTGACCGACGGCCGAGCCCATTCCCCGCTCGCACATGCCGTGCGGGCAGCCGAAGTTGAGCTCGAGCCCGTCGCAGCCCGTGTCCTCGGAGCGCGCGATGATCTCGCGCCACTCCTCGCGCGTCTCGACCATCAAGGAGACGATCACGGCGTGCTTGGGGTAGCGCTTCTTGACCTCGCGGATCTCGCGCAGGTTGACCTCGAGGGGCCGGTCGGTGATCAGCTCGATGTTGTTCAGGCCGATCATGCGCCGGTCGCCATAGTCGATCGAACCGAGCCGGCTCGACACGTTCACGATCGGATTGCCGAGCGTCTTCCACACCGCACCGCCCCAGCCGGCGTCGAACGCCCGCATCACCTGGTCGCCGCTGTTCGTGGGCGGAGCGCTGGCGAGCCAGAAGGGATTGGGACTCCGGATGCCGGCGAGGTTCGAGGCCAGATCAGGCATAGGCGGAAAACTACCAAGCGCGCCCGCCGGAGGCGCTCAAAAAGTGAGGCGTGGGGCCGGTCGCGCGTGCAGACCGGCCCGAGCACGCGACCGCCGCCTCCCCCGCTCCACGCAAGCGACGAGAATCGAGCGAGGGGAGCGCTCGCTCGCCGCGCTCGCGAGGCATACTCCGCTCCCGATGGACCCGCAACTTCGCGCGCGCGCCGCGCTCTTCACGGAAGACCTCTACCGCACGCCCTCGGCCAAGACCGCGCACGGACTCGTACGCGGACCGAGCCGCTTCGAGGTCGTGGCGCTCGTCGACCGCTCGTGCGCGGGGCGTGACGCGGGCGAAGCGCTCGACGGCCGGACGCGCGGGATCCCGAGCTTCGCCGACTTCGACGCGTTGTTCGAGAACGTGCGGCCGAAGCCTGCCTTCGTCGTCATCGGCGTCGCCACGTCGGGCGGCGTCATCCCGCCGGCCATGAAGGCGCAATTGCTGGGCGTCGTCGAGCGCGGCGTCGGCATCGTCAGCGGCCTGCACGAGTTCGTGTCCGACGATCCGCGTCTGGCGGCGGCGGCGCGCGCGCACGGTGTCGAGTTGATCGACGTGCGCAAGCCCAAGCCGCGCAGCCAACTCCACTTCTGGTCCGGCGCCATCCGTTCCGTGCGCGCGCCGCGCATCCCGGTGCTCGGCACGGATTGCGCGCTGGGAAAACGCACGACGTGTCACCTGCTCTCGGACGCGTGCCGCCGCGCGGGGATGACACCGGCAATCGTCGCCACCGGCCAGACCGGCTGGCTGCAGGGCATTCCGCACGGTTTCGTGCTCGACACGACGCCCAACGACTTCGTCAGCGGCGAGTTGGAGCACGCGATCATCGCCTGCGATCGCGATCTCGCGCCCGGCGTGATCTTCCTCGAGGGACAGTCGGCGCTCTTGAACCCGAGCGGCCCGTGCGGCGCGGAATTGATCTTGTCCGCCGAATCGAGAGCCGTCGTGCTGCAGCATGCCCCGGGTCGGCGCTTCCACGAGGATCAGGAACACCTCGAGAACGAGATTGCGCCGCTCCCGAAGCAGATCGCGCTGATCGCGATGTACGGCGCGCGCGTGCTCGGCATCACCCTCAACGACGAAGGCATCCCCGCCGGCGAACGCGACGCCGTTCGCTCGCGTGTCGAGCGAGAGACCGGCTTGCCGGCCGTCTGGCCCCTCCACGAAGGCTGCGACCGGCTCGTCGAACCCATTCGACGTCATCTCGCGGAATGCACGCGGCCGTGATCGTCGAACGCGTCGAAACCTGGTGGGAAGCGATTCCGCTCTCGCGCCCCTACCGTATCGCGGGTCACGCCACGGAGGCCGTCGAGATGGGATTCGTGCGCGTCGTCTCCGCTGATGGAAGCGTCGGTTTCGGCTGCGCGGCTCCCGTCGAGGAGATCACGGGCGAGTCATTCGCGGCGTGCCGCGCGGCTCTCGAGCGCATGCGGACGCTCGGCGGTGACATCCCGAAGATGCGCGCGATTCTCGAAGACGGCTTCATCGAGCAACCCGCCGCGCGCGCGGCGCTCGACATGGCGCTCCACGATGTCACCGCGCGTTCGGGCGGAGTCGCGCTCGTCGACATGCTCGGCCCCGCGCAGCGCCCGCTCGCGACCTCGGTGACGATCGGCATTCTCCCGCTCGCGGAGACCCTGGCCGACGCGGCCGAGTACGTGGCGCGCGGATTCACGATCCTGAAGGTCAAGATCGGCGAGGATCTGGCTCAGGACGTCGAGCGTCTGGCGCGCTTGCGTGAACGCTTCGGCTCCCGCATCGCGCTGCGCGCCGAC
>JBGATY010000280.1:0-3955 GCA_044228955.1 Planctomycetota bacterium | reverse complement strand
CTCCCCCGTGGCGGGAATCGCGAGCGCGATCGGAAGTCCCCGACGCGAATCTAAAGCGCGAGCGACGCGCGGGTCGATCTGGAACCGGGGCGAATTCCACAGGGCTGGATTCGCGCTTCCGAAGGACCACGCGTTGGCCAACCCGAATTCCATCCCCGAGGACGAGTGGAGCTTCAAGGACGTCGCGCCCGAGACCGGGCGTCGTCCTCACGAGCGGCCGCGGCCCGTCGCTCCGCCCGCCGAAGGCACCTGGCCGCTCGCCGCCCGGCCGGTCGCGCCTCAGGTCGAGGCGGCGGCCTGGCCCGTGGTCGATC
Organism: Planctomycetota bacterium; assembly: GCA_044228955.1. Lineage (GTDB taxonomy): Bacteria > Planctomycetota > UBA1135 > UBA1135 > JAEUIA01. The sequence continues at coordinate 3,641 of JBGATY010000280.1, read as the reverse complement.
CCGTGACGCCCGCGCGCCCAGTGTCGCCGGGTGAACCGCCGAGCATCGTGCCCTCGTCACGCGAGAGCTCCACGCGCGGCCCCGGCCTGACGCCGCCCGATGCGCGCGACGAGGAGCTCGAAGCCGTCAAGCTCACGCAGACCGGCATCTCGCCGCGCCACCAACTCGAAGCCTGGCTGGCGGTGATGTCGAAGGCCGGCGCGAGCGACCTGATCCTGCGCGCGGGCGGTCGTCCCTGCCAACGCGTCGACGGCAAGATCACGTTCCTGCCCGGCCGCGTGCCCGACATCGGACCGTTCCTCGACGTGCTCGAAGGAATCCTCGGCAAGGACCGCATGGATGGCTGGCGCCAGCGCGGTTCGGCCGACGCCGCGCTGCACCTCGACGGACTCGGCCGCTTCCGTCTGAACGCCTACAGGCAGATGGGCGAGCCCGCGGTCGTCATCCGCCGCATCAACGAGAAGCCGCCGCTGCTCGAACAGCTCGACCTCCCCGCGGACGCGCTGAAGAAGCTCGCGCTCAGGAAACGTGGCTTGATCCTCGTGACCGGCATCGCCGGCTCGGGCAAGTCGACGACGCTCGCGGGCATGATCCAATCGATGAACGAACAGCTCGAGCGCCACATCGTGACGCTCGAGGACCCGATCGAACTCATGTTCCGCGAGAAGCGCTGCGTCATCAGCCAGCGCGAGATCGGCACCGACTGCTCGTCGTTCCAGGACGGTCTGCGTCACGCGCTGCGCCAGAGTCCGGACGTGATCCTGATCGGCGAAATGCGCGACGCGGAGACCGTGATCGCGGCCCTCGACGCGACCGAGACCGGACACCTCGTCATGTCGACCCTCCACACGGTCAACGCGCCGCAGACGGTCGAGCGCATCCTGTCCTTCTTCCGTGCCGAGCAGCACAGCCAGGTGCGCATGCGTCTCGCCGAGAACCTCGCCGGCGTGCTCAGCCAGCGCCTGATCCCGCGCAAGGGCGGGAAGGGGATGATCCCGGCGTTCGAGCTGATGCAGAGCACGCCGCACATCCGCGAACTCCTGACCGAGGGCAAGACGACCGAAATCGGCCGCGTGATCGAGCAGGGCACGGAAAAGGGCCTGATCTCGTTCAACATGTGCCTGCGCCGCCTCGTGCAGGAGCAAGCCATCGAACTCGACGACGCGCTCGCCGCGAGCGACCGTCCGGAGGAACTGATCCTCGCCCTGCGCGGCATCACGGGCAGTTCGGGCCGTCCGACCTCCGAGAACCGCAACGCACCGCCGAAACCCGGCCCCGGTCAGGGTCCGGGGCAGAGTCCCGACGGATTGCGCATCCATCGCCGGGAATAGCCGAGCGAGCGCGACGTCGCTGGCGCACTCGAAGACCTCCTCCCGCACCGGCTCGCTGTTCTCGAGCGCTCGCGGGGGATAGGATTCGAGTTCCAAGAAGGACCGCCGCGACGGACGCGATTCATGAACATCGGACAGATCAAGGTGTGGGCGTGGGCCGCGGCAGCGGTGCTCACGATCGGCCTCTCCTACTACGTCTACGATTTCGTGCGCAAGTTGCCCGAGTTGGAGAAGGGCCCTGATCTGACGGCGCTGCGTGGCGTGCTCGAAGGCGTGGCGCCGTTGAAGACGCAGTCCGACAAATTGATGACCTACGACCACGCCAAGCAGGTGGTCGCGCTGGTCGACTGGACCGGAGCGCCGAAGCCGGTGGTGGCCCCACCGGTCGACGTCGAGGGGCCCAAGGACCCACCGAAGACGCCCGTCAAGGACATGGTCAAGGTCATCTCGATCACCTGCGACCTCGCCGATGCACCCAGGTCGTTCATCTACGTGCGCTACCTGCCGGCCGCCGGCGTCGGCACGCCTACCGCCGTCCTGCGCACGGGGGATCCGCTCGCCCCGCAGCACCGCGAGATCACCGTGGAAGCGATCGAGCCCGGCACCGCGCGCTTCAAGTTCAACGACGGCCGCCCGGCCGAGAATCTCGCCTGCCAGGAGTTCGACGCCAAGTCCCAGATCGTGGTCGTCGGCGAGGACGGCGACATCATCACGGTCAAGCGCGGCTCGATCCCGAAGGCGGGTGGCGAGGACTTCCGTCCCGGCAACACGGTCCCGCTCGGGACGAACAAGTACAGGCTCGGGACCGAGGACATGAAACGGTTCAACGACGACTACGCCCGAATCCTCGGCACCGAGGTGCAGACCGCGCAGCACCGCGATCAAAAGACCGGCAAGTACGACGGCATCGAGATCAAATCGATCCAGCCCGGTTCGATCGCCGAGCGCCACGGGGCCAAGGAGGGCGACGTCGTGAAGAGCATCAACGGCCATCCGGTCAACACGACGAACGAGGCGATCACCTTCGTGAAGACGAACAAGGACAAGTACTCGAGCTGGGAAGTCGTCATCGAGAACAAGGGCAAGACCCGCACGGTCACCTACGAATCGGGCGGCAACTAGCCGCTCCCGCTCCCGCTGATGGGCGAGCGCATCCTCACCATCGATCTCGGGAACAGCCGCGCGAAGCTGGCTCTCTTCGAGATCTCCGCGGACGGAGCGCGACTGCTGCGCGAGGATCGGATCCCGACCGGGGAGACACTCGTCGCCGACGTGCGCGCCAGACTCGAGCGGACGCCCTCGTTCCAGCGCGCTCTTCTGTCGAGCGTCGCTTCCGTGCGTCTGGAGGAGGAACTCGCCGCGCTCCTCGAAGCTCGCTGCGGGACCGGATTCGAGCGCAATCCGGCCGTGAACCTGCAGTCGGACTATCACCCCGAGTCCGCGCTCGGTCGTGATCGGCTGTACGCCGCGCGCGGGGCCGTGGCCGTCGCGGCTTGTGACGTGATCGTCGTCGACGCCGGAACGGCGCTCACGGTGGACGCCGTCAAGCTCGCCGAGCCACCGCGCTTCTGTGGCGGAGCGATCGCGCCGGGTCCGACGCTGCTCGCGGACGCTCTCCACCGGCACACGGCGCGACTGCCGCTCGTCGAGCCGAGCGAGGGCGCTCACGCGCTCGGTCGCGACACGCGGGCGGCACTCCAGGCGGGTGTCGTCGTCGGTTTTCGCGGCGCCGCGTCGGAACTCGTGCGCGAGATCGCCGAGGAAGCAGGGCTCGATCGCGATGCGGTGGTCGTCGTCACCGGCGGAGCGCGGGGCCTGCTCTTGCGGCCGCGCTCGTGCTTCGGCGAGCGACGCGTGATCGAGGATCCGCTGCTCGTTCACAAGGGCCTGCTCGCTGCGCTCCTCGATTCGCGATGACGTACGACGTGCGCGAGATCACGAGCCCGGGCAGCGGTGCGATTTCGATCGTCTCGGTGCGGGGGGGGGGAGCACTCGATCACGTGCGCGCGGTGTTCGCTTTCCCGCGTCTCACTCCCGGCAGGCCGCAGCTCGCCCGCCTCGCGCACGCCGGAACGGACCTCGACGAAGCGCTCGTGTGCGCCCTTTCTCCCGACGAAGTCGAGATCCACCTGCACGGCAGTCCGGTGCTCGTGCAGGCGCTGCTCGAGGCGATCAACAACGGCAAACAGGTCGCGGCGATGGTCGAGCTCAAAGCCCGTTTTGACGAGGAGAACAACATCCAGTGGGCGCGCGCGCTGGAAGATGTGGGCGCGCATGTGGTGTATGGCCTGCCGCGCATGAAGGTGCATT
>JBGATY010000027.1:0-26053 GCA_044228955.1 Planctomycetota bacterium | reverse complement strand
GCACCGACTTGCTGACGGTGCCCGGCGGCACGCGCTCGCAGAAATCGAACAAGCTCGTGAACGGGCCACTCTTGGTGCGCTCGATGATGATGGTGTCGATGGCCTTGTCGCCCACGCCCTTGAGCGCGCGAAGGCCGAAGCGCACGTGCCCGTTGTGGGCCGCGATCAGTTGCTTGCCATCGAGGCCCTTGGGCGCGGCGGCGCCGGCGGCGTCATCGCGCACGAGACCTCGCCGCGCGCGACCGGAGCGCCCTCGCTGTCGAGGAAGCGTCCCGCGATCACGGACTCCGGTTGCAATTCGAGTGCGCCCAGGTTGAGGTCGGGGGCGCCGAACTCCGCCTCACCGAGCGCGCGCACGCACAGCGCCCGACCCGGACTCGACGCGACGAGAACGTGCTTCACGTCCACGCGCAGGCCGTGCAGGCGGAACGATCCGTCGACCGCGCTCACGCCGCGGACCTGGTCGGGGACGGTCGTGAACGGATCGTGCACGACCACGATGGGCACGCCGGCGAGCGGCTTGCCGTCGACGTCGACGATCCGCCCGGAGACCGCGCGACCGGGCGGCAGTTCGATCAGGATCGCGGAGGTCGAATGCTCGGGGTCCGCCACCAACCGCTGCTCGAGCGCGAATCCATCCGCCTGCACGTAGAGCCACAGGTCGCCGAGGGGAACGCACGTCGCGATCTCGAAATGGCCCGTGTCGTCGGCGATGGTGAAGCGGTCGAACTGCACGCTGGTGCCGACACGCGCGCCCGGGATCGGATTGCCCGCGCGATCCGTGACGCGCCCGGTGAACGTGCGCCGCGGTTCGCCCACGCGGAGGGTCACGCGAGCCTTCTCGCCGGCGAGCACGCGCCATGGACGCGCGGGTGCGAGGCCGCTCGCGCTCGGCTCGTAGACGAGATCGACCATTCCGGGCGCGAGATTCGTGAGCGTCGCTTGCCCGTCGGCACCGGTCGTCGCGGTCGAAATGCGATGCGGCACGTTGGCGAACTGCCGCAGGAGCGAGGTCTCCGTCCACTGCGCCGCGACCTCGACTCCGAAAAGAGGCCGGCCGTCGATCGCGGAGACGAGTTCGACCGTGAGTTCCGCGGGCGGCGCGACACACACGCTCACGTTCTCGCCGGGCAGGATCGTGGGCACGTAGCCGATGCGCCCGTCGGTCGTGCGCACGCGGATCTCGAAGGCGCGGTGGCGCGCGACGTCGAACCGAAAGGCGCCCTCCGCGTTCGTCGCGGTGTGCATCGTGGGAGCCGTGGGATCGTCCGCGAACAGGCCTTGATAACCCGCACGCGGCGTGCCGATCGCGACGACGTCGGCGCCGCCGACCGGCTTGTGCTCCGCGTCGACGACGACGCCCGTCAGCGTGCGCGCGGGCGCTCCCAGGGAGAAGCGGGGTGCAAAAACGTCCTCCGCGCGCGCGAGCGCGCCAACGCAGAGTGCGAACAGGAAGGGGATCTCGATCGAGCGCATGGGCCGCGCAGTCTAGCGCTCGTCGCGCTGGCTCGTGACGGGCGAAGAGCATAGTCTCCGCCGGCGATGACCGCTCGCGCACCCCTCCTCGAGCGACTCGTCCTGCACCGCGCCGAAACGCGCGCCTGGGCGCTGTACGACTGGGCCAACTCGGCCATGTTCACCGTCGTGATCACGGCGGTGTTCCCGATCTTCTTCCGTCAGGTGGCGGCGGACGGGCTCGATGCGGAGGCCAAGCGCCGCCTCTTCGCGGGCGCGACCACCGCCAGTCTCCTGTTCGTGGCCCTGCTCGGGCCGGTACTGGGCGCCATCAGCGACACCGCGCGCATCAAGAAACGGCTCTTCGGCGCTTTCCTTGCCCTGGGCGTGCTCGCGAACGCGGCGATGTTCTGGATCGCGCCTGGGGATGGCGTCCTCGCCTCCGTATTGTTCGGTCTCGTCAACGTCGGTGCCGCAGGTTCGTTCGTGTTCTACGACGCCTTGATCGTGTCGGTGGCCAGCCCTGGCGAGCGCGATCGTCTGTCGACGGTCGCCTACGCGACGGGGTACCTCGGAGGGGGATTGTGCCTCGCGTTCTGTCTCGTGCTCATCGAGAAACCAGAGTGGTTCGGCATGGGTTACGCGGTCGACGCCACGCTCGCGGAGAAGAGCTTGCCGGCTCGCGTCGGCTTCCTGTTCGTCGCGCTGTGGTGGGCCCTGTTCTCGATCCCGTTCTTCCGGCACGTGAAGGAGCCGGAGCTGGCGCTCGAGAACGACGAGCGTGGCCGCGCGCGGCCGATTCGCTTCGCGCTGCGGCGCCTGATCGAAACCGGGCGCGAGCTGAAGTCGTTCCGGCACGCGTTCGTGTTCCTGCTCGCCTTCTTCGCCTACAACGAGGGCATCGGCACGGTGATCCGCATGGCGACGATGCTCGGGGACGAGCGTGGTATCGACTCCGGCGTGCTCATCCAGTGCATCCTGCTCGTGCAGTTCGTCGGAGTGCCGGCGTCGCTCGTGTTCGGCAAGCTCGCCGGACGCTTTGGCGCGAAACGCGCGATCCAGGTCGGCGTCCTGGTGTACGTCGGCATCGCGATCCAGGCGTATCGGCTCTCCACGCCGTTCGAGTTCCTCGTGCTCGCCGTGCTCGTCGGGCTGGTCCAGGGCGGAGTCCAGGCCCTGTCGCGGTCCCTGTTCGCCGCGCTCGTGCCCGCGCACAAGTCGGGCGAGTTCTTCGGCTTCTTCTCGACACTCGAAAAGTTCGCCGGACTGGCTGGCCCGGCCGTCTTCGCGTTCTCCCCGACGTCGGGCTTCGCGATCCTCGTTTTGATCGCTTTTTTCGCGCTCGGAGCGCTCCTCCTCAGCCTGGTCGATGTCGCAGCGGGTCGCTCCGCCGCACTTGCCGCCGAGCGGCGCGCCACCACGGCCTCCTGACGCAACGCCGAGCGCTGCTTGTGCGAGCGACTTCTGTTGGCGACGCGCCCGTCCAGGCCGTCGGCCGGCCGCACAGTCATCGCTTGAGACGTCCGCTCATAATCCGCAAAGCAGCCGGAGACGATTCTGGCCAGACGCCGCGTTTCTTATCGGGAAGCTCTCGATTCGGCATCCTGCCGATCACCGCGTCGATCGACGCGGCGCGCCGAATCGGACCTCTCACAGATCCGCGCAGCTGCGCACTTGTCTTTCCGAAATGTCGGCACACCCCTTGCGGGGGGGGGGGCGAGCTTCCTGGTAAGTAATGGGTTCAATCGGGCCCACCCTGGGCGACCTTCCCGAGCCGCACGCACGGGTCGAGGCTCGAGCGAAACGACATTTCCAGCCGTTTCTCCCCCCATGCTCGCGACTCGGGATGGAGTTCCGCCATGCGAATGCGCTCCGCACTCGCGACGTTCAGCACACTTGCGCTGCTTTCGCTTGCTGTTCCTGCTCAGACCCCGTTTCTCGAGCATTGCTGCCAAGGCCTGACCACCGACGCTTTCATGAGCGACGACGGCTCGCATGCCTGGGTGGCAGAAGACGGAGGCCGCATCCGGTACAGGAACACCCTGATTCCCGCGTCTCAGTGGGCCTACCAGGCCGTGCCCGAGACTGCGCGCGACACGTTGCGCCGGATCTTCTTCCTACCCGACAACATGACCGGCTGGGCAGTCGGGGAGAACGGGACCGTCCTGAAGACGACCAACGGTGGCCAGACTTGGACACAGGGGGTTCATCAGTTCACTCCCCAATTGGCATCAGGAGCCTACGACGGTTTCTGGGATGTGCACTTCATCACCCCATCCGAGGGATGGCTCGTTGGTCTGCATGGGATTTGGAAGACCACGACGGGTGCGACCGGATTCGCTGGGCCGGGTGCAGAGGTGACGCTGCTAGACGCCGGAGGCAGTCCCATCGATCCGGCCAGCATCGAGATCTACTCGCTCGACGTCCTCAACTGCCCCGGCAGCAACCCGGTCGTCATCGCCTGCGCGCAGCCCGGCCTGGTCTTTCGGAACACGAACCCGGCGGGGACGGAGATGCAAGTCGTGTGGGACATCCAGCAGACCTGCGAGCAGATGGCTCCTCGCTGCGGCACTGGCCCGCTCGAGCACCTCATCGGCGAACCTTTGTGGAACGCCATCTGCGCGACCCATAGCACGGCGTTCGAGCCGTGGGACATCGAGTTCCAGCGCACGTGCAATCCGAATCCGCTGCTCGTCATGGTCGGGGGTGTCGGCACGTCCCTTGGCGTCGTTCTCTCGTCGACGGACCTGGGCACCACCTGGAAGCGCGAATGTCACGAGTGCGAAGTCAATCCGACCTTCTGCGAGAACTCCCAGGACTACAAGCCGAACTCCGGGTCACCCGATCGCTACTGGCGCCTCAAGTTCTTCTGGACTCTCTATGGCGTTGCTCTCTTTCCAGACGGGACTGGGATTGCAAGCGGGTATTCCGGCCAGCACGTCGTGAGACAGGCGAACGGGGTGTGGGTCGACAGGAGCTCGTATTCGAGCAACTTCATGAGGATGAGCGAGGCGAGCTGCCCCAACGCGATGAACGGCGCGGCGTGTGAGAAGGGCGCGAACAGCTCGGTCACTGCGGGCAACGCGATCATCGTGGGACAGGGTGGGTGGGGTCGCGTGACGGACTCCGCGATCGCGGAACCCAATCCGACGAACCCGCCGAATCAAGCGCCTGAGAACTGGATCGAGACGATGCCGTCCACATGGTGGAGGTTGCGGGCGACGTCGTTCACCACTGATGTGAGGGGATGGCGTACAGGGCAGATGGATGTGATCGCGAGGACCGACGATGGCGGAGTCAGTTGGATTAGAGAGACCACTGAGCCATACGACGGTACCGGATCCTGCAACTCAATTGCGATGGCGCCAGGAGCCACTTTCAACCAAGGGGGTGGTGTGGCCGTTGGAGAGCCAGACTATCGTCAGCTCAACCTCACGCCTGGCATGGTGCAGAATGGAACGAGCTTCATCGGGTTCCCCAAGATTCTCAGGAGGGTAGATAACCAGGGCCCAGTCCACTGGGTGGAGCCGATGACCCTCAACTTCAGCCCTACAGCTCAGAATCGACTGCTCTACGATGTCGTGTGGGGAGGCACAGGGAGCTCCGGTAACGTCTACTGGGCGTGTGGCAAGGGTGGACTCATCGTCCGCTCCGTCGATGATGGTGCAAACTGGAGTCAAGTCCGCGGCGGCGCCTTGTCCACCAGCCTCTTCTTCACGTCGATCTCCGCGAAGAACTCTGGAGAGCTCGTCGCTGTCGGAATCAACGAGGCGACCCAAGTCGGCGTTGCGGTCATGCTCACCGGAACCAGTACAGGAACCGGTGTGACCTCCATCTCTGTGCCCAGCGGTCTTGTGCAACTCTCGGACGTGACCATCCAAGGCACGACTGCGTACGCCGTCGGCACGAAGATCGTCAGCGGCCTTCGCAAGGGAGTCGTGCTGAGCGCGCCGTACACAGGGGGAGCGTTCAGCACCTTCACCGAGATCAACTCACCGTCAGCGGACGCCTGCGCCGTCGGGGATGCACTCGGAGATTACCCCCCGCTGAACCAGATCGCCGTCACACCCAATGGAGAGCTCTGGGCGGGAGGCGAGTGTGGACGTCTGTGGCGGTTCACTGGCGGAACGAGTTGGATCCAGGCGAAGAGCCAGACCGACGCCCACATCGTGAACATGTCCGTCACCCCCGGTGGCTACATCTACATTACGGGGGCTCGACAGAACCTGACGGGCTCTGCCATCGTCCGCTGGCATCCCTGATGCGGAACGGCGCGCGATACCACGGGCGACGAGCCCGCGGTATCGCGATCCTGCCCGCAACTCGCGCGTGGAAAGTGCATTCCAAGCGAGGTCGGCAGCCAGGTGTAGGATGGAAGCGTTCTGTGTAGTCCTGCGGAGGTCGAGTACATGAATCACTTCAATCTGCGAACCATGTCAGGATGGCTGATGCTGTCCCTGCTCGCCGTTCCGCACGCACATGCCCAGCGACAAGTGCAGAAGCTCCTCGCCAGCAACGGGGCAACTGGCGACGGCTTCGGGGCACCGTGCTCGATCGGAGGTGAGTGGTGCTTGATCTCCGCCGGGGGAAGTAACTTCCTCGCACTCGGTGCAGGGGCAGTCTATTCACTCAGGCTAACGAACGGTGCCTGGACCGAGACGCAGATCCTGCTCGCCGGTACTGGGCAGAGTGGCGATGAGTTTGGTTCGTCGGTCGCGATGTCGGGGAACTTCGCGGTCGTCGGTGCGCTCGGGAGTGCAGGCTTCACTTCGGTTCGCTGTGGAGCGGCCTACGTCTTCGAACGAGTAGGAACCACGTGGATCGAGCGACAGAAGCTCGTCCCCTCGATTCCGTTCAACGACGGCCAGTACGGAAACGCGGTCGCCATCTCCGGCGATCGCATCGTGGTCGGCAGTTGGTTTTCCTCGCTGGCTGGTGCGAACAGTGGCGCGGCCTACATCTACGAGCGCAGCGGCTCCACCTGGAATCAAGTGGCGGTGTTGCAGCCACCCGGACTCAGTTCTGGTGATGCATTCGGTACTGCTGTCGCCCTGGAAGGCGATGTGTGTGTGGTCAGCTCGTTTTTCGATTTCGGCTTTCAAGGATCCGTTGCTGTGTACAAGCGCAACGTCCTCGGCGTGTGGCAGTACCAACAGACGCTTGTGGGAAGCAACGTGCCAGCACCTGGGTATTTCGGAGGTAATCTGGCACTGTCGGGTACGACGATCATGGCAGCTTCAGGGAATCAGGCGGTTGGATCCGTACTAGAAGCAGGCGCTGTGCACGTTTTCGAATCGGTGGCCGGAATCTGGTCGGAGACGCAAGTGTTCTCGTCGAATGACATCGAATCCTATGACGGATTCTCCGTGCGCTCTCTCAGGGGCGATGTCGCCATCTGCTCCTCGGTTGGCGACAACGACGGCGGCCACCACAGTGGTGCGTCCTTCGTGTTCCGTAGAATCAATGGGTCTTGGATTCAGAGCGCGAAAGTCCTGGCGAACGATCCCCAGTTCGAACACAACTTCGGATCGTGGGCCGACATCTCAGGGGAGACGCTCGTCGTCGGCGCCGTCGGCGACGATGACGTGTGCGGGGGCGTGTCCACGTGCAATGCAGGGGCCGTGTACTTTTTCGACCTCGCGCCGACGGCCATTCAGTACGGATCATGCGCATCGGGCGCCCCGTGCGGGAACAGCGACAACCACGGCGGCTGCTCGAACTCGACTGGACAAGGCGCGGTTTTGCAGGCGTCCGGATCCGGCAGCGTGGCCACAGACGACCTCACGCTCGAGGTGCGCAACATGCCACCGGGTGCGGCTGCGTTGATGTTCATGGGCGGAGCGCAGTCGTCGATCCTGCTCGGCAGCGGTCGACTCGTCGTCGGCGGCGGATCGGTCGGACTGTATCGACTTGGCGTTCAATTCGCCGGTGCGAATGGTGTCGTCGTTCGACCCGCTGGTCTCGTCGCGTACTCACAAACCCTCGGCGGTCTTGGCGTCATCACTGCCGGCCAAACCTGGAACTTCCAGTGCTGGTACCGCGACGTGATTTCGCCGTGCGGAATCACGAACAACCTCTCCAACGGGCTCTCGGTCGGGTTCGTGCCCTGAGATCCGAAAGCCCGGCCGTGCCGACGCCGCAGGCGCTGCTTCTTCTAGCTGCGCTTCGTCCCGCAACTCGGGCAAAAGTTGGCCGCCTCAGTGAGCGCGCCGCCGCAGTTCGAGCAGAACTTGGCTTTGACTCCCGCCGCGCCGCCGCCCGGAGCACTCGGTCCACTCGGAGCGGGGGATTCACCGCCACCGACACCGCCTGCACCGCCGCGGTTTTGATTCTGCTGGTTTTGTTGATTCATCATCATCTGCGCCATGCCCAGGCCCACGCCCAGACCCGCGCCGCCGAGCAGTCCGCCGCCGCCTTCGCCGCCGCCGCCCTTGGCCATGCCCTCGCCGGCGCCGAGCATCGCCTTGCCGGCCGCGAACTCGCGGTAGTTGCCCACGCCGCCGACCGTGCGCAGGTAGGCCGCGTCGGTGTAGAGCTTCTTGAGGGTCTTCGCGTCTTCCTCGTTGATCGCGATCTCGAAGTTGCCGAGGCGCACGATCACGAGGCCGTAGCTCGCGACGTGCGTCGTCAGTCCACCGATGACTTCGGTCTCGAGTTCCTCGGTGTAGGCGCCCGACGTCACGTCGAGGAGCGGCCACTTGTTCTTGACGAGCATCTGCGCGATGCGATCACGCAGGACCTTGAGCACCTGCTCCTTGAGCCACACGCGCACGTCGAAGTTCTCGGCGACGCCGGTGCCCACGAGGCCGAGGATCAGCTGCTCGGGGCTCGTCACCTTGAACGAGAATTCGCCGTGCACCATCGTCTCGACCGGCACACCCGACTTGGGGTCCTCGACGTTGCCGACGGGGCCGCCGAACTTCACGCCCGTGAACTCGCGCATCGACACGAAGAACACTTCGGTGATGAACAAGCGTCCGCCGGTGAAGCTGTCGAGCAGGTTCGAGAGGAAGGGGATGTTGGTGCTGTCGAGCGTGTGCCGGCCGGGGCCGAGCGTGCCGACCACCTTGCCGTCGCGGAAGAACACCGCCTGTTCGTCGCTGTTCACCGTCAACTGCGAGAACTTCGGGATCGTCGGATCCTTGTGCTTCCAGACCACGAAGGACTTCGCTTCGTCCGGGCGGGCGATGACGAGCTCGTTCGTGCCGCGCTTGAACCAATCTCCGATGCCCATGTGCGTGTGATCTCCTCTGAGGATGGGGCCGGGGGGACCCCAAGGACTGCTTGAGTACGTTCAAGATACGGGTTCATTCAGGACCGACGTGCAGGAATCCCGCGGACGGCCTGAAGATCGCCGCGGGACCGATGTAGTAGGCTCCCTAGCCATCCGCCGTGAACGACGCACCGCAAGCCTCCGTCCCCGTCACGCCGCCGCCGCTCCCCGCTCGGGAGGGTGAACAGCGCCAGTTCCCGTGCAAGAACTGCGGCGCGGACATGACCTGGGATCCCACCGCGGACGTGCTGCTCTGCTCGCACTGCGATGCCAAGGTGCCCGTGCCCCGCGCCGAAGCGCAGATCGTCGAGCGTCCGCTCGAGGCCGCCGGCGAAGCCGCGCGCGGATTCGGGGTCGAGACGCGCACCGCCACGTGCAAGAACTGCGGCGCGAAGGTGAGCTACGAGGGTCGTGACACGGCGCTGGAGTGCGCGTTCTGCGGCGCGCCCGCCGTGCTCGAGGAATCGAGCTATCGCAACGCCTTGCGTCCGGAGTCGCTGATCCCGCTCGGCATCGGCGCGGACAAGGTCGAGCAGAGCTTTCGCACGTGGATCGGTGCGCTGTGGTTCCGCCCGAACGCGCTGAAGCTCACCAGGCAGTTCGAGGCCAAGGGCGTCTACGTGCCGTGCTGGACGTTCGATGCGATCGCCGATTCGCAGTGGTCGGCCGACGCCGGCTTCTACTACACGACGATGGAACTGCGCCCCGTGATGGTCAACGGCAAGGTGCAGATGCGCATGGTGCCGGTACAGAAGGTGCGCTGGGAACCGGCTTGGGGACGGCGACACGACACGTACGACGACCTGCTCGTGCACGCTTCGCGCGGGCTCTCCCGCGAACTCGCGGGGAAGCTCGGGGCGTTCGACCTGAAGGCGCTCGTTCCCTACCGGCCCGAGTATCTCGCCGGGTGGAGGGCGGAGGAGTACGCGGTCGATCTCGAGGCGGGATGGAAGAACGCGCTCGAAGAGGTCGTGAGCTCGCAGGATGCGCGCTGCTCGCACGACGTTCCCGGCGACACCCAGCGCAACCTGCGCGTCCACAATGTCGTTTCGAACGTGCGCTGGAAGCTCATGCTCCTGCCCGTCTGGACGCTCTCCTACCGCTACAACCAGAAGCCCTACACGGTCCTGATCCATGGCCAGACCGGCCGCATCGTCGGACATGCCCCGTACTCCTTCTGGAAGATCTTCCTGTTCGTCCTCGCCATCCTCGGCGGGATCGGGCTCCTCGTCCTGCTCGCCAGCTTGGCCTGATCCGTCCTCGCCCGGAGCGGAGCGAGGGGCAGCGCGGTGGCGTGAACTGGGGCTTTGACAGGTCCGCCGACCGAGGCGTAGATTCACCCCCGTCTCGCGTCCTCGACGCGTCGAGCGCGCGAGCATCTGCCCAAGAAGTTTCGAGTCCGTGACTGCGCACTCCCTGTCCCTCCCAGTCTTCCTCGTCGGTTCGTGTGCGCGGCTCCGCGCTGCGCACGCGCTCCACGCAGCACGGTCCGTCGGTTCCGAAGTCGAGGGGTGAGGGTGCAGTTGGTTTGATGGGTCGAGTGCAGTCCGGCGATCGCGTGTCGGTGCATTTCACGGCACGCTTCGCCGATGGTTCCGAGTTCGCCACGTCGCGCGATGGACAGCCCCTGGAATTCACCGCGGGTGGATCCGAGGTCATCGCGGGCGTGAGTCGCTCCGTCGTCGGCATGGAATCGGGGGAGACGCGTGTCTTCACAATTCGTCCCGAGGACGCTTTCGGTGCGCGTGACGCACAGCTCGAACGGCGGGTGCCCTCCGTGGACCTGCCGCAGGGCGTGCGTGTCGGCGATCGCTTCGATGCGGCCGCGGACGGACGCGAGATCACCGTGTGGGTGCGCGAAATCCAGGGCGACCAGGCCGTGCTCGACGCGAATCATCCGCTCGCCGGACACACGCTGATCTTCGAGATCGAGCTCGTTTCCTTTCAATCGTAGTCGCAAGGACAATCACACAGATGGCCAACAAGATGTACGTGGGGAATCTGCCCTACTCGTTCACCACCGCTGATCTCGAAAAGCTCTTCGCGCCGTTCGGAACCGTGCGCGCGACCGAAGTGATCATGGACCGCATGACCGGGCGCTCGCGCGGTTTTGGGTTCGTGGAGATGGACACGCCGCAAGCCATGCAGGAGGCGATCAACGCCCTCAACGAGAAGGACATCGACGGACGCAACCTGACCGTCAACGAGGCCCGTGAACGCACGCCGCGCGGGCCGGGCGGCGGCGGTGGATTCGGCGGCGGTGGGCGCGGTGGTGCCGGAGGCGGCGGAGGCCGAGGCGGCTACGGCGGAGGTGGCGGCGGCGGTTACGGGGGAGGCGCAGGCGGACGCGGCGGAGGTGGGGGTGGCCGCGGCGGCCGAGACGGTGGCGGTCGCGGCGGCGGCGGCGGCGGCGGCGGCCGCGAAGGTGGGCGCGGCTGGGATCGCGACGACGGCGGCGGTGGGCGCGGCCGTCGTGGCGGCGGCGGCGACGACTATTAGTCACTCCGCGGCGTGCTCACCGGGATTCCGGCGCCACGCGGCGTCGGGGATCACGCATGAGTGATGCAATTCACATCGTCGCGATCACCGACGAGACGGGCTGCGTTCTCGATCCGGACACGCTCGCCCGCTGCGAAGGCGTGCACCGACAACTGCGCGCGCAGCTCGAACCCGATTACCTCGCCCACATGGCCCGGGTGTTTCGCGACGGCGCGCGCATGTGCGTCGGCGAACGCGCGGGTGCCATCGTGGGCGTCGCGGTGTATCGCGTGTACGAGAACACGTGCGACGGCCTGCACCTGTACGTGGACGACCTCGTCACCGATGAACAGGCGCGCTCGGGCGGCGTGGGGAAAGCGCTGATCGGTCACCTCATCCGCCTCGCGCGGGCCAGGGGTTGCCGGCAGTTCACGCTGGATTCGGGTACCCAGAGACAGCGCTCCCATCGTTTCTACTTCAGGGAGGGACTCATCATTCGCGGCTTCCACTTCGCCCGAGTGCTGGACTGAAGGGACGCGACGCCGTCAGCGCGCAAGAACGATCCGCGCGCACAGGATGAGCTGCGCGCGCGGACGCTAAACGGAGCGCGAGAGGGGGCGCGTGGATCGCACGCGCTCCCGTGTTGAGGCTGGCGCCCAACTCAGGGGGCGCGCGGGCAGCCGTTTCCGTACCTCAGTTCGTCTCGAGCAACTCGACGTCGAAGATCAGCGTGGCCTTGGGCGGGATCGTGGCCCCGCGGCCGCCCTCGCCGTACGCGAGCGCGTAGGGGATGACGAGCTTGCGCTTGCCGCCGACCTGCATCGAGCCGACGCCTTCGGTCCAGCCCTTGATCACGCCGTTGAGCGGGAACGTGATCGGCTCGCCGCGGTCGACCGAGCTGTCGAACTTGGTCCCGTCGGTGAGCCAGCCGGAGTAGTGCACCTTCACGTTCGCGGCCGGGCTCGAAGGCTTCGCACCCTGGCCGACCTTGATGTCGAAGTACTTGAGGCCGCTCGGCGTCTCGGTCCAATCGCCCGACACGGCGTCGCCCGGGAAGCGCGGCACTTCGATCATGCGTCCGACGACGCCCTCGCCGTCGACCATCACGCGCTGCGCCTTCCCGGCGCCGTACACCATCACCTCGAAGACGGGCTTGCCGTCTTCCATGCGCAGGCTCGCGGAGTTCGCGACGCCGTTCGCCGATTTGGTGGCTGCCTCGATCGCCTGACTCAGGCTGACCTTCGCCGTCTGGATCTGGCGCTGCATGTCGGCCGAGCTGAGCGGGATCGAGGTGTAGTCCTTGCCGAGGGGAGCAGGGGCAACGGCGAGCGCGAGCGAGAGTGCCGCGAGGCCGGTCGTGACGAACGTGAGCCGGAACATGAACTGTCCTTGGGTGAGGGGATCGAGGGGCGACGTCCCGGGCCAATCCGGCCCAGGAAGGGGAAAGAGAGTAGCCGGGGAGGCCTTGAAATCCCACCCGTGGCGCACTCGGCTTCGGCCCGGGCGCGTCTCTTGTCGATCCGAGGAGGATGAGCGTTCCGACCGGCCGAAATGCAGCCTCCTCGCGGGTGCTCCAAGCCTGTTCGTCCTGCGCGCGCGTGCTGGACGTGACGGGGATCGCGAGCGGGACGCGCGTGCGCTGCGCCTGTTCTGGTCTCACGGAGGTCGCCGTTCCCGCGCGGCTCGAAGCGCGTGCGTTGACCTGTGGCCGCTGCGGAGGCGCGTTTCAGGAGGGCACCGCGGTCTGCCCGTGGTGCAGCGCCGGCATCGTGCTCGCCGATCGCAAGCTTGCGGGGGTGTGCGGCCGCTGCTCGGCGCGGCTCGATTCGAAGGCGCGCTATTGCCCGGGCTGTGGCGTGGCAGTGAGCGACCAGGCCGTGCGGCCCTGGCACGAACTCGCCGGGTGTCCGCGGTGTTCGGCACCGCTCGCGTCCCGCCGGGTGGCCGAGCACGACCTCGTCGAGTGCTCCTCGTGCGGCGGGATCTGGCTCGCCCCGGACGTGTTCGACGCTCTGTGCGAGCGCTCGGAGCAGTCCGGGGTGATGCGCCGCATCCTGGGGACGCTGGCCCCGCCCGTGACTCCCGTCGACGAGCGCACCGTGCGCTATTTGAAATGCGTGACGTGCGCCGAATTCATGTTCAGGAAGAACCTCGGTCCGGGCTCGGGCCTCGTGCTCGACGTGTGCAAGGACCACGGTGTGTGGTTCGACCACGACGAACTCGTCCGCTCGCTCGACTACGTCGCATCGGGCGGTCTGGAGCGCGTGCGACGACAGGAGAAGCGGCGCCTCGATGCCGAACGCGCCCGTCGCGACGAGATCTCCGGATCACTGCCGGTCGAACCGCGGGAATTCGGCGGAGAGCGCACGCCCTCGATCGAGGACACGCTCGTCGACACGATCGCCGGGCTGGCACGTGTGCTGTTCGGAAGGCATCCATGACTCGCGGCCCTCGTGTGCGGTAGATTCTCTGGCCATAGGGATCGGGAGAGACACGCGTGGCCATCACGAAGAAACACGTCGAACGATCGACCATGGCGCAGCGCATGGCGCGCCGCGGACCGTTCGGGCGCGTGCTGCGCTTCTTCGAGAAGGACGCCTGGCGACGTGAACGCGTCGCGAGCGGCAACGTGTTCTTCCGTGCCGCGCGCATCCTGTATCTCTCCACGCGCGGGTTCCTGACGGACAGCTGCCTCTTCCGCGCCTCGGCCCTGACCTACATCACGGTCCTGTCGCTCGTGCCCTTGCTGGCGTTCTCGTTCTCGGTCGCCAAGGGCTTCGGGTTCTACGCGGATCTGCTGCACGGAACGATCAATCCGTTCCTCGATCGCACCTTCGGGCCACCCGGCGGCGAGACCAACCTCGTAATGGCCGCACCCGCCGCGCCCGAGATGCGGCAGGCGATCGGGCACGTGCTCGAGTTCGTCGAGAAGACGGACGTGTCCGCGCTCGGCTTCTTCGGGCTGGCGCTGCTCGTGTTCACGGTCCTGAAGCTGCTCTCGACGATCGAGCGCTCGTTCAACGACATCTGGGGCGTGCAGCGCTCGCGCAGCCTCGTGCGCAAGGTGTCGGACTACCTCGCGATGGTGGTCGTGACGCCCATTTTCCTGTTCGTGGCCGCCGGCCTCACGACCGCGGCACAGAACGCGACGGCGGTCGAAGGGCTGGCCCACCAGTTCGGACTCGGTGGCGCGGTCCGAGTCGTCCTGTCGTTGATGCCGTTCTTGGCCTTGTACGCCGGCTTCACGTTCATCTACATGGCGATGCCGAACACGAAGACGAAGTTCGTGTCGGCGCTGATCGGCGGCCTCGTCGCGGGCACGCTGTGGCAGATCACGTTGATCCTGCACCTGAAATTCCAGATCGGGATCGCGAACTACAACGCGATCTACTCGAGCTTCGCGGCCTTCCCGATCTTCCTCGTGTGGATCAACATCTCGTGGGTCATCGTCCTGCTCGGCGCGGAGATCAGCTTCGCGCACCAGTCGGAACCGGCCTACGCGCACGTCGAGCAGTCGGAGCTCGCCGATCACGCATTCAAGGAGCGCCTCGGGCTGCGGGCCTTGACGCGCATCGGCAGCGCATTCCTGTCGGGCCGTGCCGCCCTGACGGCGTCGTCGCTCGCGCTCGAAATGGCGGCCCCTCAGCGCGTGCTCGAGGAAGTGCTCTACGTCTTCGTCGACCACGGTCTGCTCGCCGTGACGATCGAGGGCGAGGAGCACGCGTTCCTGCCGGCGAAGGACCTCGACTCGATCACGGTCAAGTCCGTCATCGACGCCCTGAAGGGCACCGCCGGGCCGCTCGATCCGCACGCCTCGAGCGCGGTCGACGCCCACATCGACCGCATCCTCGTCGGGCTCGACGAGGAGAACACGGGTTCGCGCTACAACCGCTCGATCAAGAACCTGGCCGAAGCGGCTTTGCGCGACGGGGCGCGGACCGAGGATCAGGCTCCGGTGCCGCGCGTGGCGAACGCTCCGTCGCGCGCCTGAGAGGCTCGTTCAGTCCGCTGGTGCACGGACTGGACCACTAACCCGGGTGGGAGGGGCGAACCGACAGGATGCGCACTTCGAAGCGCAACACCTTGCCCGCCAGCGGATGATTCGCATCGACGCGCACGTTGTCCCCATCCACATGCGTCACGGTCGCGACGACGATTCCCTCCGGCGTCTCCGATTGGAAGCGCATGCCTACCTCGACCCGGCCGTCTTTCTCGAGGTCGTGCTTCGGCAGCCACTCGACACGCTCGGGATCGTGCCACCCGTACGCGCCCTCGGGCTCGACGACGACTTCCAGGTGGGCTCCGGCCTCGTATCCCTCGAGCGCGGCCTCGAGGCCCGGCACGAGCCTGCCTTCGCCGTGCACGTAGGTCATGGGACCGGAATCCCGCGAGGAATCGATGGCGTTCCCCTCGGCGTCCGTGAGTTCGTACTCGAACGTCACGATGGTGTTCTTCGCGATCACGAGCGGCGCTTGCATGTCGATCCTTCATTCCTACCATCGTTCACGCGATGCGACACGTCCTCCTGCTCTCGAATTCGACGATCCATGGGCAGGGATACCTGGACCACGCGGAAGGGGTACTGCGCGAGCACTTGGGTGGACGCGCGCAGCGGATCTTGTTCGTGCCGTTCGCCCTCCACGATCGCGGCGCCTACGCGGCCAAGGTGCGCGAGCGGTTCGAGCGCATGGGGATTGGTGTCGACTCGATCCACGACGAGCCTTCGCCGGCCGCCATGCGCGCCGCGGTCGGACGCGCGCAGGCGGTCTTCGTGGGGGGCGGCAACACCTTTCGGCTGCAGAAGTCGCTGTGCGACGCGCAGTTGATCGAGCCGCTCCGGGAGCGCGCTCTGGCGGGAATGCCCTACGTCGGATCGAGCGCGGGCACGAACGTCGCGACGGCTTCGATACAGACGACGAACGACATGCCGATCGTCTACCCGCCGACGTTCGCTGCGCTCGGGCTCGTGCCGTTCAACGTGAACCCGCACTACCTCGATCCCGACCCCGGCTCGAAGCACATGGGCGAAACACGCGAGACGCGCATCCGCGAGTTCCACGAGATGAACGCGCGGCCGGTCCTCGGATTGCGCGAAGGGGCGTGGCTCGTCGTTCGCGGCGGATCGTGTGCGCTCGGAGGAACGACGGGCGCCAGGCTCTTCCAGCGCGGCCGCGATCCGATCGAGTACGCGCCCCCCGCGGACCTGAGTTTCCTGATGCAGACCTGAGCGCGGTCAGCGCGGGTTCAAGAGGGCGCTCCACACGCTCCACCGCAGGGCCAGGAGATCGCGCGCTGTCACGTACGGGTACTCCAACTCGCCGGCGTCGCCCTCGAAGCGTGCTTTCGAATTCGAGCGGAGATCCACGGCGGCGCGTACGCGGCGGGCGATCTCGTCGCGGCTGACGCCGTACGTCCTCCGCAGGTCCTCGAGCATCTCGACGTCCTGTTGGCCGCGACGGAAGGCCTTCAAGCGCAGGCTGGCGCGGGGCGGGCCGGGCTGGCCGTCGCGCGGCGGGTACAGCAGTGCCTGCGCGTCGCCGTGCTTCCACGACTCCGCTCGGCCGATCGTCTGCCACGGAATGACACCGTCCGCGCCCTTCGACCAGGCGTCGATGCACCAGGCGACCGGCATCGTGTTCGGCTTTTCGACGGCGTTGGCCGAGGCGTAGAGCAGCAGGCGCTCCTGGAACGAGCGTTTCCTCTCCAGGACGCGCTCGCGGTAGGACTCGAACGCGGCGCCGACCACGTTCACGCCGACCAGACCGTCGAGCAGGTCGCGCTGCCACTGCGGTCGCGACACGTCGACCCGGAACAGCACCTTGCAGCCGTCGCGGCCGTCCGACACGGCCTCGCGCAGGGCCTGGCCATAGCAGCGCAGCGCGAAGAAATCCTGCGTGTGCGTCGGCTCGTCGAAGATCCACGGCGCGCTCGAACGCCTCCAGTCCGTGTCTTTGTGATAGAGCTTGTTGTTCAGGTAGAACTCGAACCGGGTGCGGTTCCAGTTGCTCGCCTCGATGTGCCGCTGGAACAGCTGCGCAAAGCGTCGGAACTCGCTCCAGTACGTCGCGTCGAGCGCCGTGTCGGCCCAATAACCGCCCTTGAAGTGCGGTTCGAGATCGACCGGCCACTTCTCGTTGAGCGGCAGGTAGAACATCTCGACCGGCACCGCTCCGCGTGAACCGTCCTGGAACGCGCTGCCGTCGAGGAGCGGACCAAAGCGCGCGTCGAATTCGGTCCAGTCGAATCCTCCGTCCACGATCTGCGGTCCACAGCCCGCGTGCACGCCGCCCTGCCAGTTGTAGCGCAGCACGTTCAGGTTGGTGCGATGCTCGTGGGCGAGTCGGTACCACTCGATCTCGTACGGCGGGGGCGGCAGGTCGTACGCGTTCATCTCCGGCACGAACGAGAGCGTGTGCGGAACGGACTGCCCCAGGCGGGCCAGGCGCAAGTCGAGTTCGAGCCGCTCGTCTCCGCGCGTGAGCGTCAGTTCGCCGGCGTGAACGCTGGAAGGTCCGAAGGTCCTCCACTCCTCCCCGGCCACGTGGACGTCCACGAACAGGAGGCGGATCGCATCCGGACCGAAGTCGAACTCGCTCGCGCCGTCCCAGGGCTCGAGTGGATCGGGGAAACGGCCGGCGGGCGTGTCCACCCCGCGCGCCACGTAGAACGCCGCGCGCAGGGCGTCTTCCTCGGAGCGGAAGGAGACTCGCAAGCCGCTCGTCGGTCCGCGCAGGGCTATCTGGAACCCGAGCCACTCACCCGCGGCACCCACGAGCGTGACGCGACCGGGAGCGCTCGGACTACCCATCGAGGGCGGCAGTTCGTTCGCGTTCAATTCGACCTTGTCGAGCTCGTCCAGGATGGCGACCTCGGTCGTCCCGAGACGGAGCGGCGGCAGCCCGCCCGTGAGACTCGAGGTCGCCGGTCGCACGAGCGGCCTCGCCGAGCGCACATCCGGGAGGCGAGCGCCGACGCGACTCTCTCCCGACACGTTTCCGGCGGCGTCGACCGCGCGCACGGCGAACTGGACGCGCGCGCCCGAGGGCAGCGCCAGCTGTTTCAAGCGCGCGCGGACACGCTCCTTGGGCGCACCGGCCTTGGGCACGAGGTAGCTCGGCACTTCACGTCCGGCGTCCCAGTCGAAGTCGGCCTCGGTCGAATAGCGCATCAGGAAGCCCAGCGTTCCCGAACCGGCCTCGTCCTTCCCAGGCGGGTCGGCCGGCACGTCCCAGCTCACTTCGATGCCGTCGTCGGCCGCATGCCCGCAGAGCGCGACGAGGTTCTCGACCGGCCGCGGCGGCGTCGAGTCCGCCGCGCCCAGCACGATGGTCCAGTACGGCGCCGAATCCGCCCCCGCCTCGCGGCTCGAGAGGAACCGGTTCGGGAAAGGGTGATAGGCGAACGTGTTCCCGTCGCGTTCGTACTCCGAGCCGACGTCGTCGAACAGGAGGAAACCGAAGCCCAGGCCCGCGACGCGCGTCGCCACGACGAGCGGTTCCACCGCCAGGCTCTGCCAGCCGTGCGCGTCGGGCGGCACGGCGTCGGCGAACGACCAGCGCGTGTTTCCCGCCGAGAGGACGACCTCGGAGAGATCGCCGCCCGTGTCCGTCCAGGCGCGCCGGCCCGTCTCCGCCCAGCGGAACGAGGCCGCGCCGGTCTCGCGCTCGTACGCGGCGGACCGGCCCTCGATCCAAGGGGTGGCGACGCTCGAAACGCTCGCGCGCCGGAGCGGCGGACCGGAAACCCGGCGGAAATGCAGGGTGGCGCGCTCGATCACCCGGCCGCGCAGCGGGGCGGGGTCCAGGTCCAGGAGGGTCATCTCCTGGTAGCTCTTGGTCTTCAGGCGTCCCGAGCCGCCGTTGTTGCCCTCGTCCTCGCCGCGCGCGGAAGACACCCAGGTGTCGGCGCTGACCGGCAGACGCAACGTTTGGGAGGGTTCGGAATCCGCGCTCGCCGCGAGCGTCGGCGACACACCGGGCAGCAGGATTCCAGCTGAGAAGAGCAGTCCAGGGCCCGCCCAGCGACCTCCGCAGTGGGGCGGCCGACCTGTCGAGCGCCGGCGAAACAGGCCGAAAACCGCATCGAAATGGAGGGTTCGACACGGCGTGCTCGGCGCGCGAGTTCGAAAACCTGCGTTTTTCTCGAAGAATTCGCTCAATTTCTCTTTCCGTCGCGCTCGCGCGTTTGCTAACCCATGAAACCAGACGGGGAAAAGCCCCCGAAAACCCCTGAAAACACCGGAAATCCCGCGAACCCACGGGAGCCAACCCAAGGAATCCATGAGCAAGAAAATGAACAAGGCCACCGCGAAAGCCGTCAAGCCGACCAAACTCACCGCCGCCTCCAAGCCCCGCAGCCGCGGCGAGTTCTACACGACGATCGCCGAACAGACGCAACTCTCGCGCAAGCAGGTCGCGTCCGTGTTCGAGACGATGAGCCGCATCCTCTCGGTCGACCTGGGCAAGGGCGGCCCGGGCATCTGCAACGTCGCCGGCCTCATGAAGGTCACCGTCGTCCGCAAGCCGGCGACGAAGGCGCGCAAGGGCATCAATCCCTTCACCAAGCAAGAAGTCATGTTCAAGGCCAAGCCGGCGCGCAACGTCATCAAGGTGCGCCCGCTCAAGACCCTCAAGTCCATGGTGTAGTGACCATGGACGTGTCGCCCGCCTGGGCGACGTCCAACTGAGGATTCGAAGGCGCCTACTCGCGCCGAGCTCTTCCTTCGAGCCGCGCAGGCTGCCAAGTCGGAACTCACTCATGCCGCGAGGCCGGACCACAGGTTTGGCCTCGCGGTGTCATGTCCAGAGTGGATCCCGGCCGCCGCTACTTCACACCCAGGTTCTGCAACACTCCCGCGAGCCCGATCCAGTTCTGCGCGTTGTCGCTCGACGCATCCTGCGCGCTCTCGTGGAACGAGTCGAGCAGAGCCGCGTAGGTCGCGTGCGTCGTCCAGCAATCGAGCGCGCGCTTCAGCCACTTGTTGTTCTTCCCCGAGCCGTCCCTTCCGTCCGTCCAGTCGCTCAGGTACTGCAGCGTCGGCCACACCGTCCAGATCTCCACACCCTGCCCGAGGCCGTCCGGCGGCAGGTAATTCGGTCCCCACCTCTCCACGTCCGAGAACACCGGCGTCTTGCGGTCGTCGTTCAACGACACCGCGATGCCCTGCCGCGGTCCCTGGAACCAGCGCGTCGGGTGCGCCGGATCCGGTTGCCAGTCGGCCTGGATCCGCTGCCACGGCGGCCCGAAGAACAAGTACTCGCCGGCCCGTCGCGCGAGTTCGCCGAGTTGCACGCGCCGCGGTTCCTCCACGTCGCGATACACCGATTCGCTCATGCAGCGCATCGCGTGGACGAGGAACAGGCACTCGAAGGTCTGGGCGACGCAGTAACGGTTGTGGCCGAGCAGCCTCTCGTTGATGAACCGCTGCACCAGCCCCGAAGGCATCGTGCCATCGTCCAGGAGCTGCGTGACCCGGTCGAACCACGCCCTGTTGCGCGCGCGCCACTCCAACGGGCCCACCGAATACGCCGCGCACATGGCGTCGATGCCCCAGGCGTGTTCGCGTCCGACCGGCAATCCGCCGTGCGGCGACTGTTTCGCCAACTGCTCGAAGATGTCGAGCGTGACGCCGGCCGACCAGTCCACGGGCGTGTGCGGGCTCTCGTGGAAGGCGAGGTGGAACAACTCGGCCGACAGCATCAGGTCGTCCTTCGCCATGGCGTCGTTGGCGAGCCACGTCAGCGCCTTGGTCACGCGCGTGTAGCGCACGAGATGCTGGTCGTCGTGCGGCCACCACGACAGGATCGCGCCGTCGTGCGGCACGGAACCGTCCTTGTCGAACGGGTTGCCCTTGTCGTAGCTCGGTCGCCGCCCGCGCGCGACGACGGCGCGCACCTGCTCCGATGCCGGCTGGCCATAGCGCATCGGCAGTCGGAACTCGGGGATGACCACGCCGCCGTTGGTGCGGTAGTCGAAGGGGATCACCCCGTCTTTCGTGAGCCACCGGTGGTAGCCGACGATTTCGCCCTCCGCGTCGTAAGTCGCCTCGGGTTGGCGGCACACGTTCATCCGGTGCCCGAGCGACAGCGACGCGAGTCCGTCCTGCGACGCACCCTGCGCGGTGTAGTGCGCCTCGATCGTGGCGATGCCCTCGCCGCCCACGCCGCCCTGCTCCTGGGTGAACCACGGATGCGCCCAGCCCATGACCGGCGAGAGCACGTACCAGCCGCGAGCCGTGCCGGTCTCGAGCGCGGCCTTCTGTTCGGCGAGCGTGGCTGCGTCGATCGCCCGCGCGGCGGCCTTCCCGACCTGTCCGGCGCGTTTCAGGAAGTCGATCGATGCCAGTACGGTGCGCTGTGGGAAGTAGCGGGCCGTCTTCGTGTTCGACCACGACCACAGGTACTCGGCGCGGGAGGGGAAAGCCCAGCCGTCGAAGGCGAGGCGGCTCCTGCCCGCGCTCTCCATGCCGACGGGGACGAGCGCGAAACGTCGCTCGAACTGGGCCTGTGGCCCCATCATGTGCAGCGATCCGTCGGAATTGGGCTTCACGATCTGCGTGATGCGCACGTCGCCCTCGACGCGCGAGGGACCGAAGAACGGATCGAGGACCTCGGGCACGACGTTCCAGTCCTTGGGCGTGACGAGTTCGAGGCTCGTCCAGTAGACGATGCCGAGCGGAGCTTCGAGCGGTGTCGCCGCGCGATTGCCGGCGATCGCGCCGTTGTGGACGCGCAGCGACAGGAGCACGACGTCGTCGACGGCGGTCCTTGTCCAGTAGGCGTGCACGCCCATCAGGTGCGGGAGCGGAGGGCCCTCCTTCCCCTGGTTCGGCGCGGGTTCCAGGGTCGCGTAGGCACGCTCCTCGGCGAGATGGGCGCCGCTCTTTCCGGCGCGCAAGGAGCCCTTCCCGTAGCCGTCTGGATTGCCCACGAGTTCGGCGATGTAGGCGTTGCCGAACACGTCGTGCGTGCGCACCGCGACCCGTCCGCGAGCGGTCGGATCGAGGAGTCCGGCGACGCGTTCGGAGACCGGCGGCGCGTGCGTCACGGGTTCGTCGCCGCCGTCGTCGAGGAACAGTCCGCAGCTGATGCGGGCTCCGGCGCGGATCGATTCGTCGATCTGTCCGGGCACGATGATCTCGACGACGTCCGCGTCCCCGTTCGGATAGCGCGAGACGGTTTCGGCCTGTGCGCGCAGCATCGGCCCCTGTTCTCCGGGCATGCGCACGAGGAACGGCGAGCGCCCGTCGGCGCGCGGAAAGACGCCCTTTTCGACCGGCACGCAGGCGCGCAACACGAAGGGGCTCATGCGCGGCGCGGCCAGCTCGAGACGCGCGACCTGCCGCAATTCGGCCGAGGGCAGGGCCGCGAGAGCGAGGATGAGGGCGATGATCACGGGACAGAGCTTACCGGGCTCGCGCTCAAGGCAGCGACTGCAACGAGCACCTTCCGAGCACGAAGGCCGCATCGAGCGCGCGGATCGTCGCCGCATCGGCGGCGAGCTGGCCTTCGGCCGCGAGCTCCGTGGCCGAGCGCGCGGAAGCGAAGAGACTCGCCAGGGTGGCGATGTCGCACCGGACGAGGCCGCCTCCGCCCTCGCGGATCGACGCGCCGCCGTCCTGGATCGACAGCACGAACCGGCCCTCGTTGGCGGGGATGAGCGAATCGCGGAGCGCGAACTCGAACTCGGCGTGCAGCCCGCGAACGAAGCCCCGCGAAGTCAGGGCCGCGCGCGCGTCGACGACGCGCAGCATCCACGAGCCGCGCACCTCGAACCCGGCGCGAGCCGCGTGCGGGACCTCCGAGAGCGGATCGGTCGGCGCGGCCCGCCAGCGCACGCGGGGCGCAGCGGGGGACATGCTCGTCACGAAGGCCCACGCGCGTTGCGCGGCAAGCGCGTCCAGCGCCAGGAGTTCGTGCACGTACAGCGTCAGGCGGCCTTGCTCGAGTCGTTGCGACAGGGTGATCGAGCCGACGACGCGGCCAGCGCGTTCGAGGACGTACGCGCGGCGCGGTGCTCGCGCTCGCCGCGCGCGATCAGCGGGCGTCGGAACGACGATGCTCGTCCCGTCGCGCGCGTGTCCCTCGGCGAGCGCGAGCCACGCTGTCTCGTCGGAACGCTCGAACTCGCGCACGCGTTCGGTTCCGGCCGCGGCGAGACCGCCTGTGAGCTCGAACTCAGCCGCGAAGCGTGGGCCGCCGCGGGCGAACCCGTGGCGCAGGTACAGGGCCTCGCCGCGCGGGATCAACACGGCCACGCCGATCCCGCGCGCGTGGGCGGCGCCGAGGACGTGCTCGAGCAGGGCCGACGCGAGTCCGCGGGCGCGCGAGCGCGGCTCGATGCACAGGCTGGAGAGACAGGTGGCGCGCACGAATCGGCCTCCGAAGCCCGCGCGACGGTCGCGCACGACCACGAGACCGCGCGGAACTCCGTCTTCGTGCACCACCAGGACGTCGGATTCCCCGCTGCAGGAGAGTGCGCGCGTCGAATCGCGCTCGAAAGACTGCCCGAGGATGCGAGCACACGCGCCGATCTCGTCGCTGCGCATGCTCGATACGAAGAGGTTCACGGCCACGTTCGTGCTCGAGACATCGCGGACAGCGCCGGCGCTGCAGCGGAGCAAAGGCCCGTCACGAGCGCCGGATCGCGCGCGTCGCCGCTCGCGTACCGCGTGCAGTCCATGGCGCGGTCCGGGACGTCGAGCCGGACCCGGACACAGCCCGCCCACGCGACGCGCGCCGAGAGCGCAGCACGATAGGACGGTGCGGGAGGTTCCACGGACGCCGAATACCGGAACGCTCGGCGCGAGGCAAGGGATTGCCCGTGCAGTAGGATTCGGCGCATGCCCGGAGCCGCCCGCCGCCTGCAAGATCTCGTCCAATCCGACATCCGCCGCATGACGCGCGAGTGCGAACGCGTCGGCGGCATCAACCTCGGACAGGGAATCTGCGATCTCGTGACTCCGGCGCTCGTGCGCGACGGCGCGATCGAGGCGATCCGAGCGGGGAAGAGCACCTATTCGTTCGCGGAGGGCATCGAACCGCTGCGGCGCGCGATCGCCGGCAAGCTCGAGCGCGACAACGGCATTCGCGCCAACCCGATGAGCGAGATCGTGGTCACGGCCGGCTCGAGCGGCGCGTATGCGTCGGCGCTGTTCGCGCTGCTCGATCCGGGCGACGGGATCCTGCTCTTCGAGCCCTACTACGGCTATCACTTGAACACGGCGCTCGTCGCCGGGCTCGAACCGCAGTTCGTGACCCTCGCGGCTCCTGGGTTCAGGCTGGACGAGGCGCGCCTGCGCGCCGCGATCCGCCCCAACACGCGCGCGATCGTCGTGTGCTCGCCGTCGAATCCGTCGGGGCGCATGTTCGACCGGGGGGAACTCGAGGTGCTGGCGCGCGTCGCGCACGAGCACGACCTGTGGGTGATCACCGACGAGATCTACGAGTACATCCGCTACGACGGGCGCGAGCACGTTTCACCGGCGACGGTAGGCGGCCTCTCCGAGCGCACGGTCACGATCATGGGACTCTCGAAGACGTTCTCGATCACCGGCTGGCGCCTCGGCTACGCCGTCGCTCGCGAAGACGTCTCGAGGAGGATCGCCCTGGTCCACGATCTGTTCTTCATCTGCGCGCCGACGCCGCTCCAACACGGCGTCGCCGCCGGATTCTCCGCGCCGTCGAGCTATTTCGACGGCTTGCGGCAGGAGTTCGAGAAGAAGCGCGAGTGGACCTGCGACGCCCTGTACGACGCCGGCCTCGATCCGATCGAGCCCGAGGGCGCCTACTACGTGCTCGCCGACGTCTCGAACCTGGGCTTCGACACCTCGCGCGAAGCGGCGCTCGCGATACTCGAGCGCACGGGCGTCGCCGTCATCCCCGGGACGTCCTTCTTCCAGGATCGAACGAGCGGCGAGCGCTTCGTGCGCGTCTGCTACGCGAAGGAAGACGACGTGCTTCAGGAGGCGTGTCGTCGGTTGAGAATGCTCGGGGAATGAGCGCGCTCGAACTCGAACGTCTCGCGCGCCGGATCGAGTCGTGCGAGCGCTGTCCGAGTCTGCGCGCGTATTGCGCTGGTGTGGCGTCCACGAAGCGCAAATCGTTCGCGCACGAGGAATACTGGGGCAAGCCGGTCAGCGGATTCGGCGATCCGAAGGCGCGCATCTGGATTCTCGGCCTCGCGCCCGCCGCGCACGGCGCGAATCGTACGGGCCGCATGTTCACGGGTGATCGATCGGGGGATTTCCTCTACGCGGGTTTGCACCGCGCCGGGCTCGCGAACCAGCCAACTTCCGTGTCGCGCCAGGACGGCCTCGTGTTGCGCGATGTGTGGATCAGCGCGTCGCTGCGTTGCGCACCGCCGGCGAACAAACCGGCGGTGGAGGAGTTGGAGCGCTGCGCCGAGCACTTGGACGACGAATGGAATGCGCTCGAGCGTGTCAAGGTGATCGTGTGTCTCGGCGGCATCGCGTGGAACAGCGCGCTCAGGTTGATCGAGCGGCGCGGTGAGACACTTCCACGTCCGCGGCCCAAGTTCGCGCACGAAGCCGAACTCACGATCGGCCAACGTACGCTCGTCGCCTGCTACCACGTCAGCCAACAGAACACGTTCACCGGCCGACTGACGCCGAAGATGCTCACAGAGCGGATCGCAACGGCCGTGGAACGCGCAACAAGGCGCTGAGCACGTCACGCAAACCCGCATCCCCCCAATCAACGCTTCCAGTCCGGCACGACGCCCCCTTCGCGCCCCGTCCGTACCCTCTTCTTGGTAGAACCCCGGGGGGCACCCCGGGCCGACACCGGCCCCCGGGGGGCCCGGGGGGGCAAATCGGGGGCAGGGGGT